>JAOPWU010000038.1 GCA_025965515.1 Mycobacterium sp.
CGCAACTCCCGGCGCTGCCCTGGGGGGACGGCTTCTTCCCGGCGTTCCGTGCGCTGGTGCACCGCTGGGTGGACTACTTCCCCGACCACCCGCTGGAGCTGGCCTTCACCGCGGCGGTGAACCTCGAACCCGACCGCGCAGCCAGGTCCGCCGTGCGGGGGGCCGCGAACCGGCACTACCTGGCGGTGCTGCGGCCGCTGCTGGAGAGCGCGCGCGACGCGGGCGACCTGCGCCGGGACGCGGACATCGACGCCTTCATCGCGCTGCTGCTGCTGGTGCTGCCGCACCTGGCGCTCGCCCCCTCGAGCCCCGGGCTGGACCCGGTGCTCGGGCTGGACAGCGGTGACCCGGCCACCCAGGACGCCGCCGTGGACCGGCTGCTGGACGTGCTGGTGCAGGCGTTCGGGCCGCGGGAGGGCTCCCGCTAGTCGGCGGGGGGCGTTGCGCCTCGCGGCCCAGGCCCGTACGGTCTGACCCGTGGTCACATATGACCACTGGTCACCCCCCGTTCGTGCCGAGGAGGCCCCGTGCCGGTCGCCGCCCTGCCCCGCGGCAGTGGCACCGGGGCCCGCTCCTCCGGTATCGCGGTCACCACCGTCCTGCACGAGCGGGGGGTGGCCGTCGGCAACCGCGTGGTCCCGCCCGCAGCAGACCAGGCGGCCTGAGATGCCCCGCCGGCTGCGGCTCGACGGCGCAGCCGTGCTCGTCACCGGCTCCGCGCACGGCATCGGTCGGGGCCTCGCGGGCGCGCTGCACGCCCGCGGCGCCGCCGTGGCCATCGCGGACGTCGACGAGGCCGCGGCCCGGCGGGCGGCCGCGGAGCTGGGCGGACGGGCCGTCGCGCTCGGCGTCGACGTGACGGACCAGGCCGCCTGCGACGCCGCGGTCGCCCAGGTGCTGGCGACGTTCGGCCGGCTCGACGTCGTCATCCCCAACGCCGGGCTGCCGCCCCCGCCGGGCACCGTGCTCACCGCCGACCGGGACGCGTTCGACCGGGTGCTCGCCGTCAACCTGGCGGGCGTCGTCCACACCACCCGGGCGGCGCTGCCCGCGATCGTCGAGGCCCGCGGCCACGTACTCGTGATCGCGTCGCTGTACGCGGCGTTCAACGGGGTCCTCGCGGCGCCGTACGCGATGAGCAAGGCCGCGGTCGAGCAGCTGGGCCGGACGCTGCGGGTCGAGCTCGCGCCGCACGGGGCCACCGCAGGTGTGGCCTACCTCGGGTTCCTGGACACCGGGCTGGTCGGTGAGGCCTTCGCCGCGCCCGGCGTGGCCACCGTCCGGCGGGCGCTGCCGGGCTTCGTGAGCCGGCCCGGCCCCGTTGCGGAGCTGGTGCCCCGCCTCGTCCGGGCCGTCGAGCGGCGGCAGGCGGCCGTGCGGTACCCCGGGTGGGTCGCACCGTTCTTCGCCACCCGCGGTGCCAACGGCCCGCTCGGCGACGCGCTGCTCCGGCGGCTCCCCGGGGTCCGCGACGGGGTCCGGGCCGCCGAGGCCGCGACCGGCGGCTGACGGGCGGGCGGCGGGACGTTCCCCCGTCCCCGGGCCGGGTATCCGGTCGCTGACGGAGCGCGGGGACGGCTGCGCCCACGGTGCGGCGATCGAGGAGATGGCGGTATGGCCAGGGGTTCGGGAGGCGGCCGGGGTGGCCTGACGTCCCTGCTGCGGCGGCACGACGACGACGCGTCGAACGGCATCGGCATCGACGACACCGAGGGCCAGCTCGTCGACGGCGGCCGGCGCCGCGCCGGCATGGGCGACCCGGGCGACGGCCGGCGCCGCGCGGACTACGCGCCGACCGGCACGGACACGCGGGTCTCGGCGGTCGCCACGCTGAAGCGGACGCTGAAGGAGTTCTCGGAGGACAAGGGCACCGACTGGGCCGCCTCGCTCACCTATTACGCGCTGCTGGCGATGTTCCCCGCGCTCATCGCGCTGGTGTCGATCGTCGGCCTGGTCGCCGACCCCCGCACCACGACCGACAAGCTGCTGCAGATCGCCAGCTCGTTCAACCCGTCGGCGGCGCAGGCGCTGACGGGCCCGATCCACGACGTGACCGCGAACCACACCAGCGCGGGCATCGCCCTGGTGCTGGGCCTGGCGGGCGCCCTGTGGTCCGCGTCCGGGTACGTCGGGGGCTTCACCCGCGCCGCCAACGTCATCTTTGAGACGCCGGAGGGGCGGCCGGTGTGGAAGCTGCGGCCGCTGCAGGTCCTCGTGACGCTGATCGTCGTGCTCCTGGCGGCCGTGCTCGCCCTGTCGCTCGTGCTGACCGGCCCGATCGTGTCGAAGGTGGCCGGCCCCCTGGGGCTCGGCAGCACGGCCGTGACGGTCTGGAACATCGCGAAGTGGCCGGTCATGGCGGTGCTGGTGCTGCTCATGCTCGGTGTCCTCTACTACGCGACGCCGAACGTGAAGCTCCGCGGCCTGCGGTTCGTCCTGCCGGGCGCGCTGTTCGCGATCGCCGTCTGGCTGGTGGCGTCGGCGCTGTTCGCGCTCTACGTCGCGAACTTCGGCTCGTACAACAAGACGTACGGCACGCTCGGTGGCGTCGTGGCGTTCCTCGTCTGGGTGTGGCTCGGCAACGTGGCGCTGCTGCTGGGGGCGCAGCTGAACGCGGAGCGGGAGCGCTCCCGCGAGCTCCGCGAGGGGGTCGACGGGGCGGCCAAGGAGATCCAGCTCGAGCCCCGCCAGGAGCCCAAGCCGCAGGCCACCACCTGAGGCGGTCGCCCCTCAGCCCGCGGGCGCGGGGCGGGCCTTCCCGCCGAGCATCGGATACAGCCCGGCGGTCATGAGTCCGCTCGTGATCGCGGGGTCGGCGGCGACCAGGGCCTGCGCCGCCCCGAGGTCGGGCGCCTCGAGGACGCCGAGGCCCCAGACGCCGGCCGGATCCGCGACCGGGCCGAAGACCACCACCGTGCCGCGGGCCAGCGCGGCGGCCCAGTAGTCGGCGTGCCGTGCCATCAGGGCCGCCTCGTCCGCCGTGATGTCGGCAGGGAAGGTGGCCCGGGGCGGGATCAACCGGTAGAGGAAGTACGGCCCTGCCGGCGCCGCGACATCGGTCACGGCCGCATCCTCGGCGCCGCGGCCGCCTCCCCGCAAGCGGCATGTGGCGCCGCCACACGGACGGGACGTACCCACCGCCCGGCCGACCCTGGCGCGGCCCCGCCGTCCGTGGTTCGGTGAACAAGCTCGCGACCAGCGACGAGCGGGGTGCGGCATGTCCGAGACGACGGGGCGGCGCCCCCAGCGCGGCGAGGATCCGCTGGCGGCGACGATGGCGGACGTCGCGCGCCTCCTGCAACGCGAGGAGTCGGTGGCGGGCACCCTGGACGCCATCGTGCGGGCCGCGGTGGAGCGGCTCGACGGCATGGACGAAGCGGGCATCACCCTGGTGCACGACCGCAAGCCGCTGACCCCGGCGGCGACGAGCGACCTCCCCCGGGCGGTGGACGCCCTGCAGTACGAGGCCGGCGAGGGGCCCTGCCTGGACGCCATCACGGGGCACGACATCTTCGTGACGGGCGACCTCGCCGGCGAGACCGACCGGTGGCCCGACTTCGGTCCCCGCGCCGCGCAGGAGACGGGGGTGCGCAGCATCCTGGCGTTCCGGCTCTTCGTGTCCGGGGACACCCTCGGGGCCCTCAACTTCTACTCCCGGCGCCGGGACGCCTTCGGGGCGGAGCAGCGGTCCGCCGGGTCCCTCCTTGCGGCGCACGCCGCGCTGGCCATGGCGCAGGCCCGCGAGCAGGAGCAGCTCGGCACGCTCCGCACCGCGCTGAACAGCAACCGGATGATCGGCGCCGCGGTCGGGATCCTCATGGTGCAGCACGCGATCACCCAGGCGCGGGCGTTCGACCTGCTGCGGGACGTGAGCCAGCACGCCAACCGCAAGTTGCGGTCGATCGCCGACGAGGTGGTGGCGACCGGCACGCTGCCGGCCAATCCCGGCCGCTGACCGCCCCGGGACAGCTGCTCAGACCGGGATCTCGGCGCCCATGCTGATCGACTGGTCGGCCGGCAGCCCGAAGAAGTTCACCGGATGCGCCGCGTTGTGCGAGATGGTCAGGAACAGCTTCTTCTGCCACCGCGGCATGGTGGGTTCGCGAGACCCGACGACGGTGATGCGGGACAGGAAGTAGGTCAGCTCGCCCAGGTCCGGCGGGGCCAGCAGTCCCTGCGCCACCGCCAGCCGCAGCAGGGCCGGCACGTCCTGCTCGTCCTGGAAGCCGTAGGCGGCCCGCAGGTGCACCACGCCGTCCTCCGGGAACGGCACGCTGTTCACGGTGAGGCGGTCCGCGGCGCTCACGTGCGGCACGTTCTCCACGCGCACGTTCAGGATGACCACCTTCTCCTGCAGCACGTGGTTGTGCTCCACGTTGGTCCGCAGCGCCAGCGGCGTGGTCTCCGTGGAGGCGTTGAGGAAGACCGCCGTGCCGCTGACCCGGTGGATGGGCGGGTCGAGGTGGTGCAGCTCGGCCAGGAACGTGGCGAGCTCGCCCTCCTCGGCGGTGCGGTTGCGGGTGACGATGCGGCGGCCCCGCTGCCAGGTCATGAGCACCGTGAACACCACCGCGGCCACGCCGAGCGGGAGCCAGCCGCCGTGGGGCACCTTCGGCAGGTTGGCGCAGAAGAAGGTCGCCTCGATCGTGAGGATGACGGTCCCGGCCACCGCGATGACCCACCGTGGCCGGCGCCACCGCGTCCGCACCACGACGAGGAACAGGACCGTGTCGAGCATGAACGTCCCGGTCACCGCCACGCCGTAGGCGGAGGCGAGCGCGGCGGAGGAGCCGAAGCCGAGGACGAGCACCACGACGGCGACGAAGAGGCCCCCATTGATCGCCGGGGCGTAGACCTGCCCGACCTCGTGCTCGGACGTGTGCCGGATGGTCATGCGCGGCAGCAGCCCGAGCTGCACGGCCTGCCGGGTGACGCTGAAGGCGCCGGAGATGACCGACTGCGAGGCGATGACCGTGGCCACCGTCGCGAGCAGCACCATCGGCAGCCGCGACCACGTGGGCAGGATCAGGAAGAACGGGTTCGCGATGGCGGTGGGGTCGCGCAGGATCATCGCGCCCTGCCCCATGTAGTTCAGCACCAGCGCGGGGAACACCAGGAAGAACCACGCGCGGCGGATGGGCTGGCGGCCGAAGTGGCCCACGTCCGCGTAGAGCGCCTCGGCGCCGGTGAAGGCCAGGACGATGGACCCCAGGGCGATGAAGGCGATCGTCCCGTGCGACGCGATGAAGGCGATGCCGTAGGTGGGGGAGAGGGCCCGCAGGATGCCCGGGTCGACCCGGATGCCGTTCACGCCCGCCACGGCGAGGCAGCCGAACCAGACCAGCATCACCGGGCCGAACAGCCGGCCGACCAGCCCGGTGCCGTACCGCTGGATCGCGAACAGCAGCGTCAGCACCGTGATCGTGATCGGGACGACGAGGTGGCTGAGGCTCGGGACAGCCACGTGGAGGCCCTCCACCGCGGACAGCACGGAGATGGCGGGCGTGATGATCCCGTCGCCGTAGAACAGGGAGGCGCCGAAGACGCCGAGCGCCAGCAGGATGGACTTCCGGCGCCAGGTGGTGAAGTGGTGCTGCTTGAGCAGCGCGGTGAGGGCCATGATGCCGCCCTCGCCGTCGTTGTCGGCGCGCAGGATGAACGTGACGTACTTCAGGGAGACGATCGCCGTGACCGCCCAGACGATCAGCGAGATGACGCCGTAGACCTCGACCGGCTGCGGTGCGACGCGGTGGTTGTCGGCCGTGAACACGGTCTGCAGGGCGTACAGCGGGCTGGTGCCGATGTCGCCGAACACGACGCCGAGCGCGCCCAGGGTCAGTGCCCCGAGCCCGCTGCGCAGCCGGTCGGGGCGGCTGCCGTCGTACCGCCCGACGGTGGCGGGGGGAGCCCCGACAACCGTCGCGCTGGGGGGAGGGGGCACCGCCGCATCCTTGGTTGGGCTCGCGAACGTTCGGGCGGTGACGAACGGTACCCGTCGGGTCGGGTACTACTCGCACGATTGCGGGGGATGAGACCCGCGGTGAGGTCGCTCACTCCGCGGTGGGGCATGGCGGGCACCCCACCGGCGTTGGGTCGTTGATTACGCAACAACCTCGGGTCAGGAGCCTGCCATGCAGTTCGGGATCTTCTCGGTCAGTGACGTCACGACCGATCCGACGACCGGCCGCACGCCGAGCGAGGCGGAGCGGATCAAGGCCATCGTCACGATCGCGAAGAAGGCCGAAGAAGTCGGGCTCGACGTCTTCGCCCTGGGCGAGCACCACAACCCGCCCTTCGTCTCGTCGTCGCCCACCACGACGCTCGCGTACATCGCGGCGCAGACCTCGACGCTCCAGCTCTCGACGGCCACGACGCTCATCACCACCAACGACCCGGTGAAGATCGCCGAGGACTACGCGATGCTGCAGCACCTGGCCGACGGGCGCGTCGACCTGATGATGGGCCGCGGCAACACCGGCCCGGTTTATCCGTGGTTCGGGCAGGACATCCGCAACGGCATCCAGCTCGCGATCGAGCACTACGCGCTGCTGCGCCGGCTGTGGCGCGAGGACGTCGTCACCTGGGAGGGACGCTTCCGCACCCCGCTGCAGGGCTTCACGGCCATTCCGCGGCCGCTCGACGGCGTGCCGCCGTTCGTCTGGCACGGCTCGATCCGCAGCCCGGAGATCGCGGAGCAGGCCGCCTACTACGGCGACGGCTTCTTCCACAACAACATCTTCTGGCCGATGGAGCACACGAAGCAGATGGTGCAGCTCTACCGCCAGCGGTTCGAGCACTACGGCCACGGCAGCGCCGATCAGGCCATCGTCGGGCTCGGCGGCCAGGTCTTCATGCGGAAGAACAGCCAGGACGCCGTCCGGGAATTCCGCCCCTACTTCGACAACGCCCCGGTGTACGGGCACGGCCCGTCGCTGGAGGACTTCACGGAGCAGACGCCGCTCACCGTCGGCAGCCCGCAGCAGGTCATCGACCGCACGCTGGGCTTTCGCGAGGATGTCGGTGACTACCAGCGGCAGCTGTTCCTCATGGACCACGCCGGCCTCCCCCTGAAGGCGGTCCTCGAGCAGCTGGACCTGCTGGGCGAGGAGGTGGTGCCGGTGCTGCGCAAGGAGTTCGCGGCGCGCCGGCCGGCGCACGTGCCCGACGCCCCCACGCACGCCGGCCTGCTGGCCGCTGCCCGCGCCGCCGCGGCCGCCGACGACAGCGGTGCCGCTCCCACAGCACCCGCGGTGGTGGCCCGGTGACCGCCCGTCGGCGCATCGCCGTGGTGACGGCGGGGCTCTCCCAGCCGTCCAGCACCCGGCTGCTCGCCGACCGGCTCACCGCCGCCACGACGGACGCCCTCGTCGAGCTGGGGATCGCAGCCGAGGTCACCGTCATCGACCTGCGCGACGTGGCGCACGAGGTCACCGACCACCTGCTGACGGGCTTCCCCCCGCCGCGGTTGCGCCCCGCCGTCGAGGCGGTCGCGGAGGCGGACGGCCTCATCGCCGTGACGCCGATCTTCAGCGGCTCGTTCAGCGGGCTCTTCAAGATGTTCTTCGACGTCCTGGAGCCGGGGTCGCTGGCCGGCAAACCCGTGCTCATCGCCGCGACGGCGGGCACGGCGCGGCACTCCCTGGCCCTGGAACACGCGCTGCGGCCGCTGTTCAGCTACCTGCGCGCCATCGTCGTCCCCACCGCGGTGTTCGCCGCGACGGAGGACTGGGGTGCCACCGACGGGCCCGGCGGCGAGCTCGCCCGTCGCATCGACCGCGCGGCCGCGGAGCTCGCCGCCCTCGTCGCGGCCCGGCCCGACCGCGATCGGCCGGCGGCAGGCGCCCTGCCCGCGGTGACGCCGTTCGAGGAGCTGCTGTCGGGACTGTCCGGCTGATCGGAGGACCGCTGTGAAGGCCGTGGGTGTGACCGAGTTCGGGGGCCCGGACGCGCTGCAGGTGCTCGACCTGCCGACGCCCGAGCCCGGCCCCGGGGAGGTGCGGATCCGCGTCCACGCGGCCGCGGTCAACCCCACCGACCTGCTGTTCCGCGCCGGCGCGCAGGCCGCCCGGCTCGACGGCCGCACCCCGCCGTACCTGCCGGGGATGGACCTCGCCGGCGTCGTCGCGCGGCTCGGACCCGGCGCGGACAGCAGGCTGGCGGTGGGCGACCGGGTCGTCGGGATCGCGCTGCCGACCGGGCCGCACGGCGGTGCCTACGCCCAGGAGGTGGTGCTGCCGGCCGCGTCGGTGGTGCGGGCGCCCGAGGGCGTCGACCTCCCGGCCGCCTCGACCCTCGTGATGAACGCCCTGACCGCGCAGCTGGCACTCGATGCGCTGGCGGTCCCGCCGGGCGGCACGGTCGCCGTCACCGGCGCGGCCGGCGCCTTCGGCGGCTACGTGGTGCAGCTGGCCGCGGCCGCCGGCCTGACCGTCGTCGCGGATGCGGGCGAGCGGGACCGGGAGCTCGTCCGGTCCCTCGGTGCCGGGTACGTCGTCGCGCGGGGCGAGGGCTTCGCCGCGGCGGTCCGCCGGGTGGTCCCGGACGGGGTCGACGGTCTCGCGGACGGGGCGCTGCTGCACGAGCAGGCCCTCCCGGCGATCGGGGACGGCGGCGGGCTGGCGGTCGTCCGCGGCTGGAACGGCCCCACCGAGCGCGGCATCGCCCTCCACAAGATCATGGTGGGGACCGCCGCGACGGAGACCGCCGCGATCGCCCGGCTCGCCCGGCAGGTCGACGAGGGCGTGCTGACGCTGCGCGTCGCCGACGTGCTGCCTGCCGAGCAGGCGCCCGAGGCGCACCGCCGGCTCGAGGCGGGCGGGGTGCGCGGCCGACTGGTGCTCGACTTCACCTGACGGCGATGCATCGCCGTAGATCGGCTGTGGCGGGGAAGAGCGCTCGGTAGGCGCGCGCAACGGTCGCGCCTCCGGGAGGCTGTGATGTTCTACTGGTTCGTTCGCGCGGTCCTGCGATGGCCCTTCCACGTGCTGTGGCACGCCCGGCTGGTCGGTGCCGGGAACATCCCCGCGACAGGTGGGGCGGTCCTCGCCAGCAACCACCTGTCGATGTGCGACTCCCTGTTCCTGCCGGTGCTCATGCGCCGCAGGATGACCTTCCTCGCGAAGGAGGAGTACTTCACCGGCCGGGGCCTGAAGGGCAGGGCGAAGGCCGCGTTCGTCCGCGGGACCGGCCTCGTGCCGCTGCGCCGGGACGACCCCACCTCGGCCGCGGCGACGCTGGTCACCGCCGTCGAGCGGCTGCGCGGCGGCACGCTGATCGGGATCTACCCGGAGGGCACCCGCAGCCGCAGCGGCGTCCTGCAGCCCGGCAAGACCGGCGTCGCCCGGCTCGCGCTCACCGCCGGGGTGCCGGTCGTCCCCATCGCGATGGTGGGTACCGACACGGTGCTGCCGATCGGCGCGACCCGGCCGCACCTGGCGCGGGTCACCGTCCGTATCGGCGCGCCGCTCACGTTCCCCGACGCGGACCCGAACGACCCCGACGACCTGCGCTCGGTCACCGACACGATCATGGCCGCCATCCGGGAACTCCTCGAGGAACCGGCGGATGAGAAGCTCCCCCTGGGGGACCGTCCCACGACCGAAGGAGTCCGCCACCGTGCATGAGGTCCGCGGAGTCGTCGCCCGCCGCAAGGGCGCGCCGGTCAGCCTGGAGACGATCCTGGTGCCGGACCCCGGACCCGGCGAGGCGCTGGTGAAGGTGCAGGCCTGCGGGGTCTGCCACACCGACCTGCACTACCGCGAGGGCGGGATCAACGACGACTACCCGTTCCTGCTCGGACACGAGGCGGCGGGCGTCGTCGAGGCCGTCGGCGACGACGTCACGCACGTGGCGCCCGGCGACTTCGTGATCCTCAATTGGCGGGCCGTCTGCGGCGAGTGCCGCGCCTGCAAGCGCGGGCGCCCCTGGTACTGCTTCAACACCCACAACGCCACGCAGAAGATGACGCTGGCCGACGGCACGGTGCTGAGCCCCGCGCTCGGCATCGGCGCCTTCGCGGAGAAGACGCTGGTCGCCGCCGGGCAGTGCACCAAGGTGCCGCAGGTGGACCCCGCCGCCGCCGGGCTGCTGGGCTGCGGCGTCATGGCCGGGTTCGGCGCCGCGGTGAACACCGCCCCCGTCCAGAAGGGCGACACCGTGGCCGTCATCGGCTGCGGCGGTGTGGGGAACGCGGCGATCGCTGGGGCGTTCTACGCCGGCGCCCGCAAGGTCATCGCGGTCGACCTGGACGCGCGCAAGCTGGAGCTGGCGAAGACCTTCGGCGCCACCGACGCGGTGGACGCGCACGGCGACGTGGTGGCCGAGCTGCGGGCCCTCACCGGCGGCTTCGGGCCCGACGTCGTCATCGACGCGGTCGGGCGGCCGGAGACCTTCCGGCAGGCCTTCGACGCCCGCGACCTCGCGGGCACGGTGGTGCTCGTCGGCGTCCCGACGCCCACGATGACGCTCGAGCTGCCGCTGCTGGAGGTCTTCGGCCACGGCGGGGCCACGAAGAGCAGCTGGTACGGCGACTGCCTGCCGGAGCGGGACTTCCCGCTGCTGGTGGACCTGTGGCAGCAGGGGCGCTTCCCGCTCGGCGACTTCGTCTCGGAGCGGATCCCGCTCGACGGCGTGGAGGAGGCGTTCCACAAGATGGAGCGCGGCGAGGTCCTCCGCAGCGTGGTCGTGCTGTGACCGCGGAGCTGCACCGGCTCGTCACGCACGGCACGTTCAGCCTCGACGGCGGGACGTGGGAGGTCGACAACAACGTCTGGATCTACGGCGACGAGGCGGGCGTCGTCGTGGTCGACGCGCCGCACGACGCCCGGGCCATCGCGGCCGCGGTCGGCGGCCGGCCGGTCCTCGCGATCGTCTGCACCCACGGTCACGACGACCACATCGACGCGGCGCGGGAGCTGGCCGAGCTGGTCGGCGCTCCCGTCTGGCTGCACCCCGCCGACCGCGTGCTGTGGGACCGCGTGCACGACCGGGCGCCGGACGGCGAGCTGGCCGACGGGCAGGCCATCGACGTGGCCGGCACGACGCTGACCGTGCGGCACACCCCCGGCCACTCGCCGGGCGGGGTCTGCCTGGTCGGCGACGGGCTGGTGTTCTCCGGCGACACCCTCTTCCAGGGCGGCCCCGGGGCGACGGGCCGGAGCTTCAGCGACTTCCCGACGATCCTCGAGAGCATCCGCACGACGCTGCTGACCCTCCCGCCCGACACCGTCGTCCACACCGGGCACGGTGACGACACCACGATCGGCGCCGAGGCCCCGGCGTACGACGAGTGGGTTGCTCGTGGCCACTGACCTCGCGGTCGCCAGGGGACAGCGGACGCGCCCGCCGACTGCCGAGCAGCTGGTGTGCGCCGTGCGCGCGCGGGCGGCGGCGCAGGGGTTCGCCCTGGACCCCGGCCAGGAGGTCGCGCTGGAGCAGCTCGCGGCGCTCGCCGCCGCGCTGGTCGGGGGTCCGACCCGGGTCGTCCCGCGCGGGGTGTACGTCTGGGGACCGGTGGGCCGCGGCAAGACCTGGCTCGTCGACGCGCTGGTCGCGGAGCTGCCCGAGCGGCCCGTGCGGCTGCGGGTCCACTTCCACGACCTGTACACCCGGCTCCACCGGGGCGTCGGGCGGCACCTGGGCGACCGCGGTGCCCTCGCGGCCGCGCTCGACGAGCTGCTGGCCGGGGTGCGGCTGCTCGTCCTGGACGAGCTGCACCTGCACGACCCCGACGACACGTGGCTCGCCTGGCAGCTGCTGCAGCGGCTGTACGCGGGGGGCGGCGCCGTCGTGGCCACCTCGAACTACCCGCCCGAGGGGCTGCTCCCCGACCCGCGGCGGCACGCCGACGCCGAGCCGCTCATCGCGCTGCTGCGGGACCGTGCCGCCGTCGTAGCGCTCGACGGTGGCCACGACTACCGGACCTGCGCCGGGGCGGGGCGCGACCGGCCGGGGTTCACCGCGGGCGCCTACCTGCTCGACGCCGGCGGGCTGGCGCCGCTCGGGCTCCTCCCGCCCCGGCCGGTCCGGAGCCGCGAGCTCACGGTCCACGGCCGGGCGTTCCCGGTGCTGGCGGACGACGGCGACCGGCTGTGGCTCGACGCCCTGCAGGTGTGCGAGCGCCCCACCGCCCCCGCGGACTACCTGACGCTGGCCGCCACCTACCGCACCTGGGTCCTGCTCGGGGTCCGCCCGCTGGCACGCCTCTCGCCGTTCGGCCGGCAGCGGTTCGTGCAGCTGGTCGACGTCCTCCACGACGCGGACGTCCGGCCGGTGCTGGTGGCGGAGGCGCCGCTCGCCGAGCTCCTCGCCGTGGCCGAGCCGCCGCCCGATCTCGGCCGGACCGCCAGCCGGCTGGGGCTGCTGGCGCCGCCAGGTGGCGGCTGACCGCGATCAGCGGGTGACGGGCCCCGCCTCCGCCGGCCGCGGCCGGTCCTGCGGGTGCAGCCGCACGGCCAGGACCGCGACGTCGTCCTCCGGCTGGCACCCGACGACCTCCTTGATGAGCGTGTCGAGCAGGTCCTCGAGTGGCAGCTCGGCCGCGCCCGCGCCCGCGAGCGCGGTCTCGAGGTCGGCCAGGCCGCGGGCGAGGTCGCTCTCGCGCCGCTCGATGAGCCCGTCGGTGTAGAGCACGAGGGTGGAGCCGGCCGGCAGCTCGACCACGTGGTCCGTCCGCGCCGTCGTCGCGTCCAGCCCCAGCAGCAGCTCCGGCGGGGTCGCCAGCACCTCGACACTGCCGTCGGGGCGGAGCAGCAACGGCGGCGGGTGGCCCGCGTTGGACCAGCGCAGCTGCCGCAGGCCCCGCGCCCGCAGCTCCTCCGTCTGCTCGAGCCTGCCGAGCGACGCGGTCGCGACGACGCCCATCCGCAGGCCGTCGATCGCCTCGTCGAGGCGCTGCAGGATCACCGAGGGCTGGTCGGCGAAGGCGAACGCGTAGCCGCGCAGGATGCTGCGCAACTGCCCCATCGAGGCCGCGGCGGCCATGTCGTGGCCGGAGACGTCGCCGATGGCGAGCGCCGTGGCCCCGTCGGGTAGCTGCAGGGCGTCGTACCAGTCGCCGCCGACCTGCGCGCCGGTGTGCGCCGGCAGGTAGCGGGCCGCCAGCTGCAGGTGGTCGGGCTGCGGCAACTCGGTCAGCAGCGCGCGCTGCAGCGTCTCCGCCACCCCCAGCTGCTCCTCCTGCAGCTGCACCCGCTGGATCGCCTGCGCCGTGTACCCGGCGAGGGCGGTGATGGTGGCCCGCTCGCCGTCGTCCATGGGGTGCTCGGTCGACCACGCGAGGGTCATCGCGCCGAACGCCCGGCCGCCCTGGCGCAGCAGCGGCAGGATCGCCCCCGCCCGCAGCCCCGCGGCCTCGTAGCGGTCGCGCGAGTCGGGGTGCGCCGCGCAGACCGCCTCGAACGTCTCGTGGAACTCCGCCTGCTGGGTCCGGATCACCACGGGGGCGGCCCCGGTGTGGGACAGCGGCAGCTCCTGCCAGATGGCCTCCACGTCCGGGTCGATCTGGCCGCGCGCCATCGTCAGGACCCGCTCGCGGTCCGGGTCGAGCAGGTGGACCCCCGCGTACGCGGTGCCGAGGTGCGTGGCGGCGATGTCGATGACGGTGCCGCAGATGTCGCCGGTAGTGGCGTCGCGGGAGAGCTCCGACGACAGCGCCAGCAGCAGCTCCGTCCGGCTCAGCAGCGCCTCGAGCTCCTCGGCGGCCGCCCGGGAGCTGTCGACGTTCCAGCCGACCACGACCACCTGCCCGCCGACGCGGTAGGCGTACATGTCGTAGGTGCCGGCGGGGTAGAGGGCCTCCCAGGCGGCCGACTGCGCGCCGTCGAGCACCGCGCGCACCCCGGCCTCCGCCCCCGTCTCGAGGTGGGCGGGGAGCGCGGCCGAGTACGGCCGGTCGAGCAGCTCCGCGGGAGCGCAGCCGGCGATGCGTGCCGCGGCGGGGTTCGCGTAGGCGACCGTCAGGTCGTCGCGCAGCATCAGGACGCCCGCGGGCAGCCGCTCCCACGCCTGCGACCACACCTCGGGCTGCACCACGGAGCGCTGTCGTCCTTCCCACGGGTCAACGGGGGTGGAAGCGGATCAAGCGTCGACAGCGTAGCTGGGAACCCCCTGCGAGGAACCGGTTTCCGACCGGAGAAGTTGGGCAGCAGCCCTCACGCCGCGGTGGGGAGCGTCGCGCCGGTCCCCTCGCCGCGCCGGGCGCAGCGCAGCTGGACCCCGTCCGCCGCCAGCGCCCGCCGCAGCAGCAGGCCCGCGACGACGATCGCCCCGCCGGTGAGGACCGGCCCGACGACCGAGCGGATCGAGACGGCCGTGAGCGCGTCCGCGCCGCGGACCAGCAGCCATCCGTTGATCCCGACGTTCAGGGCGTTGAGCCCTGCCCACAGCCACGTGATCTGCCGGAAGGCGGCCCCCACGCCGCGGCTGCCCGTCACTCCGTCGGGTAGCGGCACGAGGTCGCCGGCCACGCGCGCCGCCAGCGGCACCCGGCGTCGCGCCGTCACGCCGCACGCGAGCATCGCCACCCCGGCCGCGAGCAGCGGGCCGACGAGGAACACGGCCGTCGAGCCGGTCGCGGCGACCAGGACGCACCGGGTGGTCAGCCCCAGCGCGCTCAGCAGGAGCATCCCGGACGCCCGGCGGGCGCGGGCCGCCCGCCACGCGAGCGCGACGAGGCTGCCGCAGCAGGCGACGGTCAGGCCGAGCACGAGGTGGTCCGTCCAGCCCCCGGTCATCACCGCGGCGGAGGGCAGCACGGCGCCCTGCAGCACCGAGGTCCCCGCGTGGCGCCCGAGCTCCCGGACGGGCGGCAGGAGCACGAGGGTCTCGGCGGGGCGGACCATGCGGGCGGCGGCCTTCCGGATGGGTGGGGTGCCGGCTCGGCACCCTGCGTGGATCGTCGCCCGCGGGGTCGGCCTGAAGCGTCGCGGCCGACGGGTCGCGGGGCGCCCGTCGTGTCGCGCCGTCAGACCTGCAGCAGGGACACCAGCGCGTCGAGCGACGCCTGCCCGGCCGCCGGCGCGGCGTCC
>JAOPWU010000057.1 GCA_025965515.1 Mycobacterium sp.
ACGCGGCTCGCCAGTATTATCAGCGCTTCTACGGACAGCAACCTTGTACCGGGTGCGACGGAACGAAGCTCAAGCCCGAGGCGCGGGCGGTCCTCGTCGGAGGTCGATCGATCGTCGACGTGGAGAAAATGTCGATCGCCGAAGCGCTGGCATTCTTCGAACGGCTGGAGCTACCTCAGCGCGACGAGATCATCGCCGACGAGCTGCTCAAGGAGATCCGCGGGCGGCTGACCTTCCTCATGAATGTCGGGCTCCACTACCTGACGCTCGACCGCGCCGCGCCGACTCTCTCCGGCGGCGAGGCCCAGCGGATCCGCCTGGCGAGCCAAATCGGCTGCGGACTCGTCGGCGTGCTCTACATCCTCGACGAGCCGTCGGTCGGCTTGCACCAGCGGGACAACGCCAAGCTGATTCGGACGCTCGAAGAGCTGCGCGACATCGGAAATACCGTGCTCGTCGTCGAGCACGACCTCGAGACGATGCTGGCGGCGGATCACCTCGTCGATTTTGGACCTGGTGCGGGCGTTCAGGGCGGTCACGTCGTCGCGACCGGCACCGCGCGCGACATCGGCTGCAACCCGCTCTCGATCACCGGCCAATATCTCTCCGGTGTCCGCCAGATCGAGGTGCCGGCGCGACGGCGCTGCCCGGACGACACCTGGCTGACCGTCCACGGCGCGCGCGAGCACAATCTCAAAAACGTCGATGTTCGCTTCCCGCTCGTTGTGCTCGTCGCGGTAACCGGTGAGTCGGTGTCTGGTAAGTCATCGCTGGTGAACGGCATCCTTTATCAAGTCCTGGCGCGCGACCTGAATCGGGCGCACACCTCGCCGGGGCAGCACGATCGGATCGAGGGCGCCCACCACCTCGACAAAGTCATCGCGATCGACCAGTCGCCGATCGGCCGAACGCCGCGCTCGAACCCGGCCACCTACGTTGGCGCCTACGACGGCATCCGCGAACTTTTTTCCCGCCTCCCCGAAGCGAAGATTCGGGGCTTTCGGCCGGGGCGCTTCTCCTTCAACGTCAAAGGCGGCCGATGCGAGGCGTGCCAGGGCGACGGCGTCAAGCGAATCGAGATGCAGTTTCTCGCCGACGTGTTCGTGCCGTGCGAAGTCTGCCGAGGCAAACGGTTCGACCGCGAGACGCTCGAGGTGGAGTTCGACGGAAAGAGCATCGCCGACGTGCTCGATCTGACGATCGACGAGGCCGCCGATCTCTTCGACACCTTGCCGCAGATCGCTCGACCGTTACGCACCCTTCAAGACGTCGGCCTCGGTTACATGAAAGTTGGTCAATCGTCGACGACCCTCACAGGTGGGGAAGCCCAGCGGGTGAAGCTGGCCAAAGAGCTGGGTCGGCCCGACACCGGCCGCACGCTGTACGTCCTCGACGAGCCAACGACCGGCCTGCACTTCGCCGACATTCAGCGGCTGCTCGACGTCCTGACTCGGCTGATCGACCAGGGCAACAGCGTCATCGTGATCGAGCACAACCTCGACGTGATCAAGACCGCGGACTGGGTCGTGGACATGGGACCCGAGGGCGGCAGCGGGGGCGGCACCGTGGTGGCCACCGGCACGCCGGAGGACGTGGCGCAGGTCGCGGGGTCGCACACGGGCGCGTTCCTCGCCGAGCTGCTGGGCGTGGACGCCCGGCCGGAGGTGGCGCTGGCCGGCTGACGGTCAGCGCTCGAGCAGGCGCTCCAGCAGGATGTCCAGCGCGGCGTCGGGGCGCTCGCTGCCGGACGGCACCCGCGCGTCGGTCTCGTCCAGGAAGACGTGCACCGGCGTCGACGCGATGGTGACCTCGCAGCAGCGCCCCTCGCGGGTGAGCTCGATGCGCAGCAGGTCACCGTCCGGCCGGAAGCGGACGTCGCCGTCGCCGGTCGGTTCGTCGAGGCCGTAGCGCAGGAAGTCCCGGAGCACGACCCAGTGCCCCCGCGGCAGCGCGGGGTGGTCCGGCTGCGAGAGCAGGCCCACCTGCACCGCGAGCGGGTCGTCCGTCCGCCAGGAGAGACGGACGGTGGCCAGGCGCCCCCGGCGCCCCGCGAGCGTGCGTGCGGCCAGTTCCACGGCGAGCTCGTGCACCTCGCTGATGACGACCTCCCCAGGGTCGACGCCCCGGGCGCGACGGTCCGGCGCAGGCGCACAGGATGCGCTCCCAGCGCAAGATTGACACCAGGGCGCCGTGCGCGCCAGTACGGCCGGTGGAAGGCGCGCCTGCCGGCGGGGCGGACGTAGGCTCGAACGGTGCCCGACCCGTCCAGCTACCGCCCGGCGCCGGGGTCCATCCCGGACGCCCCAGGCGTGTACCGCTTCTCGGATCCGATGAGCCGGGTCATCTACGTCGGCAAGGCGAAGAGCCTGCGCAGCCGCCTCAACAGCTACTTCCAGGACCTGCACCAGCTGCACCCCCGCACGCAGCAGATGGTGACCACCGCGTCCCAGGTGGAGTGGACGGTCGTCAACACAGAGGTCGAGGCGCTGCAGCTCGAGTACAGCTGGATCAAGGAGTTCGACCCCCGGTTCAACGTCAAGTACCGGGACGACAAGAGCTACCCCTGGCTCGCGGTCACCCTGAACGAGGAGTACCCGCGGCTGCAGGTCATGCGCGGCGCCAAGCGCAAGGGCGTCCGCTACTTCGGCCCGTACAGCCACGCCTGGGCGATCCGCGAGACCCTCGACCTGCTCCTGCGCGTCTTCCCCGCGCGGACCTGCTCGAACGGCGTCTTCAAGCGCGCCGCCCAGGTGGGCCGGCCGTGCCTGCTCGGGTACATCGACAAGTGCTCGGCGCCGTGCGTCGGGCGGGTCGACGCGGAGCAGCACCGGGCCATCGTCGAGGCGTTCTGCGACTTCATGGCCGGCCGCACCGACACGATGATCCGCAGCCTCGAGAAGGAGATGGCGGCCGCAGCGGCCGACCTCGACTTCGAGCGGGCGGCCCGGCTGCGTGACGACGTCGGGGCCCTGCGGCGCGCCATGGAGAAGCAGGCCGTCGTCCTCGGCGACGGGACGGACGCCGACGTCATCGCCTTCGCGCACGACGACCTCGAGGCGGCCGTGCAGGTGTTCTACGTCCGCGGCGGGCGGATCCGGGGCCAACGCGGCTTCGTCGTCGACAAGGTCGAGCCGCTCGACACGGCCGGGCTGGTGGAGCAGTTCCTCGGCAGCGCCTACCTCGGCAGCGGGGGCGGCGCCGGGGCGGACATCACCGACGTGCCGCGCGAAGTGCTCGTCCCGGCGCTGCCGGAGGACGCCGACGTGGTGGCGGAGCTGCTGGAACTGCAGGCCGGCCACCGGGTCGACCTGCGCGTCCCGCAGCGCGGCGACAAGAAGGCGCTGCTGGAGACCGTGGAGCGCAACGCCGCCCACGCGTTCGCCCTGCACCGGACCAAGCGGGCCAGCGACCTGACCGCCCGCAGCCGGGCGCTGCAGGAGCTGCAGGAGTCGCTGGACCTGGACGTGGCGCCGCTGCGGATCGAGTGCTACGACATCAGCCACCACCAGGGCACCGACGTGGTCGCCAGCATGGTGGTCTTCGAGGACGGGCTGGCCCGCAAGAGCGAGTACCGGCGGTTCGCGGTGCGCGGCCGCTCGGTGACCGAGGGTGGCACCGTGGCCGAGGGGAACGCGCTCGACGACACCGCCGCGATGGCCGAGGTCATCGGCCGGCGCTTCGCCCGCTACCTGGAGGACCGGGTCCGCACCGGGGAGGTCGCCGAGGAGGACGCAGCCGAGACCCTCGCCCGCGTGCACGGCGAGGCGGCCGGTGACGCGGCGGCGGTCGCCGCGGAGGACGGCGACCCGAACCGCGACGCGCTCGGCCGCCCCCGCAGGTTCGCCTACCCGCCGCAGCTGGTGGTCGTCGACGGGGGCGCCCCGCAGGTGGCCGCCGCACAGCGCGCGCTGGACGAGCTCGGCATCGACGAGGTCGCCGTCTGCGGCCTCGCGAAGCGGCTGGAGGAGGTCTGGCTGCCCGGCCAGCAGGACCCGGTGATCCTGCCGCGGACCTCGGAGGCGCTGTACCTGCTGCAGCGGCTGCGCGACGAGGCCCACCGGTTCGCGATCACCTACCAGCGCCAGAAGCGGTCCAAGGGGATGCTCGAGACGGCGCTCGACGACGTCCCGGGGCTGGGCGACGCCCGCCGGGCCACGCTGCTGAAGGCCTTCGGATCGCTGAAGCGGCTGCGCGCCGCCACGGCAGACGACATCATGGCGGTGCCCGGGTTCGGCCCCCGCACGGCCGCGGCGATCGTCGCGGCCCTGCACCCCGCGGCCGGGCAGCCGGCCGCCGAGGACCTGGACATGCCTGCCGTCAACCCCGTCACCGGAGAGATCGTGGAGTCGCCCGCATGAACGCCCCCGCCTCCGAGCCGACGCTCGAGCGGTCGCCCGACCGCCCCGGGACGCCGTTCGCGAGCGTCCCGCCCGCGCCCGTGGCGCCGGCGGCGGGCGAGCACGCCGCGCTCACGATCGTGTCGGGGCTCTCCGGCGCGGGTCGGGGCACCGCGGCGCGGTGCCTGGAGGACGTGGGCTGGTTCGTCGTCGACAACCTCCCGCCCGCGCTGCTGCCGACGCTGGCGGACCTCGGGGGCCGCGGCGGCGAGGCCACCGGCCGGATCGCGGTCGTCATCGACGTCCGCGGCGGCGAGTTCTTCGACGACCTGCAGGCCGCGCTGACGACGCTCCGCGAGCGGGGGCACGCCCCGCGCATCCTCTTCCTCGAGGCCGACGACGACACGCTCGTCCGCCGGTTCGAGAACGTTCGGCGGCCGCACCCGTTGCAGGGCGACGGCCGGCTCGTGGACGGCATCACGCGGGAGCGGGAGCTGCTGCGCGACCTCAAGGCCGAGGCCGACCTGGTCGTCGACACCTCCGAGCTCAACATTCACGAACTGCGCCGCAAGATCGACGCCGCGTTCGCCGATGCCTCGGTGAGCACCACGCGGGTGACGGTCGTGAGCTTCGGCTTCAAGTACGGGCTGCCGCTCGACGCCGACATGGTGCTCGACTGCCGTTGGCTGCCCAACCCGCACTGGGTGCCGGACCTTCGCGCGCAGACCGGCCGGGACGCCGCCGTGCGGGACTACGTGCTCGGGCAGCCGGGCGCCGACCGCTTCGTCGAGGGGTACGCCGACGTCGTCCGCACGGTCGTCGAGGGGTACGGCCGCGAGGGCCGCCGCTTCCTCAACATCGCCGTCGGGTGCACCGGCGGCAAGCACCGGTCGGTCGCCGTCAGCGAGCGGCTGGCCGCCCTGCTGCGGGAGGTGCCCTCCGACGGCGAGGGCCCCGGGGCCACCACCAGTGTGCGGGTCATCCATCGCGACCTGGGCCGGGAGTGACGGCGCCACCGCGGGACGCGACTGCACGCGGCCCCCAGCTCACCGTCGTCGGGCCCGATGGGCCCTCCCGGCCGGGGCCGGGCCTGTCGGTCACCGCCGACGCGGGTCCCGCGGCCGCCCCGGCGGGAACGCCCGACGCCGGGCCCCAGCCGGCAGCGGTGGTCGCCCTGGGTGGCGGACACGGGCTCGCCGCCACGCTGCGGGCGCTGCGGCGGCTCACCTCGCGGCTGACCGCCGTGGTGACGGTCGCGGACAACGGCGGGTCGTCCGGGCGGCTGCGGCGCGAGCTGGGCGCGGTGCCGCCGGGCGACCTGCGCATGGCGCTGGCCGCGCTCACCCCGTCCGGGAACGACGTCTGGGCCCGGCTGCTGCAGCACCGGTTCGAGGGGGACTCGCCGCTCGCCGGGCACCCGGTCGGGAACCTGCTGCTCGTCGGGCTGACCGAGGTGCTGGGCGGCTCCACCGCTGACGCGCTCGCCGCCGCGGGCCGGCTGCTCGGCCTGCCCGAGGGCACGCGCGTCCTGCCGATGAGCGACGGGCCGCTCGACATCGAGGCGGACGTCGCCGGCCTGGTGCCGGGGGAGCCCCACCGCGTCACCGTGGTGCGCGGCCAGGCGGAGGTGGCGCTGACCCGCGGCTCGGTGCTGGCGACCCGGCTGCTGCCCCCGGACCCTCCCGCCTGTGCCGCCGCGGTCACCGCCATCGGCGAGGCCGATGTCGTCGTACTGGGGCCCGGCTCCCTGTTCAGCTCCGTCGTGCCGCACCTGCTGGTGCCGCAGCTGCGCGACGCCCTGGTCGGCGCCCGGCGGGTCGTCTACGTGCTGAACCTCGTGCCGCAGCCGGGGGAGACCGACGGGTTCTCGCCCGCCGCGCACCTGCGCGTGCTCACCGAGCATGCCCCCGGCCTGCGCCTCGACGCGGTGCTCGCCGACACCTCGGCGAGCCTCGTCGGCGCCGACGGCGTCCGGCTGCTGGCGGAGCTGCGGGAGGCCACGAGGGACCTCGGTGCGCGGCTGCTGCTGCGGCCCGTGGCACGATCGGAGGCCCCCGGGCAGCACGACCCGGTCGCCCTCGCCACTGCGTTCGCCCCCCTGCTGGGGGAGGCGTCCCCTGCCCACCCCGCCGCCGTCCCGCCGGCACCGGGCGGTTCCTGACCCAGCCCGGGGAGCGCGCACAGGCTGGGACAGGGTCGAATCGGGACGGACGAAAGGAGCGCACGTGGCTGCCATGACCGCGGCGGTGAAGGCGGAGCTGGCAGGGGTCGTCGTGACGCGCCCCTGCTGCCGGCGCGCGGAGGCGGCCACGATGCTGCGGCTCGCGGGCGGGCTGCACCGGGTCGGCGCGGCCGGCGGCCGGACCAGCGTGGTCATCGAGGCCGAGCTGGACACCGGCGCGGCGGCCCGCCGCCTGCGCCGCACGCTCACCGAGGTGTACGGGCACATCAGCGAGCTGGCGGTGCTGTCGCCGGGCGGGCTGCGCAAGCAGACGCGGTACGTGGTGCGGGTGAACCGGGACGGCGAGGCGCTGGCCCGGCAGACCGGGCTGCTGGACCCGCGCGGCCGGCCGGTCCGCGGCCTGCCGGTCCAAGTGGTCAGCGGTGCGATCTGCGACGCCGAGGCCGCCTGGCGCGGGGCGTTCCTCGCCCACGGCTCGCTGACCGAGCCCGGCCGGTCGTGCTCGCTGGAGATCACCTGCCCGGGGCCGGAGGTGGCGCTGGCGCTCGTCGGCGCAGCCCGCCGGCTCGGCATCGCCGCGAAGTCGCGGGACGTGCGGGGGGTCGACCGGGTCGTCGTGCGCGACGGGGAGGCGATCTCCGCGCTGCTCACCCGGATCGGGGCGCACACCAGCGTGCTGACGTGGGAGGAGCGGCGGATGCGCCGCGAGGTCCGCGCCACGGCCAACCGGCTCGCCAACTTCGACGACGCGAACCTGCGCCGCTCCGCCCGCGCGGCGGTGGCGGCCGGTGCGCGGGTGAACGCGGCGCTGACGCTCCTCCAGGACCTGGACCCGCCGGCGCCGGACCACCTGCTGGCCGCGGGGCAGCTGCGGCTGGCGCACCCGCAGGCGTCCCTGGAGGAGCTCGGCGCGCTCGCCGACCCGCCCATGACGAAGGACGCGGTCGCGGGCCGCATCCGCCGCCTGCTGGCCATGGCGGACAAGCGGGCGGAGGACCTCGGGGTGCCGAGCACCGAGGCCGCGGTGAGCCCGGAGATGCTCGATGCCTGATACCGCCGGGTGAGCTGCCTCATAGGCACCGGCGGCGGCGGAGCGGCGCCGGCCGGTGCGTTACCGTCGGCGGTCCTACCGGCCGTAGAGAGCCGCGCGGCCGGGTAGGACGAGCACGGGCTGGACACGACCGAGCGACCGCCGCGACGCGTGCGGTCCACCGACGAAAAGGGGCACTGGCGTCATGGCGACCCGCGTGGGCATCAACGGCTTCGGCCG
>JAOPWU010000066.1 GCA_025965515.1 Mycobacterium sp.
GGCCTGGAGCGACGCGCAGCACTTCGGCGGCGCGCAGTCGGCGCCCGACCGGGTGAACCCGGCGCAGCTCAACCGGCTCGACTGGTACACGGTGACGAACTGGTCGAAGCCGTACCCGGGCGACAGCACGATCTACGCGCCCGCCGACGTGCCGGGGGCCAACCGGCCGTCGGGCGAGATCGGCTGACCGGACCTGACCGCAGTCGCAGCCCGTCGGGCCTGGGGGTCCGGCGGGCTGCGCCGTCCCGGGGGCGACCCTTGCGGCCGCCCCTGGCCGGCACCACGCTGCCCAACCCTGGCGGGCGGCCACCCGGGCAGCCGCACGCCACCCCCGACCGGCACCACGCCGCCCAACCCAGGCGGGCGGCCACCCGGGCAGCCTCACGCCGCCCCCGACCGGCACCACGCTGCCCACCCCTGGCTGGCGGCGCACTGGGCAGCACCCGACCGGCGGTACGCCGCCTCACCTCACCTCAGCAGCGCGCTCCCCAGCGTCTTCGACCACGGCCGGGCCAGCTCCCGCAGCCGCGCGGTGTCCGCCTCCCCGATGTGCTCCCACGGAGCGGCGGAGCGCGTGTCCGTCACCCACTCCAGGCGCTCCCGCTGGGCCACGCCGGCGGGAGTGAGGCCGCCGTCCCCCAGCAGCCCCGCCGCGCGCAGCCGCTGCTGGGTGGCCTCCCACTCGGCGTCGTCCCAGCCGCGGGTCGCCCGCAGCACCGACTCCGGCAGCCCGTCGCCCTGCGCCGCATACGTGACCAGCGCGTCGAGGGGGCCGACCCCCTCGCAGACCAGCGCGGCGATGTGGATGTCGCCGCGGTGCTCGCGGAGCAGCGTCTGCGCCCAAAACAGCTGCAGGTGCACCGGTTCGGGCCAGGGCTGGGCGGCGTGCGCCGCGTACAGCGGCTTCCCCTGGGGCGTGAGCGCCTCGGTCGCGCGGCGCGCCAGGGCGGCCGCCTCCGCCATCTCCGCGGAGCCGACCACGTCGTCGCCCAGCAGCCGGCGCCAGGCAGCGTCGACCATGGCGAGCCGGGCGGCGGTCACCGCCTCCGGGGTCGTGATCGCCCAGACGGCGGGGACATACCGCTCGATCACCCGGGGCGCAAAGTTGAAGAACGTGGCGGTCACGACCGGGCCGGGGACGACACCCAGCGCCGCGGAGCGGGCCGCGACGTAGCTGCGCATCCCGCCGCGGACGCCGAGCGGTTCGAACGCCGCCTGCGACTCGGGCACGAAGTAGCTGCTCGCGTGCAGCATCTCGAGCGTCCGGTGGGCCTTGCGGGCCAGCAGCGCGCCGGGGGCGAGAGCGGGCAGGGCGGCGTCGGCAGGCGTGGCAGCGGTCATGCCGCCGAGGCTAGTGCGCACAGCGGCCCGCCGCCCGGGATGCCGGGCGGCGGGCCGCTGTGGTCGAGCAGGGTGGATCAGCGCCAGCCGGCACGGTGGTACTGCTGGGGGGCCGGAATCTCGGCCCGCAGCGCGACGGCGGCGCGCTGCGCCCAGTGCGGGTCGCGCAGCAGTGCCCGGGCCAGCAGCACCAGGTCGGCGGCGCCGTCGACCAGCAGCTGCTCGGCCTGCTCGGGCTCACTGATGAGACCGACCACGCCCGTGGCGACCTTGGCGCCCTCGCGGACGGCGCGCGACAGCGGCACCTGGTAGCCGGGACCGACCGGGATCGGGGCTATCACGTTGCCGCCGCTCGAGACGTCGACCAGGTCGACGCCGGCCTCGGCCGCGAGCCGCGCGAAGGCCGTGGTCTGCTCGACGTCCCAGCCGCCCTCCGTCCAGTCCGTGGCGGAGACGCGCAGCAGCAGGGGCACCTCGTCGGGGATGGCGGCGCGGACCGCGCGGACCACCTCGAGCGGGAACCGGACGCGGTTGTCGAAGGAACCGCCGTAGGAGTCGGTGCGCTGGTTCGACAGCGGGGAGAGGAACTGGTGCAGCAGGTAGCCGTGCGCACCGTGCAGCTCCAGCACCTCGAAGCCCGCGTCCAGCGCGCGCCGGGCGCCGACGGCGAAGGCGTCCACCAGGTCGTTGATCTCGTCGACCGTGAGCTCGCGGGGCTCGTCGTAGCCCGGGAACGCGATGGCCGAGGGGGCGACGGTCTGCCAGCCGCCGTCGGCCGCCGGAACGCTGCCGTCCGCGATCCACGGCGCGTAGGTGCTGGCCTTGCGGCCGGCGTGCGCGAGCTGGACGCCCGGCACGGCGCCCTGCGACTTGATGAAGTCGGTGATCCGCCGGTAGGCCGCGACCTGCTCGTCGTTCCAGATGCCGGCGTCACCGGGGGTGATGCGACCCTCGGGCACGACCGAGGTGGCCTCCTGCAGCACCAGGCCGGCGCCGCCGCGGGCGAAGGAGCCCAGGTGCACGAGGTGCCAGTCGGAGGGCATGCCGTCCACCGAGCTGTACTGGCACATGGGGGCCACGGTGACCCGATTGCGCAGGGTCACGCCCCGGAGCGGGTAGGGCGAGAACAGCTGGGACACGGAGCCTCCGGCGACTTTTCGAACACGATGACGGTTGCTACAAGCAGCCGGACGGCCCGTGCCTTCCGGCGGCGGTGACCGTGCGACAAGTCTCACGCCCTCGCGCGCGGGCGGATGTGAGAGAAGCCTGAGCGCGCCCGTACGATGGTGGGACATCAGCCACGCCAGACCGGGGCGCCGTCGCCTCGCCGAGCAAGGAGTTCCCGATGCCCGAGGCAGTCATCGTCTCAGCCGCGCGTTCCCCGATCGGTCGCGCCTTCAAGGGCAGCATGACGTCCATCCGGCCGGACGACCTGGCTGCCAGCATCGTCCGCGCGGCCCTGGACAAGGTCCCGGCGCTGGACCCGAAGACGGTCGAGGACCTCTACCTCGGCTGCGGCCTCCCCGGCGGCGAGCAGGGCTTCAACATGGCCCGCATCGTGGCCATCCAGCTGGGCCTCGACGAGGTCCCCGGCGCCACGATCACGCGGTACTGCTCCTCCTCCCTGCAGACGACCCGCATGGCCTTCCACGCCATCAAGGCCGGCGAGGGCGACGTCTTCATCAGCGCCGGCGTCGAGGTCGTCTCCAGCTACGGCAAGGGCAACTCCGACCTGCTGCCCGACACCGAGAACCCGCTCTTCAACGACGCCAAGGCCCGCACCGCCCAGGCCGCCACCAGCGAGGGCACCAGCTGGCACGACCCGCGCGAGGACGGCCTGCTCCCCGACGCCTACATCGCGATGGGCCAGACCGCCGAGAACGTCGCCCGCCTCAAGGGCGTCACCCGGCAGGACCAGGACGAGTTCGGCGCCCGCTCGCAGAACCTCGCCGAGAAGGCCATCGCCGACGGCTTCTTCGACCGCGAGATCACCCCGGTGACCACGCCGGACGGCACGGTCGTCAGCAAGGACGACGGCCCGCGCGCGGGCGTCACCGTGGAGGGCATGTCCAAGCTCAAGCCGGTCTTCCGCCCCGACGGCAGCGTCACCGCCGGCAACGCCTGCCCGCTCAACGACGGCGCGGCCGCGCTCGTCATCATGAGCGACACCAAGGCGAAGGAGCTGGGCCTCACCCCGCTCGCCCGGATCGTCTCCACCGGCGTCACCGGCCTCTCGCCGGAGATCATGGGCCTCGGCCCGGTCGGCGCGATCCAGCAGGCCCTCGGCCGCGCGAAGATGTCGGTCGACGACATCGACCTGTTCGAGATCAACGAGGCGTTCGCCGCCCAGGTGATCCCGAGCTACCGCGACCTGAACATCGACCTCGACAAGCTGAACGTGCACGGCGGCGCGATCGCCCTCGGCCACCCGTTCGGCGCCACTGGTGCCCGCATCACCACCACGCTCATCAACGGCCTGCAGACGCTGGACAAGCAGTTCGGCGTCGAGTCGATGTGTGTCGGCGGCGGCCAGGGCATGGCCCTCGTCATCGAGCGCCTCAGCTAGTCCCCCGCACCGCGCGAAAGGGCGCCCACCCCTCGGGGGGTGGGCGCCCTTTCGGCGTTCCGGGCGGGCCCTGCCGGCGCGCGGCGGGGGCTGGGACTAGGGGAGGCGGACCTGCCGGGGCAGGTCCTCGACGGCGGCACGGGTGGCCTGGACGGCCTCGAGCGCGCTGGTGGCCACGAGCCCCACCTCGCGGGCGTCGAGCAGCTCCTGGGCCAGCGTGGCCAGCTGGTCGGCGAGCGCCAGGTCGGTCGCGCGGGCGGGGACGGCCCCGGCCGGCGCGCCGGAGCCCGCCTCGCGGGACAGCCGCGCCAGCTCGATGACGAGCCGGTACACCGCGTCGGACTTGCTGCCGGCGCGGTCGACGTCGTCGCCGGTGACCTCGCCGGCGGTGCTGGCCCAGCGCTGGGGACTGAAGTCCCCCACGCGCCGCACGAGGCTGGCGACCTCGTGGTGCAGCGCCTCGAGGGTGCGGGAGGTGATCGGCGTGGTCATGATGGGAAACGGTACAGACCCCACGGCAGGCGCTGGCTCAGCCGAACAGGTGAGAGCACTCACCCCCACGGGCGCACGCCCCGTTTGACCCTCCCGCCGCCCGGAAATTCCGACTCCGGACCGACAGGTCCCGGCGGCCCAGGGGGGCGGCCGCACGGCACGAGCAGGGAGCGGTCATGGTCCAGATCGGCTACACGATGATGTGCGAGCAGCGGGCGCCTCAGGACCTCGTCACGGACGTGGTGCTGGCCGAGCAGGCCGGCTTCGACTTCGCGGTCATCAGCGACCATTACCACCCCTGGCTCGAGGCGCAGGGCCACGGCGGCTATGCCTGGTCGGTGCTGGGCGCGGCGGCGGCCAAGACCGAGCACATCCCCCTGATGACCTACGTGACGTGCCCGACGGTCCGGTACCACCCGGCGATCGTCGCCCAGAAGGCCGCGACGATGGCGCTGCTGTCCGACGGGCGCTTCACCCTCAACCTGGGCGCCGGCGAGCGGCTCAACGAGCACGTCGTCGGCCAGGGATGGCCGTCGGTCTCCGTCCGCCACCAGCTGCTGTCCGAGGCCGTCGACGTCATCCGCAAGCTGTGGGAGGGCGGCTACGTCACCCACGACGGCCGCTACTTCCAGGTCGACTCGGCCCGCGTCTTCGACCTGCCCGAGACCCCGATCCCGCTCGGCGTGGCGGTCAGCGGCCCGGAGTCCTGCCGGCTCGCCGGCGAGAAGGCCGACGTGATGGTGGCGGTCGAGCCCCGCCCCGAGTTGCGGCAGTGGTTCGACGCCGCCGGCGGCAGCGGCAAGCCGGGCATCGCGCAGGCCGGCTGCTGCTACGGGCCCGACCCCGCCGCGGCGCTGCAGCTGGCCCACGAGCAGTTCCGGTGGTTCCCGGCCGGCTGGAAGCAGAACGCCGAGCTGCCCAACTGCGTGAACTTCGACGCCGCCTCGCAGTTCGTCCGCCCCGAGGACATGGCCGACCAGGTGCCGCACGGCACGGACGTCGAGCCGTACGTCCAGGCGGTCAAGCAGTTCGTCGACGCGGGGCTGGAGCAGGTGGCGTTCGTGCAGATCGGGCCGGACCAGGAGGCGTTCTGCCAGTTCTTCGTCGACACGCTGGGCCCGGCGCTGCGCAAGGAGTTCGGCCCGGCGAGCTGACCGGGCCGCGGCGCGTCAGCGCAGCGCCGCGCCGCCCGCCATCGCCCGGCGCACCTCGATGCCGGACGCGGTGGGGTTGAAATTCCAGTCCTGCAGCAGGGCCATGCCGCCGGGGCCGCCGACGCCGAAGTTGAAGGCGATCCAGCCCATCCCGCGCTGCTGCGCGGCCGCGATGACGGACGCGTCGTAGGTGGCGCTGCCTGACCCGCAGTTGCTGCCGAACTCGGTGATGACGACGGGCACGTCGGCGGCCGCGATGTCCCAGTCGTGGCTGATCGCCGGGGAGACGCCGCCGCAGGTGGGCCAGTCGTAGCGGTGCGCGGCGTAGACGATGCCGTAGCCGTCCAGCGGCGCGGTGCGCGCGACGGTCGTGTCGGACGCCCAGTTGATGCCGGAGACGAACACCGCGTTCGTCGCGCCGGCGGCGCGGACGGTGTCGTACATCTGCTGCATGCCCGCGGCGGTGTAGGTGTCGACGTGGCCGCCGTTGCGCCAGACCCCGACGGTGATGTCGTGCGGCTCGTTGTAGAGGTCGAACGCGACCAGCGGGTCGCCGGCGAACTTGGCGGCGACCTGGTGCCAGAACCCGAGCGCGGCCGTGTCGGCCATCTTCTGCTGCCGCGGCGCGCCCACGCACCACGGCAGGCCCGCGCCGGACGTGTGCAGGTCGATGATCGCGAGCATCCCGCGGGCCGTGAGCTGCCGGACGTAGCTGGTGACGCGGTCCGGGTACGTCGCGTCGCTGACGCAGTTGCCGCTGTTCCAGAACGCCTCGGACACGGGGACCCGTACGGTGTTGGCGCCCCAGCCCCGGATCGCGTCGGCCGTGGCGGCGTCGGCGTGCCAGCCGGTGGCCGAGGTGTCGAAGCCGCTGGTGTTGACGCCCCGCAACTGCGTCGGGGTGCCGTCCGCCGCCAGCACCTGCGGCCCGGCGATGGTGAGCTGTGGCGCGGCCGGCGCGAGCGTCAGGCCGGTGACCGTGGGGGCCCCGCCGGCGGCCGCGTCGCTGTGGACGGTGAAGGCGCCGCCGTCGCGCACCAGCGCGACGCTCTCGACGGTGCGGGTGGCCCGGGCGGGCACGGTGGCGCGCCCCACGGTGACGCCGCCCACCTGCAGGAGGACCGTGCTGCTGCTGGTGCCCCCGACGACGGTCGCGGTGGCGTGCCAGGTGCCCGCGGCCGGCGCAGGCCGCGTGGCGAGCGTGCCCGGCGCCGTTGCCGGCCCCGTACCCGGCGTCGTCACGGCGGGGGTCGCCGTGGCCGGCACGGTGGGGGCGGGCGTGGTGGCCGCGGGCGCCGGGGCGCCCGGGAGCAGGCCCCGCAGCGGGGCCGGGGGCTGCGACGGCAGGACCCCCTGGGCGAGGCCGGCCAGGCCCGTCCCCGGACCGCCGCCCGGCAGCAGGGCGGCCGACGCCGTTCCCGCCGCCAGCGTGAGTCCCACCGCAACCGCCAGACCGAGCCGGGCCCGCGACACCATCCAGCAGCTCCGTTTCACACCGTTCCCGCCCGGCGGACAGGGTCCTGTCCGGGGCCGACCTCCCGCGGAAACGCCGCAGGGCCGGCTTTCTTGCGGTCAGGGCTGCCGGGTGTGCACTGGATCACAGTCCTCGTGGGTGCGGCAACCGGCGCTCAGCGTGATCCGAGGAATTCTCCGGCGGGGACGGCACCCCCTGTCCGTCGACATGAGCCGGACCGCCCCGGCGTGAGACGCTGAGAGCAGCACCAGGCCGGCGGCGACCCCGCCGACCGGACCCGTCCTGCGCCAGGAGCGTCGATGTCGCCGCACCCCCCGTCCGTCGCCGGGCACCCCGCCCGATGACCGCGGTCACCGACACCACCGCGTCCGGGGAGGAGGGTCACGGGCTGCGCTCGTGGCTGCTGCACGGCCTGCCGGAGCACACGCCGACGGCCCCGGGCCCGCACCGCACGCCCACCGAGCACACGCACCGCTGGTGGCAGGTCATGTGCCTCACCGGCGTCGACTACTTCTCGACCCTGGGGTACCAGCCCGGGATCGCGGCGCTCGCCGCCGGAGCGCTGTCCCCCGTTGCGACGCTGGTGCTGGTGCTCCTCACGGTCGGTGGGGCACTGCCCGTCTACCGCCGGATCGCGGCCGACAGCCCGCACGGCGCCGGGTCGATCCAGCTGCTCGCGCGGCTGCTCCCCGGCTGGCGCGGCAAGCTGTTCGTGCTGGCGCTGCTGGGGTTCGCCGCGACCGACTTCATCATCACGATCACGCTGTCCGCGGCGGACGCGGCGACGCACCTCATCCACAACCCGCTCGCACCGCACTTCCTCACGTCCCAGCAGATGCTCGTCACGCTGCTGCTCATCACGCTGCTGGGAGCGGTGTTCCTGCGCGGTTTCGGCGAGGCCATCGGGATCGCCGTGCTGCTGGTCGGCCTCTACCTCGTGCTCAACGCCGTGGTGTCCGTGTCGGCCATGATCCAGGTGCTGCACCACCCGGTGCTGGTCAGCGACTGGCGGCACGTGCTGGTGGCCCAGCACTCCAATCCGCTCCTGATGATCGGCGCCGCGCTCCTGGTGTTCCCGAAGCTCGCCCTGGGCCTGTCCGGCTTCGAGACGGGCGTGTCCGTCATGCCGCTGGTCGAGGGGGCGCCCGACGACGACCCCAACCGCCCGGCCGCGCGGATCCGCAACACCCGCAAGCTCCTGACCACCGCCGCGGCGATCATGAGCGTCTTCCTGCTGGTGACCAGCTTCGCCACGACGGTGCTGATCCCGGAGAAGGAGTTCGCCGACGGCGGCCGGGCCAACGGGCGGGCGCTCGCCTACCTCGCACACGCGGAGCTGGGCAACACCTTCGGCACCGTCTACGACATCAGCACCGCGCTGATCCTGTGGTTCGCGGGCGCGTCGGCCATGGCCGGGCTGCTGAACCTGGTGCCGCGGTACCTGCCGAAGTTCGGCATGGCACCCGACTGGACCCGCGCGGTCCGCCCCCTGGTGCTGGTGTTCACCGCGATCTCGTTCCTGGTGACGATTCTCTTCAAGGCCAACGTCGACGCCCAGGGCGGCGCGTACGCCACGGGCGTGCTCGTGCTCATCACCAGCGCGGCGCTGGCGGTGACGCTGGCGTGCCTGCACCGCCAGCAGCGTGTCCTCACCGGCTTCTTCACGGTGGTGTCGCTCGTCTTCATCTACACGACGATCGTGAACATCGTCGAGCGCCCCGAGGGCGTCCAGATCGCCGGCGTGTTCATCGTCAGCATCATCGTGGTGTCCGTGGTGTCCCGGGCCCTGCGGTCGACCGAGCTGCGAGTCACGTCCGTCGAGGCGGACGAGATGGCACTGAAGCTCATCGAGGAGGCCAGCGGCGACACGATCCGTTTCGTGGCCAACGAGCCGGACGCCCGCGACGTCGCGGAGTACGCCGAGAAGGAGCGCCAGTCCCGGCAGGAGAACCACATCCCGCTGGCCGACCGGCTGCTGTTCATCGAGGTGACCGTCAAGGACCCGTCGGAGTTCGAGGGCGTCCTGCACGTGCACGGCGAGCGGCGGTACGGGCAGCGGGTGCTGCGCGTGGACGGGCCGGCGGTCGCGAACAGCATCGCCGCGCTGCTGCTCTGGGTGCGGGACATCACGAACACCGTCCCGCACGTGTACTTCAACTGGACCGAGCGGAACCCGGTGGCCGCCACGCTGCGGTACCTCTTCTTCGGCGACGGCGAGGTCGCGCCGACGACCCGCGAGGTGCTGCGCCAGGCCGAGCCCGACCCCACCCGCCGGCCGGTCGTCCACGTCTCGGACGCGATCTACAGCTCCACGGGCAACCTGGGCGCCTCGGTCGGTCACCCGCCCGTCCTGCGGCCCTGACCGGCGGGTCCGGCCGCCGCTGCTAGGGTCGCCGCAGCCCCGTGACGGGGGCGGAAGCCGGTGGGAAACCGGCGCGGTCGCGCCACTGTGACCGTCCTGCGCACGCTCCGGCGGCGCGGACGGGAGCCAGACCCTCCCCCGTCACGATCCGACGACCGGGACGCGCTCTCCCGGAGTGGAGGTTCCGTGTCCCCCAGCCCCGCGCGGCCCCGCTGGAGCAGAGCGGACCGCCGGGGGGCGGCGGCCATCCTCGGCGCCGTCCTGGCCCTCCACGTCGTGGCGATCGGCGTCCTCGTGTGGCTGGTACTGCCCCACCACTACCAGCTCGGCAGCCAGGTCTTCGGGCTCGGGCTCGGCGTCACCGCCTACGTCTACGGCATGCGGCACGCCTTCGACGCCGACCACATCGCCGCCATCGACAACACCACCCGCAAGCTGATGGCCGACGGCAGCCGGCCCAAGGGCGTCGGCTTCTGGTTCGCCCTGGGGCACTCGGGGATGGTGTTCGTGCTGGCCGCACTGGTCGCCGGCGGGACGAAGGCCGTCACCACCCTCACGTCCGACGGCAGCACGGCGCACCGGGCGCTCAGCCTCGTGGGCACGTCGGTGTCCGGCGGCTTCCTCTACGTCATCGCCGCGCTCAACGTCATCTCGCTGATCGGCATCCTGCGGGTGTTCCGCGGGCTGCGCGGCGGGGGCCTCGACGAGGCGCGGTTCGAGGACCTGCTGGCCGCGCGGGGGCTGCTGGCCCGGGTACTGGGGCGGCTGACCCGCGCGATCACCCGCCAGGAGCAGATGGTGGTCGTCGGCATGCTGTTCGGGCTGGGCTTCGACACGGCGTCGGAGGTCGCGCTGCTCGTGCTGGCCGGCTCCGGCGCCGCGACCGGGCTGCCCTGGTACGCCGTCCTGGTGCTGCCCCTGCTGTTCGCCGCGGGAATGAGCCTGCTGGACAGCCTGGACGGGTTGTTCATGGGCGTGGCCTACGACTGGGCGTTCGCGCAGCCGGTCCGCAAGGTCTACTACAACCTCTGCGTGACCGGGCTGTCCGTGGCCGTGGCCCTGCTGATCGGGACGATCGAGCTCGTCACCGTCGTGCACGACAACGCGGGCCTGCGCAACCCCGTCACGAACTGGGTGGCCGGCATCAGCCTCAACAACGTGGGCTTCGTGGTCGTCGGCGTGTTCGTCGCCGTGTGGGGAGCCGCGATCGGCTACTGGCGGTTGGCCCGGGTCGAGGAACGCTGGGCGGCGCGCTCGGCCCCCGTGGGGTCGCCGTAGCGCGCGGTAGCGGCGCGGACGTTCGCACCCCCGTCAGGCCGGGGGGCGCGACGCGCCGGGGAGCCGGTCGACCGACAGGGCTGCGGCGATCGCCGTCGCGGCGGCCCGGACGAGCGGGACGACCCGCGGGACGGTCTCCAGGGTGAGCCGTCCCTCCGGCCCGGACACCGACACCGCCGCGGGCACCCCGCCGGGCACGGCCACGGCGACGCAGCGGACCCCGGCCTCCTGCTCCCCCTCGTCGACGGCGTAACCCTGCGCACGGATGCGCGGCAACTGCGCCAGCAGCGCCTCCGGGTCGGTCACGGTGCGCTGCGTCTGCGGCGGCATGCCGGCGCGGGCCAACAACGCCCGCGCCTCGTCGGTGGCCATGCCGGCGAGCAGGACCTTGCCCACGCCGGTGCAGTGGACGTGCACCCGGCGCCCCACTTCGGTGAACATCCGCATGGAGTGCCGCGACGGCACCTGCGCGGTGTAGATGACGCCGTCGCCGTCGAGCATCGCGAGGTTCGCGGTCTCGCCGACGGCGTCCGTGAGCCGCGCCAAGTGCGGCCGGGCGACGGTCCCCAGGGCCCGCGACGCCACCTCGCCGAGGTGGATCAGCCGGGGCCCGAGGACGTAGCGCCGGCTCGGCGTCTGCCGGACGTACCCGCTGCGCACCAGCGTGCGGACCAGCCGGTGGATGCTCGACAGCGGCATGCCGCTGCCCTCCGCCAGGCGGCTGATCGCCACCTCGCCGTCGGCCTCCGCCATCAGCTCGAGCAGCAGGAACGCGCGCTCGATCGACTGCACCCCCTCCGACCTGCGAGCGCTCGCCACCACGCGACCCCTTCTCTCCGGGGGCGCCGCGCGGCACACCGGCGTCCGCTCGCGCGGATCGGCCACCCTCCATTGCCCGCGGCTGGGACTCACCGCTAGCTTTCCAGTAGGCGGAGAGTTTCTTCCGCGATGCGGAAAACGTCAAGCGAGCGAACCGCTGCCCGCCGGGCGGCTACACGAAGGGCTGAGACGTGGCATGAGCACGGTCGAGAGCGTGCAGGGACTGGACATCACGGGCGCGCCCGTGGAGCGGGCGGACGAGGTGCTCACCCCGCGGGCGCTGGAGCTGATCGCCCTCCTGCACCGGGAACTGAACCCCCGGCGGCTGGAGCTGCTCGCCGCCCGCCAGGAACGGGTCCGGGCGCTGGCAGCCGGCGACACCTTCCGCTTCCTGCCGGAGACCGCCCACATCCGCGACGACGACGCGTGGCAGGTCGCCGAACCGGCGCCCGGGCTCATCGACCGGCGGGTCGAGATCACCGGGCCCACCGACCGCAAGATGACGATCAACGCCCTCAACTCGGGCGCCAAGGTCTGGCTCGCCGACCACGAGGACGCCAACACCCCGCTCTGGGAGAACGTCATCGGCGGCCAGCTCAACCTGATGGACGCGATCGACCGGAAGATCGACTTCAGCTCGCCGGAGGGCAAGCGGTACGAGCTGCGCCCCGACGCCGAACTGCCGACGATCGTGGTCCGGCCCCGCGGCTGGCACCTGCCCGAGAAGCACATCCTCGTCGACGGTGAACGCACCTCCGGCAGCCTGGTCGACTTCGCGCTGTACCTGGCCAACTCCGGGCAGAAGCAGCTCGACAAGGGCCTGGGTCCCTACTTCTACCTGCCCAAGATGGAGAGCCACCTCGAGGCCCGGCTCTGGAACGCCGCCTTCACCCTCGCCCAGGACTTCGTCGGCATCCCCCGCGGCACCATCCGCGCCACCGTGCTCATCGAGACCTACCCGGCCGCGTTCGAGATGGAGGAGATCCTCTACGAGCTGCGGGAGCACTCCGCGGGGCTGAACGCCGGCCGCTGGGACTACATGTTCAGCGTCATCAAGTCCTTCCGGACGCGGGGCGAGGAGTTCCTCCTCCCCGACCGCAACTCGGTGACGATGACGGTGCCCTTCATGCGCGCCTACACCGAGCTGCTCGTGCGCACCTGCCACAGGCGTGGCGCCCACGCCATCGGCGGCATGGCGGCCGTCATCCCGTCGAAGGACCCCGAGGTCAACGAGCAGGCGTTCGCGAAGGTCCGGGCCGACAAGGAGCGGGAGGCGGGCGACGGCTTCGACGGCTCCTGGGTGGCGCACCCGGGCATGGTCGAGCTCTGCAGGGAGGTCTTCACCGGCGTCCTCGGCGACCGGCCCCACCAGCTGGCCAGGACGCGCGAGGACGTGCACGTCACCGCGGAGCAGCTGCTCGACGTCCGGTCGACACCGGGTGAGGAGACCGAGGCGGGGCTGCGCAACGACATCAGCGTCGGGATCCAGTACCTGGAGTCCTGGCTGCGCGGCGCGGGTGCGGTCGCCATCAACAACCTCATGGAGGACGCGGCCACCGCGGAGATCGCGCGCAGCCAGGTGTGGCAGTGGCTGCACAACGGCGTGCGCCTGTCGGGCGGCGAGACGGTCACCCACGAGCTCGTCGAGCGGCTCGTCGACGAGGAGATGCAGGCCATCGCCGACGCGCGCGGCGACTCCTTCGGCACCGGCCGCTGGGACGACGCGCGGGCGCTGTTCCTCGAGATGGCGCTGGCCGACGACTACCCCGACTTCCTCACCCTGCCCGCCTACGAGCGGATGCCCTGACCGCCCCATCCCCCACCGTGGCCGCGGGTCGGCCGACCCGGGAGGCGCACGACGATGAGCGTCACGCACGGCACGGAGAGCACGGCGGGACCGGTCCTCGGCCACGTCCCGCCGGAGGAGTCCGGGGCCACGGGTGCTGCCGGAGGAGACCCCGCCGCCATGGCCGCGGTCGTCGCGGCCGCCCGGGCCGCCCTGCCCCCGGACGCGATCGTCGACGACCACATCCGGCTGCGCACGTACGAGTGCGACGGGCTGGCCCACTACCGGGTCACCCCCGCCCTGGTGGTGCTGCCCGAGACCGCGGAGCAGGTGGCCGCCGTGGTCCGGGCCTGCTCGGAGCACGGCGTCCCCTTCGTCGCGCGGGGGTCGGGCACCGGCCTCTCCGGAGGCGCGCTGCCCCGCGCCGACGGCGTGCTCATCGTCACCGCGCGGATGCGGGCGATCCGCGAGATCCGCGGGGACGACCAGCGGGCCGTCGTGGAGCCCGGGGTGATCAACCTCGACGTGACCCGCGCGGCCACCCCGGCCGGGTACTACTTCGCCCCCGACCCCAGCAGCCAGCAGGTCTGCTCGATCGGGGGCAACCTCGCCGAGAACTCCGGCGGCGCGCACTGCCTCAAGTACGGGTTCACGACCAACCACGTCCTGGGCGCGGAGTTCGTGACGCCGCAGGGCGGGATCGTGCAGCTCGGCGGGCTCGCCCCGGACGCGCCCGGCTACGACCTGCTGGGCACGGTGGTCGGCTCCGAGGGCACGCTGGGCGTGGCCACGGCGGTCACCGTCCGGCTGGTGCGGCTGCCCGAGGACGTGCGCACCCTGCTCGCGGGCTTCCGGTCCACGGACGACGCGGGGGCGGCCACCTCGGCGATCATCGGGGCGGGCGTCGTCCCGGCCGCCATGGAGATGATGGACGCGCTGGCCATCGAGGCGGCCGAGGCGGCCACGCACTGCGACTACCCCGGCGGGGCCGGCGCCGTGCTCATCGTCGAGCTGGACGGCGCCCGGTCGGAGGTGGCGCACGAGCTGGCCGCGGCCGAGCGGCTCTGCCGGGAGCACGGCGCCTTCGAGATGCGGGTCGCGACCGACCCGGCGGACCGTGCGCTGATCTGGAAGGGCCGCAAGTCGGCGTTCGCCGCGGTGGGCCGGATCAGCCCCGACTACATCGTCCAGGACGGCGTCATCCCGCGGACCGCGCTGCCGGAGGTGCTGCACGCGATCGCCGAGCTCTCGGCGTCCTCGGGCGTGCGGGTGGCCAACGTGTTCCACGCCGGGGACGGCAACCTGCACCCGCTGGTGCTCTTCGACTCCTCGGTGGAGGGCGCCGGCGAGGCCGCCGAGAAGGTGAGCGGCGCCATCCTCGACCTCTGCATCTCCTCCGGCGGGTCGATCACCGGGGAGCACGGCGTCGGCATCGACAAGACGGCCTACATGGGCCGGATGTTCTCCGACGCCGACCTCGACACGATGCAGCTGGTCCGCTGCGCGTTCGACCCGGGTGGGGTGGCCAACCCGGGCAAGGTCTTCCCGACCCCCCGGCTGTGCGGCGAGGTGCCCGGCCCGCACAGGGGCGCCCACCCGCTCGTCGAGGCCGGTCGGGCGGAGGCGTTCTGATGACGGCCACCGCCCTCGACCGGGTCGCCACCGGCACCGCGCTCACCGCGCTCACCGCGGTCTGCGAGGACGTCGCCGAGGCCGGGCCGGACGACGCCGTCGACGGCGTACCGGCGGCGCTGGTCGCCCGGCCGGCGTCCACCGCCGAGGTCGGCGGCCTGCTGGGGGCGGCGGGCGCGCTCGGGCTCACCGTGGTCCCGCGCGGCTCCGGCACCAAGCTGACCTGGGGCCGGCCGCCCGAGCGGGCCGAGCTGATCGTCGACCTCGGGCGCATGGCCGCCGTCCAGGACCACGCCGCCGGGGACCTCATCGTCGACGTGCAGGCCGGCACGCCCCTCGCCGCCGTCCAGGAGACCGTGGCCGCGGCGGGGCAGCGGCTGGCGCTCGACGACCCGCTGGGCGGGGCGACGGTCGGCGGGGCGCTGGCCACCAACCTGAGCGGGCCGCGCCGGGTGCAGTTCGGCACCGCCCGCGACCTGCTCATCGGGGTCACGCTGGTCCGCGCCGACGGCGTCGTCGCCAAGGCCGGGGGCCGGGTCGTGAAGAACGTGGCCGGCTACGACCTGGGGAAGCTGCTCGTCGGGTCGTACGGCACGCTCGGCATCGTCACGGAGGCCGTCTTCCGGCTGCACCCCCTGCCGACGGCGCGCCGCCTGGTGACCGTCGCCTTCGACCGGCCCGACGACGCGCAGCGGCTGGTGCAGTCGGTGCTGCACGGGCAGGTGGTCCCGGCGGCGATCGAGGTCGACCGGCCGCCGGACGGGCCGGGCACGGTCGCCGTCCTGCTGGAGGGCATCGAGGAGGGGGTGACCCGGCGCGCCGCCGCCGCCCGGGAGCTGCTCGGGGCCTCGGCCGAGGAGGGCGAGGTGCCCGACGGGTGGGGCGCCTTCCCCTGGGCCGAGGCGGCCGGCGGCCGCGCGACGGCGCTGAAGGCGACCTTCGCGCTCTCCGGCCTGGCCCGCGTCCTGGGTACCGCGCGGGCGGCCGCCGAGGCGGCCGGGCTACCGCTGCACCTTCGGGGGTCGGGCGGGGCCGGGGTCCTCTACGCGGCCGTGCCCGGCGGGGCCGCCGCCGCGGTCGGCTCGCTGGTCGCGCGGCTGCGGCCGCAGTGCGCGGCGCTCGGCGGCGCGCTGGTCGTCCTCGACGCGCCGGCCGAGGTGAAGGGGGCGGTGGACACGTGGGGGCCGGTCCCGGCCCTGGACCTGATGCGGCGCGTGAAGGACCAGTTCGACCCGGAGCGCCGGCTGGCGCCGGGACGCTTCGTGGGAGGCATCTGATGACGACGACGCCGGAGCACACCGGCCCCGTGCCCCTCGGCATGCCCGCCGGCGGCGCCTTCGACTCCCACCGGCCGCCGTCCGCCGCACTGGTCGGCGACTGCGTCCACTGCGGCTTCTGCCTGCCGACCTGCCCCACCTACGCGCTGTGGGGCGAGGAGATGGACTCGCCGCGCGGGCGGATCTACCTGATGAAGTCGGGGCTCGAGGGCGAGCCCATGACCGACGCGATGACGCAGCACTTCGACGCCTGCCTGGGCTGCATGTCCTGCGTCACGGCCTGCCCCTCCGGCGTGCAGTACGACCGGCTGATCGAGGCGACCCGCGCCCAGGTGGAACGCCGGCACGACCGCCCGCCGGCCGACACGATGCTGCGGGCGGCGATCTTCGCGCTGTTCCCGCACAAGCGTCGGCTCCGGCTCCTGCGTGGCCCGCTGCGGGCCTACCAGGCCAGTGGCCTGCAACGGGCGGTGCGCCGCAGCGGCCTGCTGGAGCGGGTGGCCCCGCGCCTGGCGGCGATGGCCGATCTCGCGCCCCGGCTCACCCGGCGCGAGCGGCTGCCCGAGCGGGTGCCGGCCGTCGGGCGCCGGCGGGCGGTCGTCGGCCTCCTCACCGGGTGCGTGCAGGGCGAGTTCTTCCCCGGGGTGAACGCGGCGACCGCGCGGGTGCTGGCCGCCGAGGGGTGCGACGTCCTCATCCCGGGGGCGCAGGGGTGCTGCGGCGCCCTGTCGGTGCACAACGGCCGCGAGGAGGAGGCGAAGCGCTTCGCCCGCCGCACCATCGACGACTTCGAGGCCGCGGGGGTCGACACCGTCGTGGTCAACGCCGCCGGCTGCGGGTCCAGCATGAAGGAGTACGCGGACCTGCTCTCCGACGACCCGCGCTACGCCGAGCGGGCGCGGGCGTTCTCCGGCCGGGTGCGGGACGTCGCCGAGTTCCTCGCGGCCCTGGGTCCCGTGGCCGAACGCCACCCCCTGGACGTCAGCGTCGCCTACCACGACGCCTGCCATCTCGGGCACGCCCAGGGCGTGCGCGCCCAGCCCCGCGATCTCCTGCGCGGCATCCCGGGGCTGCAGCTGCGGGAGATCCCCGAGGCGGAACTGTGCTGCGGCTCCGCGGGCATCTGGAACATCCTCTTCCCCGGACCGGCCCGCGAGCTGGGCGACCGCAAGGCCCGCAACATCGCCTCGACCGGCGCCTCCCTGCTCGTGACCGCCAACCCCGGCTGCCTCCTGCAGGTGGCCTCCTCGCTGCAGCGGCAGGGGGCCCGGATCGGGATGGCGCACACGGTCGAGGTGCTCGACGCCTCCATCCGCGGCCTGCCGGCCGGCGCCCTCGGCGCGCTCTGACCCGGGTCTCTCCACCCGCCCGATCGTCCCCAACCCCTGCGCAGCGAGGTGAAGGCGTGTTCAGACAGCTCCTGGATCCGGTCGGCGGGTCGCTCGGGCTCTCCGCCCTGTGCGCGGCGACCCCGCTGCTCACGCTCTTCGTGCTGCTCGGCGTCCTGCGGGTGAAGGCCTGGATCGCCGGGCTGGTCTCCCTGGGCGTGGCGGTCGTCGTCGCCGTGGCGGCCTTCACCATGCCGGTGGGGCAGGCGCTGCTGAGCGCGTCCGAGGGGGCGGCCTTCGGCTTCTTCCCGATTCTCTGGATCGTCCTCAACGCCATCTGGGTCTACAACCTCACGGTCGAGACGGGCCACTTCGACGTCCTGCGGCGCTCGTTCGAGAAGGTCAGCCCGGACCGGCGGGTCCAGGCGATCACGATCGCGTTCTGCTTCGGCGCCCTGCTGGAGGCGCTGGCCGGCTTCGGGACCCCGGTGGCGATCACCGTGGTCATGCTCATGACGCTGGGGTTCACGCCCCTGAAGTCCGCGGCGCTCGCGCTGATCGCGAACACCGCCCCGGTGGCCTTCGGTGCGCTCGCCGCGCCGATCGTGACGCTGGCCACCGTCACCTCCGGCGCCGGCGCCCGGCTGAACGTGGACACGCTCGGCGCCATGGTCGGCCGGCAGACGCCCCTCCTGGCCGCGGTCGTGCCGCTGGTCCTCGTCTTCGTCGCCGACGGACGGCGGGGCCTGCGCGAGGCCTGGAAGCCCGCCCTCGCCGCCGGGGTCACGTTCGGGGTGGTCCAGTTCGCGGCCGCCAACTACGTGTCCGTACCGCTGACCGACATCATGGCCGCCCTGCTGTCCGCGGCCGTCGTCGTGCTCGTGGTCCGCAGCGGTCGGGAGCGCCTGCCGGCCCCGGCCATCCCCTCCGCCCGGACAGCGCCGGCGGCCGAACGGGACGTCGTCGGGGTGACCACCGTCGGCGCCGCAGGCATGACCGCCGACGAGGAACGCGGCGGGGCGCCGGAGCTGCGCGGACCGCGCGACCCCGGGGGGCGGGTGCCCGAGGAGGGCGAGGTCGGTCGCGTCCGCGAGCCGCTGCCGTACACGCGCGCCGAGGTGCTCCGCGCGTACGCCCCCTACCTGATCATCATCGCGATGTTCGTGCTGGCCAACCTCGCGCCGGTCAAGAAGGTGCTGGCGAAGGAGCCGTGGACGACGTCGTTCCCCTGGCCGGGGCTGCACGTGCTCTCGGTCGGCGGCAAGCCCGTCTCCACGACGACCTTCGCGTTCAACTGGCTGCCCGCCGCCGGCACGCTGCTGGTGATCGCCGGCATCCTCTCCGCGGTCGTGCTGCGCATCCCGGCCCGTCGCGCCCTGGCCGCCTACGGCCGCACGTACGCGGGGCTCCGGTGGGCGATCGTCTGCGTCATGGCGGTGCTGGCCCTGGCGTACGTGATGAACCTGTCCGGGCAGACCGCCAGCCTCGGCGCCTTCCTGGCCCGGGCGGGCGGCTTCTTCCCCATCCTGGCCCCGATCCTCGGGTGGATCGGGGTGGCGGTCACCGGCTCCGACACCTCCTCGAACGCCCTGTTCGGCGCTCTCCAGGTGCAGACCGCGGCCCGCGCCGGCCTGGACCCGGTGCTGCTCGCCGCGGCCAACTCCTCCGGCGGCGTGCTCGGCAAGATGATCAGCCCGCAGAACCTCGCCATCGCCGCCGCGGCCGTCGGCAGGGCCGGCCACGAGGGCGAACTGTTCCGCAAGGTGCTCGGCTGGAGCCTTGCGCTGCTCGCGTTGATGATCGTGCTCGTCGCGCTGCAGTCGACGCCGGTGCTCAGCTGGATGGTGCCGTGACCGCGCTCAGCCTGCGTCGGCCCGGCGCACGGCCTCGGCCTGCCGCGCCTCCCCGATCCGGTCGAGGGGCGCCTGACGGCCGCCCG
>JAOPWU010000089.1 GCA_025965515.1 Mycobacterium sp.
ACGGGCGTTAGCGTGGGACACGAGACCTCCGGGCTTGTCGGTGAGGCGTCAGCACCCACACCTTCACCCGGAGGTCTCCTTGTCCGGTCAGACCGTCACAGCGTCAACAACGCTCATGGGCACTACAGCTAGCCGGCCCACGGGCGTTCCGCTCGGTCTGGCGCGTCACGGCGCCGTCACAGGCGTGGTCCCGCTGCGCCCGGGCACAATGACCGCCAGGTCACATGGGGGACGCGGGCGCGCCGAGGCGCACGCCCTCCGGGACGAGAGGGGACGAGCGTGGCGCACCGCATCCGACGGGCAGCGTTGGCCACCGTGGGGCTGGCCGCCACGGCCGGCGCGTACGGGCTGGCCGGCAAGATCGACCGGCAGCGGGTGTGGGCCGACCCCCGGCTGTGGGACCTGGCGGACCCGGCGCCCGGCCGGCGGGTGCCGGTCTCCGGCGCCGACGGCACGCCGCTGCACGTCGAGATCAACGGTCCCGAGGACGCCCCGACCGTCGTCCTGGTCCACGGCTGGACCTGCGCCCGCGAGTACTGGGCGCCGCAGCTGCGCGACCTCGGCGACCGGCTGCGCATCGTCGCGTACGACCTGCGGGGCCACGGCACCAGCGGCATCCCCGACGGCGGCGACTGGTCCATCGACGCGCACGCCGACGACCTGCAGGCCGTCCTCGACGCCACGCTGCGGGACGGCGAGAAGGCGGTCCTCGTCGGGCACAGCCTGGGCGCGATGACCGTGGTCGCGTGGGCGGAGCGGCACCCGGCGTCGGTGCAGCGGCAGGCGGCCGCCGCGCTGCTGGCGAGCACCGGCACGGACGACCTCATCGTGGAGGCGCTGCTGCTGCGCGCCCCCAAGCGGCTGTCGCCGCTCACCACCGCGCTGTCGCGCCTGCTCATGGCCTCGCCCGCGCCGCTCGGCCGCGCCACGCCGCTGACCCACCGCGCCGTCCGGTACATCGCGCTGTCGAAGCAGGCGAGCCCGGCCGAGGTGGCCTTCTGCGAGAACATCGTGCTGCACTGCCCCCGGCGCGCCCGGGCCAGCACCGCCCGCACGCTCACCCGCCTCGACATCGCCAGCGGGGTGGCGCACCTGCAGGTGCCGACCATCGTCCTGGCCGGGGACGCGGACCGGCTCACGCCGCCGGTGCACGCCCGTCGGCTCGCGGCGGCCCTGCCGCAGCTCGAGGAGCTCGTGGTCCTGCCGGGCGTCGGCCACATGACCACGGTGGAGGCGCAGTCCGAGGTGGACAGCCGCATCGAGCGGCTGGTGGCGGAGCACGTCACCCACGCGCAGCCGGTGCCGCTGCTCGTGAACGCCTGAGGGGCGTCAGCCGCCGAGGTAGGACATCTCCGCGCGGGTGCCACCCGGCGCCGCCGGGGCCAGGGAACCGCGCAGCTCGGAGTACCGGTCCGACCGGCCGGCCCACACGTCCCGCACGGCCCGCTCCAGCGCGGCCTCGCCGTCGGGGCCGCGCAGCAGCGCCCGCAGGTCGGTGCCGCGGGTGGCGAACAGGCAGGTGAACAGCTCCCCCACCGCCGTGACGCGGGCGCGGGTGCAGTCCGCGCAGAACGGCTGCGTCACCGACGAGATGACCCCGAGCTCGCCGCCGCCGTCGACGTAGCGCCAGCGCTGGGCGACCTCGCCGCGGGTGGCGGGCTCGACCGGCTCCAGCGGCCAGACGGTGCCGATGCGGTCGAGCACCTCGGCCGAGGGCACCACGTGCTGCATGCGCCAGCCGTTCGTCGCGCCGACGTCCATGTACTCGATGACCCGCAGCGGCAACCCGGCCTCGCGGGCCCAGCCGGCGAGCGCCAGCAGGCCGCCGTCGTTGACGCCACGCTTGAGCACCGTGTTGACCTTGACCGGCAGACCGGCGGCGCGCGCGGCCGCGATGCCGCCGAGCACCTGCGCGACCGGCACGCGGGTGTCGCTCATCGCGGCGAAGGTCGCCTCATCGAGGCTGTCGAGGCTGACGGTGACCCGGCGCAGCCCCGCCTCGGCCAGCGCGCCGGCCGCGTCGGCCAGCAGCGAGCCGTTGGTCGTCATGGCGAGATCGGCGATCCCCGGGACGGCGGCGACCGACCGCACGAGCGCCGGCAGGCCGCGCCGCAGCAGCGGCTCCCCGCCGGTCAGCCGGACCTTGGTGACCCCGAGCCGGGCGAAGACGCTCGTCACGGTGGTCAATTCCTCGAAGGAGAGGAGCTGCTCGCGGGGCAGGAAGGCGTGGTCCGGGCCGAAGAGCTCCCGGGGCATGCAGTACCGGCAGCGGAAGTTGCAGCGGTCGGTCACCGACAGGCGCAGGTCACGCAGCGGGCGGCCGGCCCGGTCGAGGAGCGGGCCCCCGTCGGGCGCCTGCTCGGTGGTCATCACCGCAGTCTAGGTCGGCCGCGGCGGCCGGTGCGTCCCGGCCGCGCGGGACCGCTCAGCCGGCGGCGACGAGCCGCGCGGCAGCCTGGCCCACCCGGTGCCAGTCCGCGAGGACCCGCGCGGCGGCGAGCCTGCGGGGGGTGCGGCGACGGCCGAACGCGGCCGGGACGATACCGGCCACCCGGTCGAGCAGCACGGTGTCGCGCGGCGGCACGGACGAGGCGAGGAAGGCGTCCGCGAAGCGCTCCCAGAGGGCGGCGAGCTCCTCGGTGCGCAGGCCCGGCTCGGCGTCGGCGGCGTCCCGGTAGGCCCGGCGGCGCATCGTGGTGATCACGGCGGCGCGCAGGTGCGGCCCCTCCGGCATCGCGCGGCGGCGCATCAGCCGCTCGGCGACCTCGTTCTCGAGCGCCAGTGGTTTCCCCACCGCATCGACGTACGCGTACGGCTCCGCCATCTGCCCGACCCAGGCGGACAGATCAGCCGTCCTAGCCCCACCGAGCTGGTCGTCCTCGTCCATCGGCTTCTCCTTCCCTGGCCCTCCCAGGGTGTCGACGGGCGCGCCCGGCCGCTGAACGGTGGTCCGGGCGATTCACCCGTTCGGGCGAACAGTAGGCCCCGCCGGAGCCGGGAACGGGCGGCTGCGAGGATGAGCCGGATGTCTGCATCCAGGGCTGTACCCGCCACCGGCACCCCCGTCCCGCTCTCGGCCACCGACGTCGCCCGGCTGGAGCTGCTGCTCGCCGGCTGGCACGCCGCGGACGCGCTCGTCGTGACACCCGCCCGGGCCGCCGAGGTCGCCCCGGGCGACCGCGTCGTCCTCGTCGACCGCGAGGGCGTCCGGCTGGCCGCGGCCACGGCCACGGCCGGGAACGACGGCGACGGCGTCGACCGGGGTGGCGGCCTGACGCTGACCGACCTGATCGTGCTCGACGGCGTCCCCCACCACGACGCCGTCGACCTGCGGCGCACGCCCGCGGAGCTGGCCGCCGCGGCGCCCGCGAGCACCGCGCTGGTCGCGGCCGACCCGCCCGCCGAGGACGCGGTCGTCGCCGCCGGCGCAGGCGGCCCCGTGCTGCTGCTGGCCTTGGTCGGCGCGGCCGACGCCGCCGACCCGTTGCACCACGCCCGCGTCCGCGAGTTCCGCCGGCTGGCAGCGCTGGCGCCGTCCGTCACCCTCGGGCTGGTGCCGGCGGACGCCGGGGCGGCCGCGCTGGCCCGGGCTGCGGGCGCGTCCCGGCTCGTCGTCGACCCGGCGCGCCCCGCGGAGGCCG
>JAOPWU010000115.1 GCA_025965515.1 Mycobacterium sp.
TGCGCCCGGGCGCCGTGTCGGTGTTCCTGGAACGCCCCACCGGGAGCCCCCGCAACGTCTGGCCCGCGACGGTGAGCGCGCTGGAGCCTGCGGGCGGTGCCGTGCGCGTGACGCTCGGCGGGCCGCCATCCCTGCTGGCCGACCTGACCCCTGCGGCGGTGGCGGAGCTGGGGCTGCGCCCGGGCCGGCAGGTGTGGGCGGCCGTCAAGGCCGGCGACGTGGTGGCCTATCCGGCCTGAAGGTCCGCCAGGAGGGTGATCCACGGCTGCCCGGCGGGCAGGACAGAGTCGGGGGTGACCTCCTGGCCGCCCACGGACCACGGGACGGACCCATGACCAGCGAGACACCGCCCGGGGGGGAGCCGACTCCCCGGGACAACGAGACCCAGCCGGGCCCAGGCGGGCACGGCTTCGCCAGCCCGGGCGGTCCGGTGCCGCAGGCGCAGCCGCCGACCGGGCGGGACGGCCCGGACGAGGGACAGCCGCCCGACCAGCCCGGGTACGGCCCGCCGCAGGGCCAGCCCCCCTACGGCCAGCCGCAGTACGGATCGCCGCCGGGGTACGGCCACCCCGGCTACCCGCCCGGCCCGTACGGGTACGGGCCGCCGGGGCCCTACCCGCCGCCCCCCGCCGGCTACGGCGCCCCGTTCGCGTACGGCGGGCCGATCGCCGGGACGAACACGATGGCGATCCTGGCGCTCGTCTTCGGCTTCCTGCTCCCGCCGCTCGGGATGCTGTTCGGCGCCATCGCCAAGTGGCAGGTCGGCCGCAGCCACGAGGGGGGGTCCGGGCTCGCCACCGCCGGCATCGTGATCGGCGGCATCCTCACCGCGGGCTACATCGCCCTGGCCGTGCTCTCGGCGCTGGGGATCCTCCACGACGGGGGCAGCTACCCGGGCTACAACGCCGGGTGGCGCGCAGCCGCCGCGATGGCCGGGCGCGGCGCCATCGCGTAGCGGCTCGCAACGGCCGCAGCCGGCTCAGACTGCTACCGACGCCTCCGGCGTCACGCTCAGTCCCTCGCCGGTCGGCGACCGGTCGACGCGTACCACGTCGCCGTCGTGCACCTGCCCGCCCAGGATCGCGCGCGCCAGCGGGTCCCCGATGGCGGTCTGCACCAGCCGGCGCAGGGGCCGGGCGCCGTAGACCGGGTCGTAGCCGGTGTGCGCCAGCCACGTCCGCGCCGCCGGGGTGACGGCCAGCGTGAGCCGCCGCTCGGCGAGCCGGTCGGCCAGCTTCTGCACCTGCACCTCGACCACGCCGAGCAGGTCGCTGGGCGTCAGCGCGTCGAAGAGAACCACGTCGTCGAGCCGGTTGAGGAACTCGGGCCGGAACGTCGAGCGCACCGCGGCCATGACCCCCTCGCGCTGCTGCTCGGGCGTCAGGTGGGTGTCCATGAGGAACTGGGAGCCGAGGTTCGACGTCAGCACCAGCACCACGTTGCGGAAGTCGACCGTGCGGCCCTGGCCGTCGGTCAGCCGCCCGTCGTCGAGCACCTGCAGCAGCACGTCGAACACGTCCGGGTGTGCCTTCTCGACCTCGTCGAGCAGGATCACCGCGTACGGCCGGCGCCGCACCGCCTCGGTGAGCTGGCCACCCGCCTCGTACCCGACGTAGCCGGGGGGCGCCCCGACGAGCCGCGCGACGCTGTGCTTCTCGCCGTACTCGCTCATGTCGATGCGGACCATGGCCCGCTCGTCGTCGAACAGGAACCCGGCCAGGGCCTTCACCAGCTCGGTCTTGCCCACACCGGTCGGGCCCAGGAACAGGAAGCTGCCCGTCGGCCGGTCCGGGTCGGCGATACCCGCCCGGGCGCGGCGCACGGCGTCGGACACGGCCCGGACGGCGCCGGCCTGGCCGATGACGCGGCGGCCGAGCTCGCTCTCCATGCGGAGCAGCTTGCTGGTCTCCGCCTCGAGCAGCCGCCCCGCCGGGATGCCGGTCCAGGCGCTGACCACGTCCGCGACGTCGTCGGGGCCGACCTCCTCGGCCACCATGGCGTCGACGGGGGTCTCCGCCTCGGCGGCGGCGGCGAGCTCGCGCTCGAGCTCGGGGATCCGGGCGTAGAGCAGCTTGCTGGCCGTTTCGTAGTCGCCGTCGCGCTGCGCGCGTTCCGCCTGACCACGGACGTCGTCGAGCTCCTGCTTGAGCTCGCCGACGCGGTTGAGGCCCTTCTTCTCCCGCTCCCACCGCGCGTTCAGCGCGGCCAGCTGCTCGGTGCGGTCGGCGAGGTCGCGGCGCAGCCGCTGCAGGCGCTCGACGCTGGCGGCGTCGTCCTCGTGGGCCAGCGCCAGTTCCTCCATGCGCAGCCGGTCGACCTGCCGCTGCAGCTCGTCCAGCTCCACCGGCCGGGAGTCGATCTCCATCCGCAACCGACTCGCGGCCTCGTCGACCAGGTCGATGGCCTTGTCGGGCAGGAAGCGGGCGGAGATGTACCGGTCGGACAGCGTCGCGGCGGCGACCAGCGCGGCGTCCGCGATCGACACCTTGTGGTGCGCCTCGTACCGGCCCTTGAGCCCGCGCAGGATCGCGATGGTGTCCTCGACGCTGGGCTCGCCGACCATCACCTGCTGGAAGCGGCGCTCCAGCGCGGCGTCCTTCTCGATGTGCTGCCGGAACTCGTCCAGCGTCGTCGCGCCGACCAGCCGCAGCTCCCCGCGGGCGAGCATCGGCTTCAGCATGTTGCCCGCGTCCATCGCGCCCTCGCCACCGGCGCCCGCACCGACGACCGTGTGCAGCTCGTCGATGAAGGTGACGATCTGGCCGTCCGAGGACTTGATCTCGTTGAGAACGGCCTTCAGCCGCTCCTCGAACTCGCCGCGGTACTTCGCGCCGGCGACCATCGCTGCCAGGTCCAGGGCGATGAGCCGCTTGTTGCGCAGCGACTCCGGGACGTCGCCCGCCACGATCCGCTGGGCGAGCCCCTCGACCACGGCGGTCTTGCCGACGCCGGGCTCACCGATGAGGACCGGGTTGTTCTTGGTGCGGCGCGAGAGCACCTGCACGACGCGGCGGATCTCCGCGTCCCGGCCGATGACCGGGTCCAGCGACCCCTCGCGGGCGCGGGCGGTCAGGTCGACGCCGTACTTCTCGAGGGCCTTGTAGCTCCCCTCGGGGTCCTGGCTGGTGATGCGCTTCTCCCCGCCCCGGACGGCCGGGATGGCGGCGGTCAGCTCCTTGGGGCGGGCGCCGGCGGAGCGCAGCAGCTCGCCGGTGTCGCCGGTGTCCTCGGCGAGGGCGACGAGCAGGTGCTCGACGGAGACGTACGCGTCGCCCAGCTCCCCGGCCACCTTCTGCGCGGCCTGCAGCGCCACGACGGCACCGCGGCCCAGCGACGGGGCGGACACGGTGCTGCCGGCGGCGGAGGGCAGCCGGGACAGCAGCTCGTGGGCGCGGCGGCCGACCTCGGCGGCGTCGGCCCCGGCCGCGCTCAGCAGCGGGCCGGCGACGCCGTCGGTCTGGTCCAGCAGCGCCACGAGCAGGTGCACGGGTTCGAGCGCGGCGTGCCCGGCCGCGGCGGCGCGCTCGGCGGCGGTCTGCACCGCCTGCTGCGCCCGGGTGGTGAAGGCGTTGAGGTCCATGCGATCTCCGGTCATGTCGCGCCCCGTGCCACGGAGCGGGCGGGTCGTGCCTCGTGCAACGCGGGACAGAGTTGAGCCCTTCCCGCTCAGGTCTGCGGGCTAGCGGCGGCTCCAGACGACGACGGTCTGCGAGGCCGGCGGGACCGGCACCAGGTCGCGGCGGTGGCTGGCGTGCGCGGCCGCGACCTGCGCAGCCGCCTCGGCGCGCAGCCGGTCGACCTCGGCCTGCAGCTCACCGACGCGGTGCTGCAGTGCGTAGACGTGCGCCTGCAGCTCCAGCACCCGGCGGATCCCCTCGAGGTTCAGCCCCTCGTCCTGCGAGAGGCGCTGCACCTCCCGCAGCAGCAGCACGTCGCGCGGCGAGTACCGCCGCCCTCGGCCGCTGGTCCGGCCCGGCGTCACGAGCCCCATGCGGTCGTAGCTGCGCAGCGTCTGCGGGTGCATCCCCGCCAGCTCCGCCGCCACCGAGATGACGTAGACGGGCGTGGTGTCCGCGGAGGCGATCTCCGCCAGCCCGACCCGCGGCCGGTCGGAGCCGGGCCCCGGGCGGGTCACGACGCACCGCCGCGCGTCGCCGCGACCTGCTCCTCCATGTGCTTGCGCGGGTGCTCGGCGACGAGCTCGGCGTAGCGGTGGAGGGCCTCGGCGGCCTCCTCGGTCATGTGCGTCGGCACGGTCACCGCGACGGTGACGAGCAGGTTGCCCCGGGTGCCGTCCTTGCGGGGCACCCCGCGGCCGCGCACCCGCAGCACCTTGCCGGGCTGCGTCCCGACCGGGATACGCAGCCGGACCGGCTGCTCCAGCGTCGGCACGCTCACCGTGGTCCCGAGCGCCGCCTCCAGGTAGGTGACGGGGACGGTGATCGTGAGGTCGTCGCCGTCCCGGCCGAACACCGGGTGGGGGCTGACGCGCACCGTGACCTCGAGGTCGCCGGCCGGGCCGCCGTTCTCCCCGGGCGCGCCGCGGCCTCGGGCCACGACCTTCTGCCCGTCGGCGACGCCGGCCGGGATGCGGACCTGCTGCACCCGGTCGGTGCGGCCGCTGCCGGCGCACGTGGGGCACGGATCGGTGACGACGCGGCCGTCGCCGCCGCAGGTCTGGCACGGCTCGCTGAACGCGAAGCCGCCCTGGTTGCGGGTGATGACGCCGGCGCCCGAGCAGGTCGGGCAGGTCCGGGGGGTGGTGCCGGGCTTCGCACCGGTCCCACCGCACGTGGCGCAGGCGCCGCCGCCCGGGATGCGGATCGGGACCTGCAGCCCCTCCAGCGCCTCGGCGAAGCCGATGGTGATCGCGGCCTGCACCGTGGCGCCGCGGCGCGGGGCCGCGCGGGTGCCGCCACGGCCGAACATGCCGCCGAGCCCGCCCAGCAGGTCGCCGAGGCCCCCCATCCCGCCGCTCGCGCCGGGGCGGCTGTTGCGCAGCAGGTCGCCGATGTCGAAGCCACCGACACCGCCGCCGTTGCCCCCGAACCCGCCGGGCGTGTGGAAGCGCCCCGCGGCGAAGAGCTCGCGGGCCTCGTCGTACTCCTTGCGCCGCTGCGGGTCGGACAGCACGTGGTAGGCCTCGGAGACCGCCTTGAACTTGTTCTCCGCGGTCGCGTCCCCGGGGTTGTTGTCGGGGTGCAGCTTCTTCGCGAGCGCCCGGTAGGCCTTCTTGACCTCCGCTGCCGACGCCCCCTTGGACACGCCGAGCTCGGCGTACAGGTCCTTGTCGACGTAGTCGCGGCCGGCCAACGCTGTTCTCCTTCAGCTGTGCCGCCGCGGCGGGCCGGATGGCGCGCCGCGGCGGTGGAACGCTCGTGCTCTGCGGGAGGGGCGGCCGCCGGCCACCCCTCCCACAGCGGATCAACCGGCCGCGGCCCCGGCACCCTCGGTGCCGTCGCTGTCGGCGACCACCACCTGCGCCGGGCGCAGCACGCGCCCCGCGTAGCGGTAGCCACCGCGGTACACCTCGACGGCCGTGGGGCCGGACAGCCCCGGGGCGGTCGTGTGCACCAGCGCCTCGTGGACGCTGGGGTCGAACGGCTCGCCGGGTTCACCGAACCGCTCCAGCCCCAGCTTCGTCACGGTCGAGACCAGCTGGTCGCCGATCGTGGCGAAGGTCCCCACGAGGTCCCCGTGGGCCCGGGCCCGCTCGATGTCGTCCAGGACGGGCAGCAGGCTGGCCAGCACCGCCGCGTGGGCGGCGTCGACCGTGGCCTGCCGGTCGCGCTCGACGCGTCGGCGGTAGTTGTCGTACTCGGCCTTGAGCCGCTTGATGTCGTCGACGAGCTCCGCGATGCGGGCATCCGTCTGCTCGGCCGCGGCGGACCCCGCCCGGGCAGCCGCCTCATCGTCCGGCAGCGCGGTGGGGTGCCCCTCGCCGGCCGCCGCGGCGGCCGCCGTGCCGGGCTCCCGGACCTGGCCCGTCTCGGGGTCGAGGCGGCGCTTGTCGCGCACGACCACGCGGGGCTCGTCGTCCGGCAGCGTGGAGCCGGCCCCCGCCGGGCCGCCACCGGGGGTGCCGGTGGCGGCGCCGGCTGCAGGCTGGGCCTGCTCCGGGCCAGTGGTCACTTGCCGTCCTCTTCGACGATCTCGGCGTCGGCCACGTCGTCGGCACCGCCGGCCGCACCCGTCCCACCCGGGGCACCGCTGGCCTGAGCCTGCTGGGCGGCGGCGTAGATGGCCGAGCCCATCTGCTGGCTGGCCTGGGCGAGCGCCTCGGTGGCCGTCTTGATGGCCTCCAGGTCGCTGCCCTCGAGCGCCGTCTTGACGGCGGCCACCTTGCCGGTGACCTCTTCCTTCAGCTCCGCGGGGACCTGGTCGCCCGAGTCGTTGAGGAACTTCTCGGTCTGGAAGACGAGCCCGTCCGCCTGGTTGCGGGTCTCGACCTCTTCGCGGCGCTTGCGGTCGTCCTCGGCGAACTGCTCCGCCTCGCGCATCATCCGCTCGATCTCGTCCTTCGAGAGGGCCGAGCCGCCGGTGATGGTCATGGACTGCGTCTTCTGCGTGCCGAGGTCCTTCGCCGACACGTGCACGATGCCGTTGGCGTCGATGTCGAACGTGACCTCGATCTGCGGCACGTTGGCGGGCGCCGGCGGCAGGCCATCCAGCTCGAACATTCCGAGCCGCTTGTTGTAGGCCGCGATGTCGCGCTCGCCCTGGTACACCTGCACCTGCACCGACGGCTGGTTGTTCTCGGCGGTCGTGAACACCTTCGACCGCTTGGCCGGGATCGTGGTGTTCCGCTCGATGAGGGGCTCCATGAGGCCGCCCTTCACCTCGATGCCGAGCGTCAGCGGGGTGACGTCGACCAGCAGGACGTCCTTCACCTCGCCCTTGAGCACGCCGGCCTGCAGGCTGGCGCCGACGGCGACGACCTCGTCCGGGTTGACGCCCTTGTTCGGCTCCTGGCCACCGGTGAGCTCGCGGACCAGGTCCGTGACGGCCGGCATGCGGGTGGAGCCACCGACGAGCACCACGTGGTGGATGTCGCCGATCTTGATGCCGGCGTCCTTGACGGCCTGCTCGAACGGCTTGCGGCAGCGGTCCAGCAGGTCGGACGTCATCCGCTGGAACTCGCCGCGGGTGATCTTCACGTCCAGGTGGAGCGGCCCCTCGGCGCTGGCCGTGATGTACGGGAGGTTCACCGTGGTCTCGGACGAGCTGGACAGCTCGATCTTCGCCTTCTCGGCGGCCTCGCGGAGACGCTGCGCGGCCATCTTGTCCTTGGCCAGGTCGACGCCGTTGCTGTCCTTGAACGTCTTGACCAGGTGGTCGACGATCCGCTGGTCCCAGTCGTCACCGCCGAGGCGGTTGTCGCCCGAGGTCGACTTGACCTGGATCAGGCCCTCGTCGAGCTCCAGCAGCGAGACGTCGAAGGTGCCGCCACCGAGGTCGAAGACCAGGATGGTCTGCTCCTTGTCGGCCTTGTCGAGGCCGTAGGCGAGCGCCGCTGCGGTGGGCTCGTTGATGATGCGCAGGACGTTGAGGCCCGCGATGTCGCCGGCCTCCTTGGTGGCCTGCCGCTGCGCGTCGTTGAAGTACGCGGGCACCGTGATGACGGCGTCCGTCACGGTGTCGCCGAGGTATGCCTCCGCGTCCCGCTTCAGCTTCTGCAACACGAACGCGCTGATCTGCTGCGGGGTGAACGTCTTGCCGTCCACGTCCCCCTTCTCGGGGAAGCGCCAGCTGTTCTCGCCCATGTGCCGCTTGACGGAGCGGACGGTCCGCTCGATGTTCGTGACGGCCTGGCGCTTGGCGACCTCGCCGACGAGGACCTCGCCGTTCTTGGCGAACGCGACGACCGACGGGGTCGTCCGCGAGCCCTCGGCGTTGGTGATGACCGTCGGCTCACCGCCCTCGAGGACGCTGACGCACGAGTTCGTGGTGCCGAGGTCGATACCGACCGCTCGAGCCATGGATACCTCTCCTACCTGTGGTTCGACCGTCCCCGGGGGCTGCCCGGGGAGGCGATCGCTGGGGCTGCGAGATCCATCGTGGGTGGGACACATCGGGTTGTCAAGCAGCTTGCGCGCTACTGACTCAAGTTATGTGCGCGGAAGCCGGTCAGGCGAAAGGCCGCGAGCCCGCCCCGCTGACTGCGGGACGGGCTCGTGACGGGTGCCGGCTGCGACCGGCGGGGAGTCGTGCCTAGCGCAGCGCCCCGCGACGGCCGCTGACCGCCCGGTAGACGAGCAGCGCGATGACCGAGCCGACGACCGAGCCGATCAGACCGGACGCCTGGAACGCCCCCTGGCCGGCGTCCTTGTGGAAGATCGCGTAGCCGATGAAGCCGCCGATGAAGCTGCCGACCAGGCCGAGCACGATGGTGGCGAAGATGCCCATCGGGTCCCGGCCGGGAACGAGCAGCCGGGCGAGCGCGCCGGCGATGAGGCCG
>JAOPWU010000178.1 GCA_025965515.1 Mycobacterium sp.
GCCGGCCCGGCACAGCGGGTCGTGGACGAGATCACCGCCGCCGGCGGCAGCGCGGTGGCGAACACGGACGACATCAGCAGCTGGGCGGGCGCCGAGGCGCTGGTCCGGCAGGCCATCGACACCTTCGGCGGGCTGGATGTCGTGGTGAACAACGCCGGCATCCTTCGGGACCGAATGATGGTCAACATGTCCGAGGCCGAGTGGGACGACGTCCTGCGGGTGCACCTCAAGGGCACGTTCGCCACGGCCCACCACGCCGCCGTCTACTGGCGCGAGGAGTCCAAGGCGGGCCGCGCGCGCGACGCCGCGATCATCAACACCACCTCGGCATCCGGGGTCTTCGGCAACGTCGGGCAGTCCAACTACGGCGCTGCCAAGGCGGGCATCGCGGCCTTCACCGTCATCACGGCCCTGGAGCTGGGCCGCTACGGCGTCACCGTGAACGCCGTCTCCCCCACTGCGCTGACGCGCATGACCGAGGACCTCGCGGGCTTCGCGGAGCGTCGCGACACCGGCGGGGGCCTGGCGCCCGAGCACATCAGCCCGGTCGTGGTCTGGCTCGGGTCGATGACCGCCCGGGACGTCACGGGCCGCGCCTTCGGCGTGCGCGGCACACGTGTGACCGTGCTCGAGGGCTGGTCGAACGGCCCGAGCGTCCAGCGCCCGGAGCCGTGGACGCCGGGCGAGCTGGCCGAGGTGATGCCGGAGCTGGTTGCGAAGGCCGCCACCAACGCGGACATGAGCGGCGAACGGCCGTGACCCACCCCGCCGCGTCGGGCGTCCTCGCGGAGGCGGGCCCGGTCCGCGCCGAGGATGCGTTCGACGTCGGCGCGGTGCACGACTGGCTGTGCGGGGCGCTCGGGGAGCCGCCGTCCGGCCCGCCGGCGGTCCGGCAGTTCTCCTCGGGCGCGTCGAACCTGACGTACCTGCTCCGCTACCCGGACCGGGAACTCGTGCTGCGCCGGCCGCCGATGGGCCACCGTGCCGCATCTGCGCACGACATGCGGCGTGAGTTCCGGGTGCAGCAGGCGCTGCGACCCGTCTACCCGTACGTGCCGCGGGTGCTCGCCCTGTGCGACGACCCGGCGGTGATCGGCACGGACTTCTACGTGATGGAACGGGTGCCGGGCACGATCCTGGGACGGCGGCTACCCGCCGGTTTCCCGTCCGACCCGCGGTTCCTGCGCCTGCTGGCGACGAGCGTGCTCGACCGGCTCGCCGAGCTGCACGCCATCGACCCGGCCTCCGCCGGGCTCACCGGGCTCGGGAAGGGCGCCGGGTACGTCGGCCGGCAGGTGGACGGCTGGGCACGCCGCTACCGGGCTGCCCGGACGCCGCGGTCACCCACGCTGGAGTACGTCATGCGGTGGCTCGACGAGCGGCAGCCGGCGGATGTCGCGACGCGGGTCATCCACAACGACTACCGGTTCGACAACGTCGTGCTGGACCCGGCGGATCCTCTCACCGTGCGCGGCGTGCTCGACTGGGAGATGGCGACGCTCGGCGACCCGCTCATGGACCTGGGCAGCGCGCTGGCCTACTGGGTCGAGGCGGACGACGACAAGGTCTTCGCAAGTTCCGCAAAGCAACCGACCTATCTGCCCGGCATGCCCACCCGGCGCGAGATCGTGGAGCGTCACACGGCGGCGCTCGGACTGGCGCCGGTGGACTGGACGTTCTACGAGGTGTTCGGCCTGTTCCGGCTGGCCGTTATCGTCCAACAGATCTACCTGCGCTACCACCGCGGCGAGACGACCAACCCCGCGTTCCAGCGGTACTGGTCGCGCGTCGCCTACCTCGGCCACCGCTGCCAGCGCATCGCGCGGAAGGCCGGCTGATGCCCGTCGTCCACCTCGTGCGGCACGGCCAGGCCCACACGGGCAGCGTGGCCGACGAGTCACTGACCCAGCTGGGCGCCCGCCAGGCGCAGGTCGTCGGCGCCGCGCTGCGTGACCAGGCGGTGCGCCCCTCCTTCGTCGTCTCGGGCAGCCTCGCCCGGCAGGTGGAGACGGCGGAGGCGGTGGCGGCTGCCGCCCACGACCGCGAGAGTGTCCGGCAGGACGTGCGCTGGAACGAGTACGACCCCACGAGCCTGCTGCTCGGCTTCGGCCGTGACCCGGCCGCGGCGGTGTCGGGCGGCGCCCGGACGCTGCAGGCGGGGCTCGACGAGGCCCTCGGCGCCTGGATGTCGTCCGGCGAGGCGCGCCCCGGACTCCCCAGGTGGCCGGAGTTCGTGGCGGACGTGCGGGCCGCGCTCGACGATGTGCTGGCGGACCTGGGACGCGGCGAGACCGCCGTCGTCGTCACCAGCGGCGGGCCGCTGACCACGATCGCCGCCGGCTGCCTGCAGGCCCCGCCCGCCGGTGCCGTGGCGCTGCACCGGGTCCTCGTGAACACCGGCATCACGAAGGTGTTCACGGGCAGCGGCGGCCTGCACCTGTCATCGTTCAATGCGCACGGGCACCTGGAGACGGTCGAGGGCTCCCTGCTCTCGTACCGATGAGACCCGGCCCCGAGGAGGACGCTGTGGCATCCCAGCCGGAGACGGCTCCGCCCGTCCCGAGCACCCCCGACGAGCTCCGCGCCCGCACGCAGGAGTTCCTCGCGGGAACCGACCCGGCCACCACGCCCCGCGAGGAGTTCCTGCGGCGCAGGTTCGACGCCGGGCTCGCGTGGGTCGGGTACCCGGTGGGCCGGGGCGGCCTGGGGCTCCCCCGCGGCTGGCAGGCCGTCGTCGACGAGGAACTCGCCGCCGCCGGGGCGCCCGACAACCAACCGAGCCGCATCGGTATCGGTCTCGGGATGGCGGCGCCGACGATCCTGCGCTACGGCACGGCGGCCCAGCAGGACCGGTACCTGCGGCCGCTCTGGTGCGGCGAGGAGGTCTGGTGCCAGCTGTTCAGCGAGCCCGGCGCCGGCTCCGACCTGGCCGCGGTGGCCACCCGCGCCGAGCGCGACGGGGACACCTGGATCGTGAACGGCCAGAAGGTCTGGACGTCGATGGCGCACGAGGCGCGCTTCGGCATCCTGCTGGCCCGCACGGACCCCGATCTGCCGAAGCACCGGGGGCTGACCTACTTCCTGTGCGACATGAGCGACCCGGGCGTCGAGGTTCGGCCGCTGCGGCAGCTGACCGGGGAGGCCGAGTTCAACGAGGTGTTCTTCACCGACGTGCGGATCCCCGACGGCCAGCGCCTCGGGGAGGTCGGCGACGGCTGGTCCGTCGCCCGCACCACCCTCATGAACGAACGGGTTGCGATCGGCGGCTCCGCACTCCCCCGCGAGGGCGGAGCGATCGGCGAGGCCGCGCGCCGCTGGCGCGACCGCCCCGAGCTGCGCTCCCCCGCCGCGCTCGACCGGTTGCTGCAGCTGTGGGTCGAGGCGGAGGCGGCGCGGCTCACCGGTGCGCGGCTTCGCCAGCAGCTCGCCTCCGGCGCGCCGGGGCCAGAAGGGTCCGGGATGAAACTCACGTTCGCCCGGCTCAACCAGTCCGTCAGCAGCTTCGTGCTGCAGCTGCTCGGGGAGCAGGGGCTGCGCTACCCCGACTACACGATGCGCCGGCCCGAGTCGGTGCAGTTCACGGGCCGCGACCCCGGCTACAGCTACCTGCGGGCCAAGGGCAACTCGATCGAGGGCGGCACCTCGGAGATCCTGCGGAACATCATCGCCGAGCGGATCCTCGGGCTGCCCGCCGAGCCCCGCACCGACACCACCCTCCCCTGGAAGGACCTCCCCCGATGAGCACGCCGCCCGCGAGCGGGCCCGCCGTCGCCGCCGCGGCGCCGTCCGCGGCCGAGCCGGACCTGCTCTACGACGCCACGGCCGAGGAGCTGCGGAGCAGCGTGCGGACGCTGCTGGACAGCCGCAGCGACTGGCAGGCGGTGCTCGCCCGCATGGAGTCGGACGCGCCGGTCGACACCGACCTCTGGCGGCGACTCGCCGACATCGGGGTCGCGGGGCTCGCCGTCCCCGAGGAACTCGACGGCTCCGGCGCCACGTGGCGCGAGGTCGCCGTCGTCGCGGAGGAGATCGGCCGGGCCACGGCTCCGGTGCCCTTCCTCGGCAGCACCGTGCTGGCCACCGCCGCGCTGCTCGCCGTCGCCGGGACCGGGGACGCACCCGACGCTGCCGGCGCCCTGCTGCGGCGGCTGGCGGCCGGCGAGGTCGCCACCGTGGCGGTCCCGCTGTCCACCGCGCCCGGCGGCGCCTTTCCGGCCGGCGTCACCGTCACCGGGGGCCGCGCGTCCGGGACGGTCACCAGCGTGGCGGACGCGCGGGCCGCAGCGGTCCTGCTGGTGCCGGTGTTCGAGGACGGCGCGCCGGCGCTCTACGCGGTGCCAGCCGCCGCGACGACGCGGACGCCCGTCGTCTCCCTCGACCTGACCCGGCCGCTGGACGACGTGGCCCTCAGCGATGTCGCCACCGGCGCCCCCCAGGACGCGAACGGCGCCCAGCTGCTCGCCCGCGGGGCGGCCGCCGTGGAGGCCGTGAACGGCGCCCTGGTGGCCGGCGCCTGCATCCTCGCGAGCGAGCAGCTGGGCGTGGCCGAACGCTGCCTCGAACTCACCACGGCCTACGTACGGGAGCGGCACCAGTTCGGGCGGCCCATCGGCTCGTACCAGGCGCTCAAGCACCGGCTCGCCGACCTGTGGGTGTCGGTCACCCAGGCCCGCGCGGTCGCCCGCTACGCGGCGGCCTGCCTCGCCGACAGCAGCCCCGACCTCCCGGTCGCCGCGGCCCTGGCGCAGGCCCACCTGTCGGAGCTGGCCGTCCACGCCGCGGAGGAGTGCGTCCAACTGCACGGCGGGATCGGCTTCACCTGGGAGCACCCGGCGCACCTGCTGCTCAAGCGCGCCATGGCGGACGCGCTGTCCTTCGGGACGGCGACCCAGAGCCGCGCGGCGCTCGGCCGGCTGGTCGACCTGCCTGCCTGACCGCGGTCAGGCAGGCAGCAGCCGCAGGGCCAGCAGCGGGCACGCGGCGACCGCCTCCGCTGCGACCGGCCGCAGGGCCGCCGGCAGCACCGGCGCGACGATCGGGTAGCCCCACTCGTCGAGCGTCACCGCCTCGGGCAGCAACTCCGCGCAGGCGCCGCGGCCGTCGCAGGCCGTGCGATCGACGTGCAGCCGCCAGGAACCCGCGGCGCGGCGGGAGGCCCGGCTCATCGCCAGTCCTGCGCGGTGCGCGGCCCCGCGGGGCACGGCAGCAGGTCCGGCCCCCGGCCGGAGCAGCGGCCGGTCACGTGCAGCTCCGCCTCGGCGGCGAACGTCTGCAGCGCCGACCGCACGAACCGCGCGGACCCGTCCGGGTGGTGGCACGCCCCGCGGCCCTCGACCAGGCCGGCGTAGCGGCGCACCGCCGCCAGGTCTCCCGCCACCGCGCCCCGCCGGCACAGCCGCAGCAGCGCCGCGGCGAGCGCCGGCAGCCCGTTGCGGCAGGGGCCGCACTGCCGGGCGCCCTCCCCCGCGAGGTAGGACGCCGCCCGGGCCGTCTCCTTCAGCCCGCAGGTCCCCACCGGCAGGGCGACGAGCACGCCCGCGCCGAGCACCCCGCCGTGCGCCGCGAGCCCCGCCCGCGAGAGCGGCGCAGCCACGGCCTCCGGTGGCAGCCACGTGCCGTGGTACCCCCCGGTCAGCAGCCCGGCCAGCGGCGCCACCGGCCCCCCGGCCGCGTCGAGCACCTCCCCGACCGGGATGCCGAGCGGAACCTCCACCACCCCGGGCCGCGCGACCGCGCCCGAGACGGTGACCAGCACGGTCCCCGGCTCGGCGGCCGTGCCGACGCCGCGGAACCACGCCGCGCCGTACCGCGCGATCAGCGCCGTGCAGGCGAGCGTCTCGACGTTGCTCACCAGCGTGGCGCGGCCGCCGACGCCCTTCTCGAACACGCGCGGGGGGACGCCCCGGGGCAGCGCCAGTCCGCCGTCGATGCGACGCACCACGGCGGTCTCCTCGCCCGCGACGAACCGGTCGGGCGACGCGACCACCTCCACCGCCCAGCGGTCGCGGCCCGCGCGCACCCGCCCGTCGAGCAGCGCCTGCAGCCGGGGAACCGCCGCGGCGGGGGCGTACACGAAGACCCCCCGGGCGCCGACGCCTGCGGCCGCCACCTGCAAACCGTCGAACACCAGATGGGGGTTGGCCCGCAGCAGGGCGGCGTCCTTGCCGCTGGCCGGCTCCCCCTCGGCGCCGTTCGCGACGACGACCGGGCGCCGCGCCGCCCCGACGGCGGCCAGCTTGCGCCAGGTGGGGAAACCTGCGCCGCCGCGGCCGGTCAACCCGGCTGCCTCCAGCTCGGCCAGCAGGACGGCCGGTTCCGGAACCGCCAGCGAGCCGGCGACCCGCAGGTGCGCGGCGAGGTCGCTGCCGGTCCCGCCGAGCAGGCGACCGGCAGTGGCGACGGAGCGGCCGGCGGCGAGAGTGAGCGTGCTCATGCGGACCACCGGGAGGACGAGAGGGTCAGGGACAGGGGCGCGGGCCGCGCGGTCACGACGCGCCAGACGCCGGCCACCGCGACGGCGGCGATGCAGGGCACCTGGACGGCCAGGAGCCACGGCGCCCACGCGTCGGTACCGCTGCCGAAGGTGTGCACGACGGCCAGCGGCCACAGCGCGTACGCGAGCCAGTGCACGGCCCGCCATGCCCGCGCCGGGAGGCGGCCGCGGAGCAGGCTGGTGACGATGACGGCGGCGAGCACGTCCACGGCGAGCGCGCCCAGCCCCACCCACAGCGGGCGGTAGGAGGCGGTCAGCGGCACCACGGTCGCGAC
>JAOPWU010000182.1 GCA_025965515.1 Mycobacterium sp.
GGCAGGGCCAAGTCGCCTGGCGGAGCGCGCGCGAACGCGCCACCGTCGACGGGTGGTACCGGCAAGCATCCGCTCCCGGATACGACGTGGGACCGTGGCAGGCCCTCGCTCGCGGCGTGATGCGCGCCGGGGCGACAAACAGCCTCCCGACATTGCTCCAGACGTGGTACTCGGGACCGCCGCCGTTTCAGACCCTCGACCTGCCAAGCGCACTGCTGTGGGGCGATGCAGACCCGACCCACGTAGCAGCCAACTCAGACCCGTGGGCATTGGCGGAGTACCTACCGTCGGCGAGCCGCGAGGTCATCCAAGGCGGCGGTCACTTCCTGGACCTCGAAGCGCCCGAACGACTCCGAGTTACCGTGGCCGACTTGCGAAGGTGAAGTCACCACGCGCGAACGCACTGCCAGGGCCCAGTCAGCTCCAGCCCCGAGGCCGACCCCGCAGGCCTCCGCACGATCCTGGCTAAAGCAGATAGCCGGGTCCAACACTGACAACCCTTGGCAAGGAGGACGCATGACTTCGAGCGAACCGGTTGACCTGCGCGGCCAGACCCATGCCTGGGGCGAGGAGCGCCACCGCACGCTGTCCTGGCGCGACCCGCACAAGACCGCAGCGGCCGGGCTCCAGCTCTCAGGGATGCAATACGTGAAGGCCATGGCGGACGGGTCACTGCCTCGGTCGCCGATTTCGCAACTGGTGGGCATCGAGCCAGTCAGTGTTGGCCAAGGCGACGTCGTCTTCAGCTGCATCGCGGACGAGTCCTTTTACAACCCGGTAGGGATAGTGCACGGCAGCCTGGTATGTGCACTTCTGGACTCCGCAACCGCCACCGCCGTGCATACGACCCTGCCCCCCGCTGTGGGCTTTTCGACGATTCAGATAAGCATCTCCTATCTGGGCACCGTCCGCGCTGGCGACGTACTGCGTGCGCACGGATGGGTGACGAAGGCCGGGGGCCGGGTGTGCTTTGCCGAAGCGGACGTCAGGAACGACTCCGGAAAGCTCGTCGCCCAAGCGACCAGCAGCCTCCTGCTCACCAAGATCTGAAGCCATGCGCTGGCCCGTGTGGTGTAGCCCATCTTCGGAGTTCAAGAGTGAGACGGCCCCACCAGTTCGGGGAACGGTGCTGGGCCATGTCCGCCGGAATCCGGCATGACTAATGACACTCGGCATGGCAACGTGACGAGCATGTCCCCCCGCCGGTTTTGGCAATTGTTCGAACCTGTGCATGCCGTGACCTACTTTCGGCCCGAGGCGACGGCTCCGCTCAAAACCCTGGGGGTCGAAGGGTTCTGGCCCCGTTACATCATGCAGCGCGCCGCGCCGTTAGGGCCGGTCGGGCCTGCTGTCGTGACTGCGGCATTTTTCAACTTCCATCCTCGTCGCGCCGACGCGGTGCTACCGCATGGCTGGGCGATTGTGAACCCTGCCGCGACCGTGAAGGCCCGGGAAGAGGGGGTTCTCGCAGTTCTGCGACCCCTCGCCGAGGGTTTGCCGCTGGAAGAGCTCGCGGATCTGCTCTGGGCAGTGGCGCAGCACGCCTGCTGTCACGGTCGCGTCCTCGCAGCCGCGAACCAGTCGTTGCCGCGTCCTGAAGATTCCCTCGCTCAGCTGTGGCAGGCCTGCACGACGCTCCGCGAGCATCGCGGTGACGGGCACGTGGCTGCCCTCGTGGCGCATGGGGTCACCGGCCTGCAGGCCATGCAGCTTAAGGTTGCTGCGGGCATGTCCGAGGCTCGAAGCCTGCGCCTTGGCCGGGGTTGGAGCGAGCAGGAATGGGAGCAGGCAGGCGCGGACTTGCGCGCCTTGGGGTGGGTCGACGCTGCCGGCAGGCTCACTGACATCGGTGAGGCAACGCAGGAGGAAGTCGAGGCCGCCACCGACAAGGCGGCGGCGCAACCCTGGCAGGCCCTGACTGGCGTGCAACTGTCTCGTGTGGCGGAGTTGCTGCGCCCGTTGGCCGTTGCCGCGTGGGGTGCAGGCGAGATACCGGCCGTCAACGCGATCGCACTGCCACGGCTGCAGCAATCGTGGGATGGCCGCGCGGCCCGCGACGATCTCCCATGAACTGACGCTCATCTAGTGCACTGGCCATGGCATCCTTGCCGCAACACAGGCAGCACGGCACGCAGTGGCCTGGCAGGGACGGCAACCGGCCCGTCTCGTGTTCCGTGAGGATTTGTTCGCACCCAGCGGCCTCGGCTACGTGGCATCCGTTGTCGCGCTCGTAGACACGGTGCCCGTCTGCGCGATTCACCTTCCGGCCGGCTTCGTCCGTCGCCACGGGGCCGGGCACAGCCAGATTGGGTCACCGAGCATCCCCGGCTTGGACAGATCAGCGCCCAGATGGAACCGATCCTGCCGCCGCTGGCGAACTTCTCCTCCCACCACAAGCAGGAGCTCTTAGCCACCGCGACCAGGGACGCTCACGCGAGGAGCAGGGACCAGCGGTCCCCAACGACGTCCAGGGCCTTGGCCACGCTGCAGAGGAGGGCCCTAGCGGTGCTCATGACGACAGTCGGCACCCGTCGGTTGACTTTTCAAACTCTAGGTGCTTGGCTCAGTGAGTTTGGAAACCAAATCGACGTGGAGGAAGCATGAACGCCGCCGTCATCATCGACGCGGTACGCAGTCCGATCGGTCGGGGCAAGCCCGGCGCCGGCGAGGTAGACCAGTCCGGCGGTGCCCTGGCTCTAGGACACCCGCTGGGCGCGAGCGGTGCCCGCCTCATGACCACGCTGTTGTCGGCGCTCGAACACACCGGTGGCCGCTACGGCCTGCAGGTGATGTGCGAGGCCGGTGGCCTGGCCAACACGACCATCATCGAGCGGCTCGGCTGATGTCGCTGAGCGTGAATATCCGCGCCCGGGAGGACCTGGTCGTCCGTCCGAAGGCGGTGCTGCTCATCCTGAGCGCCGCAGTCTTTCTCGCGAGCCTGGACTTGTTCATCGTCAATGTCGCGCTCAGCGACATCGGCCGCAACCTCCGCGTTGCTTCGTTGTCCAACCTCTCTTGGGTGCTCAACGGCTACGCCATTGTCTACGCCGCCATGCTGGTCCCGGCGGGGCGGCTGGCGGACCGGTTCGGCCGCAAAGCGGGCTTCCTGCTTGGCCTTACCGTCTTCGTCGCAGCAAGCCTGGGCTGTGCCCTCAGCGGAGACTTGGTTGTACTGGTCGTGTTCCGCCTCCTGCAAGCCGCCGGCGCCGCTTTACTCACCCCGACGAGCCTCGGCCTGCTGCTAGCAGCCACACCCGCCGATCGGCGCGCGAGTGCGGTTCGTGCATGGGCCGCCAGTGGCTCCCTGGCAGCCACCTTCGGGCCCGCCGCCGGCGGGCTGCTCGTCCAGCTCTCCTGGCGCTGGATTTTCCTCGTGAACCTGCCGTTCGGAGTGCTGGCGCTTGTCGCGGCCGTTTACCTCGTGCCGGACTCCGACCACGACCGTGGCCTTCACCTGCCAGACCTGCTCGGCGGTGGAGTGCTGATCGTCGCCATTGGGTCACTCGCGACGGGACTGGTTAAGGCCCCCGAGTGGGGGTGGAAGTCGGTGTCAACAATAACCGCATTCGGCGTGTCTGCGTTCGCGCTCAGCTACTTCCTGTTCAGGTCCCGCCGGCATCCCGCACCCGTCGTCGAACTGTCGCTGCTGCGGCACCGTAGCTTCGCCTGGTCGAACATGACTGCACTGCTCTTTTCCGCAGCGTTCGCAGGGTACCTGCTGTCCACCGTGCTCTACCTTGAGGACATATGGCACTGGTCTGCGCTTCGCACCGGGCTTGGCGTGGCACCGGGACCTCTCATGGTCCCCATCTTCGCCGTCCTTGGGCACCGGCTGACATCCCGTTTCAAGGTCGGGAACGTCACCGCGGCCGGGAACCTGATGCTGGCACTGGGAGTGCTGTTGATCTCGACCTCCATCGGACCCACAAACTCTTATGCACTGGACTTTCTCCCGGGTTGGCTAATTGGGGGCGTGGGCGTCGGACTGGCGCTCCCCACGATTATGTCGTCGGCGACAACGGGGTTAGCCCCACACCAGGCCTCGACGGGGAGCGCCATCGTAAACATGTCCCGCCAAATCGGCGCGGTCCTCGGCATCAGCGTTCTTGTTGCCGTGCTCGCCGTCGGCGACCCGATCGCTGCGTTCAAGCACGCCTGGTGGGTTGTCATCGGCCTGTGCTTCGCCGGAGCTGCCGCCGCACTCGGAACCACCCCGCCGGTCGCAGACCATACCGGGAGTCCTAGGTCCGCGAAGCGCCTCAAGGTATGAACGACAAGCACGAAGTGCAGGAGCAGGCATACCTAGGCTGGCGACGGCATCCTTGTGGCGTCGCCGGCACATCTATCGGCTGTGATCCGATGCTGCCGGCGAACCGCCAACGCCGACGTCGACGTCGAACGATGTCCTGTCGTGACGCACTGTGGTCGTGCCAGCCCAGCAGGGGGTGTGAGCCCCTATCAGACCTGGAGGGCGAACGACCCGAACCGCCTTCCAGCGCCGTTCAGCGAGATCATGAAGCGTGCTTCCCCCGGCCTCGCCGGCAGTCAGCGTTGAACGTGACCGGAAGGGAGCAGTCATGAGCACGAACCGAATCCTCTCCTTGCCCGGAGTCCGACTCCCTCGCTGGAGTCGTAACGCGTGGCGCAGTGACGGCAAGGTCCGGAGGCTATTGGCGCACTCGTCGATGCAGCACCTGTCTCTGCGCAGCGTGCAGCTACTCGCAGCAACGGGCGACGAGGTGACCATCCTTGCCGGACAGAGAATCCTGTGCGGCCGTCAGGTCCCAATCCACGTATACTTGATCATGACGGGTCAGGTCGCCTGTGACTGTGGCTGTAGTACCGGCCTGCGGCTGATCGATCGGGACTGCAGGCCGACGGGGGTGCGGGCCGTGACTGACGTAGCGACGTTGGCCATCCCCCGTCAGCACCTCGCCATGGTGCTGCGGTTGCTACCGGACGCCGCTTCAGGCTTCGTGTCGACCTAGGTATAGCTAGCTGAGATCGCCCGGGGCCCCTTCCGGCTTGTCTGAGACGTCCCGTGAGCAATCGAGTTGGCAAGCGGACGCCTGGGTGGCCCGAACGCCGGCCACCTGCCGGGCTCGACCGCCGCGATCACCTGCATGCGCGTCGTCGGTCGGAACTGGACCTGGCATCCGGCTCCCGGATGGCCGGAGCCCCGACGGCTGGTCCCCGCGGTCAGCGCCGGCGCAGCGCCGGGTCGAGCAGCGCGGGTGGGGTGTCGGACTTCTCCCCGGGAGCGAGGTCGACGCCGGGGGAGAGATGGCGTCCAGGACATCGGCGGACAGCACGGTGTCGGCGGCGGCGATCTGGGAGTGCAGGTGGTCCAGCGTCCGGGGGCCGATGATCGGCTGGTAGCTGGGCTGCTCGGTGACGTAACGACCCAGGTGGTGCTCGCCGACCTGCTCATCGCATGACTGCTCCGACCGCGGCCGGCCTGACGCGCGCCGGTGTCGGTCCCCTGCTTCAGACGCGATACCGCACCGTCGAGGATCCCGGCGATCAAGCCACACGAGACCGTTGCCACCGGTAGGTTTGCACCGCCTGGGGGGATTTGCCGATCTGGAGGGTCTATGCCCGCTTCACCCGGGTTGCCATGCCCGCAGGGGCACCTTCTCCCGACTGCCGCCGTGTCGCCCGAGGGCATCATTCTTGCCGCCGACGATGCTGTGGCTCGGCTGCTGGGCCGGCCCGCGACGCAGGTGCAGGGTCAGCCGCTGGTGGCCTGCTGCGTCGCCGCCGACCGCCCGGCCATCGAGGGAATGCTCGAGGCGGCGAAGTCGGGGCAGGCTTGCGGCGAGATCTCCCTGCGCCTGAGGACGGCCGCCGGTGACCAGCGAACGGTCGTGCTGGTGTGGTCGGAGACGCGTCACGGCGGCGAGGCAGGTTGGCTGCGCACCGTGTGGATCGGACATCCTTCGCCGCAACTGGAGGCGGACACGCTGCTCGAAGCCGCCCTGCGGGCGCGCTTCGAGTGGTCGCAGGTCCCCCAGACGGTCGTCGACCCCGATGCCCGGTACCTGGCGGTCAACGATGCGTTCTGTTCGCTGGTGGGGGTCTCCCGGGAGCAGTTGCTGGGTCGGCGGATGAGCGAGTTCAGCCATCCGCGGGACGCCTGTGATTCCGACGAGGTCGTCACCCGGCTCCTGGCCGGGGAGGTGGTGACGGCGCAGGTGGAGCGGACGCTCCGGGGGGCCAACGCGCGGCCGATCCCCGTCCTGGGTGACCTCACGGTCGTGCGGGACGAGCAAGGACAACCCCGCGCGGTCGCCAGCTTCGCGCAGGACCTGACGTCGTTGCGGGCGGCTGAGCGGCGCCAGCAGCGACAGGAAGAGTTCTTCCTCGCGCTCAGCCAGCGCGCCAGCGAGCTCGTGCTCGTGACCGACCCTGAGGGCAGCATCCTCTACGCGTCACCGGCGCTGCAGCAGCTGTTCGGCTTCGACATCACCGCGGTGCTCGGCGAAACCATCTGGCACTTCGTGCATCCCGCCGACGCCGCCGACGCCGAGGCCGCCTACCGGCTGACCGCAGCACGCGGCGGCACGGGCACATCGACGATCCGCCTCCGCGACGGCCGCGGCGCCAGCCGGGTCGCCGAGGTCACGGTGACGAATCTGCTCGACACGGCGGTCGGCGGCTTGGTCTGCAACGTGCGCGACGTCACCGACCAGGTGACCGCGGAGCAGGCACTGCGGGCATCCGAGGCGCGGTTCCGGGCGATCGCGGACACGGCCGCGGAAGGTATCTGGGCCGCGGACCGGCAGGGGAAGACGTTCTACGCGAACGGCCGGATGGCCGAGATCATGGGCATTTCCCTGGAGACGCTGTACGCCGTCCCCGTGTTCGACCTGCTGGCGGAGGGCGAGGCCGCTGCCATGCGGCAGCGCGTTGCCGAACGCCAACAGCTGGGGGTCGCCCGCTACGAGGTCCGCCACACCCCGCCCGGCAGCGCCCAGGAGCGGGTACTCGCGGTGGCGTCCAGCCCGCTGACGATCGCTGGCGGCGCCGGTTTCGACGGTTCGCTGGCCACCGTGAGCGATGTGACCGAGTCGCGGCGCCTGGAGGAGCAACTGCGCCACGCTGCCCTGCACGACCCGCTGACCGGCCTGCCGAACCGTGCCCTGTTGCTCGACCGGCTCGAGCACGCCGTGGCTCGCCAGAACGGCGACACCGCGGTGCTGCTGCTCGACCTCGACCAGTTCAAGCTCGTCAACGACGCCGGCGGCCATGGCGTGGGCGACGAACTGCTGCGGGCCGTCGGCGACAGGCTGTGCGCGGCGGCCCGACCCGGGGACACCGTCGCGCGCTTCGGCGGGGACGAGTTCGTGGTCGTCCGCGAGCAGACGGACGAGGCCGAGGCGGTGGAGGTCGCCCACGAGCTGCTGGCGGCGCTGGCAAGCCCGTTCGAGCTCGGCGGCACCCCGGTGCACGTAGGCGCTTCCGTCGGAGTGGCGGTCTCGCCGGGTGCAACGGCTGGTGACCTGCTGCGGTACGCCGACACGGCGATGTACTCGGCCAAAGCGGCCGGCCGGGGCCAGGTCCGGCTCTTCGACCAGCTGCTGGCCGAGATCGCCGAGCAGACCTACACGCTGGCCGCCGACCTGCGCCGTGCCCTGGAGACCGATCAACTGGAGGTGCACTACCAGCCGATCGTCGACATGGACACGGGACGGATCGTCAGCATGGAGGCGCTCACCCGCTGGGCGCACCCGGACCACGGCATGATCCCGCCGCCCCGGTTCGTCGCCGTGGCCGAACAGACCGGGCAGGCGGGCGCGCTGGACGGGTGGGTGCTGCGCCGCGCGCTGGCCGACCTGGCTCGCTTCAAGGCCGCGGGAGCCGTCCCGCCGGACGTTTCCGTGTCGGTGAACGTCTCCGCGCGCAACCTCGCGATGGCCGGGCTCGACGAGATGGTGCTGTCGGCCACCACCGCCACCGGACTGCTACCCCGTGAGGTCACGCTGGAGATCACCGAAGGCGCGGTGATGCAGGACCCGAGTACGGCTATCGGGCTGCTGCGGCGACTGCGGGACCACGGGTTCGGCATAGCGATCGACGACTTCGGGACCGGTTACAGCTCGCTGGCCTATCTGCGTGACCTGCCGATCACCTCCCTGAAGATTGATCGCAGCTTCGTCAGCGGCATCGCCGAGAACGGTGACGCGCTGGCGATCGCCACGTCGATCATCGACTTGGCGCGGGCGGTGGGGGTCACCACCGTGGCGGAAGGGGTCGAGACGAACGACCAGGCCGCCGTGTTGCGGCGGCTGGGTTGCGAGGCCGGGCAGGGCTGGCTGTGGAGCCGGGCCACGCCGGCAGCTGAGGTGCTCGCCTCCGGTGACTGGAACGGTCCGATGGCCCTTCCGGCGCCGGCCCCCACCCCGACGGACGCCAAGGTGGGCGGAAGCCGGGTCGGCCCCGAGCACGGGGTTGACCGGCTGCGGGAGCTGGATGCGCAGGGAGCATCCGCCAGCTCCATCGCGGCGGCGCTCAACCGCGAGGGCTTCCGGGCGCCCTCCGGCACGCGCTGGCACCGGACGTCGGTCGCGGCGGTACTCATTCACCCTGACCCGGCCGGCGGTGCGAAACGGGCGCTGTAGTTCCGGCGGCGGTGGTCGACGGGGCCGGCCCATCGGCTCCCGCCGCACAGGTGTCGCACGCTGCCGCGATCACCCCTAGCCTCGCAGCGGTGTGGACCTCGTGGCGCGCGGCGACCCAGCAGGCGCTCTACGGTGAGCACGGCTTCTACCGGGCGCAGGCACCGTCGCGGCACTTCCGCACATCGGTGCACGCGTCGCCGTACTACGCCGAGGCCCTGCTGGAGCTGCTGCTCCAGGTGGACGAGGCGCTCGGCCGGCCCGACCCGCTGGACCTGGTCGACGTCGGCGCGGGGCGCGGCGAGGTGCTCACCGGGATGCTGGCGCTGGCGCCGCCCGACCTGCGCGAGCGGCTGCGCCCCGCCGCGGTGGAGGTCGCCGCCCGCCCGGCCGATCTCCCGGCCGCGATCACCTGGGCCGCCGCCCCGCCGCCCTCGATCACCGGGCTGATCCTCGCCAACGAATGGCTCGACAACGTGCCCGTGGACCTGGTGCAGCAGACGCGGAACGGGCCCCGCCTGGTGCTGGTCGACGCGGCGATCGGCGCGGAACGCCTCGGCGCGCCGCCCGACCCCGCCGACCAGGCCTGGCTGGATCGCTGGTGGCCGATGACCAGCCGCGGCCAGCGGGCGGAGCTGGGTCGGCCCCGGGACGAGGCCTGGGCCGGGCTGGTCGGGCGACTGCAGGCCGGCGTGGCGGTGGCGGTCGACTACGCGCACGCCGCCGCCGCCCGCCCCCCGTTCGGCAGCCTGACCGCGTACCGGGAGGGGCGCCCGGTGGCACCGTGGCCGGACGGCACGTGCGACCTCACCTCCCACGTCGCCCTGGACGCCTGCGCCGCGGCGGGCACGGCGGCCGGTGCGCGCCACACCCTGCTGACCACACAGCGCGAGGCCCTGCTCGCGCTGGGGTTGTCCGGCGACCGCCCGCCGCTCGGGCTGGCGAGCACCGACCCGACGCGCTACGTCCGCCTGCTGCGCCGGGCCAGCGAAGAAGCCGAGCTGGTCGACCCATCGGGGCTCGGCGGCTTCGGCTGGCTGGTGCAGACCGTCGGGCTCCCCCTACCCGGAGGCCTCCAGGCCTGCCACCATGACGGATGAGCATCAGCCGGCCGACCACCACCCAGCGGACGGTCGGCATCGGCGCAGGCGCGGGAGAGCTCGCGACCGAGGACATGGTGCTCAACATCGGCCCGCAGCATCCGTCGACGCACGGTGTGCTCCGGCTCCGGATCACCCTCGACGGGGAACGCATCACCGAGGCCGAGCCGATTGTCGGCTACATGCACCGGGGCGCGGAGAAGCTGTTCGAGGTCCGTGACTACCGGCAGATCCTGGTCCTGACGAACCGGCACGACTGGCTGTCCGCGTTCTCGAACGAACTCGGGGTCGCCCTCGCGGTCGAGCGGATGCTGGGCATCCAGATCCCGGAGCGGGCCCGCTGGGTCCGCACCCTGCTGGCTGAGCTGAACCGCGTGCTCAACCACCTGATGTTCCTCGGCTCGTACCCGATCGAGCTGGGCGCGATCACCCCGATCTTCTACGCCTTCCGCGAGCGGGAGACCCTGCAGCAGGTGATGGAGGAGCTCACCGGCGGTCGCATGCACTACATGTTCAACCGGGTCGGCGGGCTGAAGGACGATCTCCCGGCAGGCTGGCTCGGCCGGGTGCGGCAGGCGGTGGCCGGAGTCCGTCACGGCACCGGCGACATCGAGGACGTGATCCGGGGCAACGAGATCTTCCATGCCCGCACCCGCGGGGTCGGGGTGCTCAGCGTCGGGACGGCGGCGCAGTACGGCGTCTCCGGGCCGGTGGCCCGGGCCAGCGGGATGGACTTCGACCTGCGCCGCGACGAGCCCTACCTGGCCTACGGCGAGCTGAACGTGCCGGTGGTGACCCGCACCGCGGGCGACTGCCTGGCCCGCTTCGAATGCCTGCTGGACCAGGTCCAGGTCTCGCTCGACCTGGCCGACGCGTGCCTGGACCGGCTGGCCGAGCTGCCGCGGGGCCCGATCCTCGCGCGCACGCCGAAGGTCGTGAAGGCGCCGGAGGGCCACACCTACGCCTGGACGGAGAACCCGCTCGGCCTCAACGGGTACTACCTCGTGTCCAAGGGCGACAAGACGCCGTGGCGGCTGAAGCTGCGCTCCGCCTCGTTCAACAACATCCAGGTGCTGCCCGACCTGCTGCGCGGTCACCTGGTCGCCGACATGATCGCGATCCTGGGGTCGATGTTCTTCGTGGTGGGCGACATCGACAAGTGACGGGGCGCGCGTCCTGCGCTCAGCGCAGCGGGAACGCGGCGTGCACCATCGCCACCACCCGGCCGTCCCGGACCTCGACCCGCAGCCGCTGACCGAGCCGCAGGAACCGCAGCCCGCTGGCGGCGAACGCCGGCGCGTCGAACGGCAGCGGGGTGCCGTCGTCGAGCAGCACGGTCCCGGACAACGAGTCCGGCGAGAACGTCGCCGCGGTCGCCTGCATGTCGTCTCCCTCGTCCGTCAGCCCAGCGGGCCGAGCATCAGCGGGGCGACGCCCAGCACCAGCTGCGGGACCACCGAGAGCGCCACGGTGGCCACCACCGCGAGCGCGATGGCGAGGCCGACCGGCCGCGACAGCACCCGCGCCGGTGCGGCCGTCGCCCCCTCGGGCCGCCCGGCGAACAGCCGGCTGGCCCAGGCGAGGTAGTAGTACAGGCCCAGCACGGTGTTCACCGCCATGATCACGGCCAGCCAGCCGTAGCCCCCGGTCACCGTCGCCCGGAAGACGACGATCTTCGCGAACAACCCGGCCAGCCCCGGCGGCAGCCCCGCCAGGCAGGCCAGGAAGAACGCGAGGGCCAGGGCGACCGCCGGGTGCACCCGCACCAGCCCGCGGTAGTCGTCGAGGTCGCCGCCCCCGCGGGAGCCGACCCAGCCCAGGCTGGAGATGACGGCGAAGACGCCGATGTTCATCGCGGCGTAGATGGCCACGTACCCGGTCGTGGCCGCCACGAGGTCGTGCACCGACCGGGCCGTCGGGCCCTGGGTCGAGAGCCCGCCGATCGCGCCCAGGGGGGCCAGCATGTACCCGGCCTGCGCGATCGAGGACCAGGCGAGCAGCCGCACCGCGCTGCGCTGCCGGAGCGCGACCAGGTTGCCCACGGTCATCGAGGCCGCCGCGAGCACCGCCACCAGCGGTCCCCAGACCGAGGCGTACGGGCCGAACCCCACGGCGAGCACCAGCACCAGCCCGGCGAACCCCGCCGCCTTGGAGACCACGGCCAGGAACGCCGCGACCGCGATCGGCGCCCCCTGGTAGGTGTCCGGGGCCCAGAAGTGGAAGGGCACGGCGGAGACCTTGAAGCCGAACCCGACCAGGACCAGCACCACCCCGACCGCGGCGACCCCGGCCAGCGCCGGGTCCCGGTGCTGCAGGGCCACCGCGACGCGGTCCAGGTGGACCGAGCCGGTGACCCCGTAGACCAGGCTGATGCCGAACAGCATCACCGCGGTGGACACCACCGAGACGAGGAACATCTTCAGGCCGGCCTCGGCGGAGCGGCCGTCGTAGCGGCGCAGCGCGGCCAGCGCGAACACCGGCAGCGACACCACCTCGAGGCTCACGG
>JAOPWU010000231.1 GCA_025965515.1 Mycobacterium sp.
CCGCCGGCGCCGCTACCGCCCGGGCCACCGCAGCGGCCGTGCACGCGCCCGTCCCCGCCGCCCGCGCCCGGCTGGCGGCGTGGGGCCTGCCGCTGCCGGCCTGAGAGGTCACTGACCTGGCCGACGCCGCCGCCGCCGCGCCCGTCCTAGGGTTCGGGGCGATGAGCACCCCGCCCCGCGTCAGCGTCGTCGTCCCCGTCAAGGACGGCGAGCGCACCCTCGGCGTCCTCCTCGACGCCCTCGTGGCGCAGACCCGGCCCGCCGACGAGGTGCTCGTCGTCGACAACGGCAGCAGCGACCGCACCGTCGAGCTGGCCAAGGGGCACCCGGTCGTGACCCGGGTGCTGCACGAACCCCGCCCCGGCTCCTACGCCGCCCGCAACGCGGGCCTCGCGGAGGCCACGGGCGACCTGCTCGCGTTCACCGACGGCGACTGCAAGCCGACGCCGGGCTGGCTCGCCGCGGGCGTCGCGGCGCTGGCCGATCACGACCTCGTCGGCGGCCGGGTCGAGGTGCTGGGCAGCGCCGCCCCCAGCGTCTGGGAGCGGCTCGACGCCGGGCACTACCTCGACCAGCGGCGCAACGTCGAGCAGGAGGGGTTCGCCGCCACGGCCAACTTCTTCGCCCGCGCGGAGGTGCTGCGGGGCCTCGGCGGGTTCGCCGCCGACCTGCGCTCCGGCGGCGACCGCGAGGTCTGCATCCGGGCCGCGCGCGCCGGCCACACGCTCGGCTACAGCGCCGACGCGCTGGCCGAGCACCACCCCCGGGCCACGTTCCGGCAGACCTGGAAGCTGCAGCGCCGGATCGGCTACAGCCTGCGGGACCTGCACCGGCGCGACCTGCACGCCCCCTGGTACGCCGACCGGCAGATGATCCTGTCGCCCCGTTGGGCACGCGGCACGAGTTCCACACCGGAGGTGCGCACCGCCGCGCCCGCCGCGATGGGCGTCTGGGGCACCGTCGTGCTGGCGCGCTGGGTGGGACGGGTGACCGGGCGGTGAGCCGCCGGGGTGACGCGGGTCACGGCGTCCGGGTGATCGTCGCCGCGGACCGCGACGAACCGCGCACCCCGCCGTTGATCCCGGCATGAAGGCGTCCCTGTACCACCCCTGGGTGTACCTCCGCGGCGGCGCGGAGCGGGTGCTGCTGGAGCTGCTGGACCGCAGCCGCCACGACTGGACGCTGTACACGCACCACTTCGCGCAGGAGACCACCTTCGACGGGTTCGCCGACCACCACGTCGTCGAGCTGGGTCCCCGCGTCAGCGTCCGCCGCAGCCTGGGCCCGCTGCTGCACGCCACGGCCACGATCGCCCGGACCCGGCTGCCCACCGACGGCGCCCGCGCGCTGCTGGTCAGCACCGAGGGGCTCGGCGACCTGGTCCTCGCCCGCGCCGGGCTGCCGGCGCTCGCCTACTGCCACACGCCGCTGAAGATCCTGCACGACCGGGACACCAACGCCGCCCTGCGCGCCGGCAACCCGGTGAAGGCCGCGCTGGCCGGCGGCATCGGCCCGGCGTTCCGCGCCGCCGACAGCCGGCTCTGGCGGCGCTACCAGCACGTCTTCGCCAACAGCGCCGAGACGTCCCGCCGGATCCTCGGCGCCGGGCTGGCCTCGCCGGACCGCGTCGAGACGCTCTTCCCGGGCGTCGACACCGACCGGTTCGGCTCCCGGTGGGACGAGCTCGGCGAGGCCGCCATGGCCGCCCCCCGCGACCCGATCTTCCTTGTCGCCGGGCGCATCCAGTGGCAGAAGAACATCGAGCTGGCCCTCGACGCGGTCCGGCTGGCGCTGGCCCACGGCTTCCGTGGCCGCCTCGTGATCGCGGGCGCGGTCGACGAGAAGAGCCGGCCGTACCTGGCCCGGCTGCGGGAGCTCGCCGGCGGGCTGCCCGTCACGTTCGAGATCGACCCGACCGACGCGCGGCTCGAGGACCTGTACTGCGCCGCCACGGCGCTGCTGTTCACGGCGCGCAACGAGGACTTCGGCATCGTCCCGCTGGAGGCCATGGCCTGTGGCGCCGCGGTGCTGGCCGTGGACAACGGCGGCCCCCGCGAGACCGTGCTGCACGACCGCACCGGCTGGCTGCTGCCGCCGGACCCGGCGGCGTTCGCGCTGCAGCTGCTCGGCGTCGAGGCGATGGCGCTCGACATGGGGCGGCTGCGCGGGGCCGCGCGGCTCCGCGCGCAGGACTTCAGCTGGCGGACCATGGTCGACCGGCTGGACCACGCGGTGGAGGCGGTCGCCGAGGGCATGCCGGTGCCGCGGCGGTCCGTCGCGCTGCCCGACACCCGCGGGGCCGTGGTGGACCTCCGCGCGCCCGTCGCGTCAGGCCAGCGCGGCTAGCAGGTCCCGGCCGGCGTCGGCCCACGTCCGGCGCGGCGGGGGCGCACACGGCAGCCCGCCCCCCAGCGCCCGCAGCAATCCCGCGGTCCACGCGTCCACATCGCCCGGGGGCAGCAGCGCCACCGTCCCGGCGGTGCTCTCCCGCAGGACCGGGATGTCCGCGGCGAGCGCCGGCGTCCCGCACGCCTGCGCCTCCTGCGGCGGCAGGCCGAACCCCTCGTAGCGCGACGGGTACAGCAGCACGGCGGCGCCGGTCAGCAGCGCGACCAGGTCGCCGTCGGGCAGGTAGCCGAGCCGCCGCACCGACTGCTCGTCCGGGGCGCCGGTGTCGACGGGCGCGAACGTCCGGTGCGGCCGGCCCACGAGCACCAGGTCGTGCGGCAGCAGGTCGCGGGCCCGGCGGTGTGCCGCCAGCGCGGTGGGGAGGTCCTTGCGCGGATCGGCCCAGCCGACGAACAACGCGTACGGGCGCGTGAGCCCGTGCCGGGCGCGCGCCGCCGCGACCTGCTCCGGCGGGGCGGGGGCGAAGTCGGCGTCGAGCGCCGGGCTCACGACCCGGATCCGCTCCGGCGCGACGCCCCGCTCCGTCAGCTCCCCGGCGACCGTGTGGCTCACGGTGAGGACCCGCTCGGCGCGGCGCGCCGCCGCCAGCACGAGCGCGCCGTAGCCCCGCATCGACGGGGCGAACCACCGCGGCCCCACGAGCGGTGCGAGGTCGTGCACCCACACGACGGAGCGCCGGGCGGCCAGCGGGGCGGTGTTGGTCAGCGAGAGGATCCGTGCGCCGCGCGCCTGCCGCGGCAGGACGAACTGCTCCCAGACGTGGTTGCCGCCCGGGATCCCCGGCGCCCAGCCGGTGGCGTGCACCCGCGGGTCCGCGGCCGTGGCGGGCGCCAGCACCCGGGCGTCGAGCCCCTCCGCGAGCGCAGCGTCGAGCAGGCTGCGGGCGGTGCGCTGCAGCCCGGTCACCTGCGCGGCCAGGAAGCGGCCGTTGACGACCAGCGTCACGGCGCCCGCGCCCCCGCCGCCGCCGGCAGCGGGGCAGCCGGCGGCTGCTCGTCCGGCACGTGGAACAGCCCCCGCCAGAGCGGCATCCGCCACCCGCGCAGCAGCCCGACCACCGAGCCGGCCGTCCACGCCAGGCACACCAGCACCCCGGTGACGTACCGGTCCCGCAGCGCCCGCAGCGCCTGGCCCAGCCCCGCCGGGCCCACCGCCCGCCACGCCAGCCGACGCCCGGCCGTGCGGTCCGCGCGGGTGGCCTTCGCGGCCAGGGCGCCGAACCCCAGGCCGTAGCCGTAGGAGAGCCGGACCGCCGCGCGGCGGCTGCGCCAGGAGGCGTGCCCCACCACCGAGCCCGGCACCGCGGCGCCGTGCCAGCCGGCCGCGAGCAGCCGGTGCACGGCGTCCTTGTCCTCGCCGGCGCAGAGCCGCTCGCCCGCCCCGAGGAGCACGTCGAACCCGCCGATCTCGTGCAGCGCAGCGGTCCGGAAGCCGCAGTTGGCGCCGTGCCCCACCTGGTCCAGCGGGTCGGCGGCGGTGAACGGCACCAGCACGGGCAGCTCGCCGTCCCCGACGGGCGCGGCGTCCACCGAGGTCGGCACCCCGCCGCCCCCCGCGTCGGCGACCCGGCCCATCGCGGCCCCGAGCCGGGGGTCCGCCGCGAAGGCCGCCGCCATCGCCGCCACCCAGCCCGGCTCGGGCACGCAGTCGTCGTCGGTGAACAGCACCACAGGGTGCATCGCCGCCGCCACCCCGGCGTTGCGGGCGCGGGACAGCCCGGGCCGGTCGCAGCGCACCACGAGCGCCCCGGCGGCGGCCCCGACCTGCCGCGTGCGGTCGTCGACGCTCGCGCTGTCGACGACCACGAGCTGGTCGCCCTCCCGCAGGCTCGCGCGCACCCCGGCGAGGGCCCCCGCCAGCCGCTCAGGACGGTCCCGGGAGCAGACCACCACGGTCACGGCGGAGGTCATGCGACCCTCGCCGGTTCCCGCAGCGGCAGCCGCGCAGCGGGCCACGGCGGGGCCGCGGCCGCCGGGATGCCCACCGGCGTGCCCGGCCGCCGCAGCGTCCGCCGCCACACCCGGCCGGGGACCAGCAGGCTGACGCTGCCGAGCAGGAACCCGAGCCAGAGCGGGCAGGTGCGGACCGCCGTCGGGACCGCGTCGAAGACGGTCGACGTGGGGATCACCCGCACCACGCCGAGCCCGGCGGCCAGCACCGCGGACGAGATCGTGCCCTCGGTCGCCTCGAGGTTCGCGCGGTCGGCGGTCTCGATCCGGATGAGCCCGACGCCGGGCCCGCGGTGGGTGTCGCGGCAGACGACCTTCGCGTGCAGCGGCAGCCCGGTCACGATGCCGCAGACCGTGAGGGCGACCTGGTCGCCGGTGGCCACAGCGTCGAACGGCGCTGCCTCGTCCTGCGGGGTGAGCGTGAAGAAGCTCGCCTCGGTGATGGCCCGGCCGGGCCAGAGCGTGGCCGTGGCGGTACCCACGAGGAGGCCGAACGCGGTCACCCCGGCCGCGATGCCCAGGTGCAGCCGGGACGGCAGCGCGAAGGCAGGCAGCACCCGAGCCGGGGACTCGGCGCGCCGCTGCGCGTCGGCGAGGGCCAGCCCGGCCCCGACGAGCAGCCAGAACGGCCGGGCCGCGCCGAGCACCGCGTACAGATCGAGCGTGAAGGCGCCCAGGATCCCCGTGACCACGGCCGCGACGATGGCCGCGGCGGCCAGCCGTTCCGTCCGGCGCCAGGCCCGCAGCGCGGGCAGGATCCCGATGAAGGCGACGACCAGCAGGAGCAGGAGGAGCAGCAGCCCCAGCACGCCCTGCTCCGCGTAGGTCTGCAGGTAGGACGCGTCGGTGGTCGGCACGTCGAAGGCATCGAGGCCGCCCAGCCCAACGCCGCCCCAGGGGTGGGACGCCACCACGCCGAGGATGACGCCGAACCGCTGTCCCCGGACCGTGATCGACCCCAGGTCGACCTTCGTCGACAGGACCGACAGGACGCTCGGGTAGGCGGCGATGCCGAGCGCCGCGAGTCCGGCCATCACCGCGGTGAACCGGTAGAGGATCCGGTCGCGTGCCAGCAGCGCGAGCAGCGGCAGTTCCAACGCGGTCGCGACGATCGCGGTGCGGCTGACCGACCAGTACACGGCCAGCAGGGTCAGCGCCACGACCGGCAGGACCATCCGGCGCCGCCACTGCCGCGCGGACGTCGCCAGCGTCATGATCGCGACGGGCATCAGGAGCGCGCACGTCCAGCCGAACTCGAGCGCGAACTCGGCCCCGGCCCGCACGCGCACCCCGCCGTCGCGCGCCGACAGCGGGTAGGCCGCGTCCTGCGCGAGCTGGCTGCGCTCGCCGGCGAAGATGAACTGGCCCCAGGCGATGCCGGTCAGCTTCTCGAGGAACGACACGAGCACGCTGGCGAACAGCGCGATGGACAGCGCCCGCATGAGCGGCCGGACGCCGTGCAGCCGCACGATCACCCAGCCGAGCCAGAGGCAGCAGAGCTGGTCCGCGAGGTTCAGCCAGGACAGGAAGCCCTGCAGCGGGTCGACCCGGTCGATGGCGAACCCGACGCCGTCCACGAGGGCGACGACGAGGACGACGCCGACGAGCCAGGTGACGCGCGGTGGCCGAAGCGCCTGCGCGGGCAGCTCGCGGGTCCGGGCCCGCCAGGCGATGCCGGACAGCGCCGCGACCAGGACGACGCGCGTGACGGTCGCGATGGCGCCCGCCCGGGTGACCGGGTTGGGGGTCACCAGCGTCGCCGGGATGAGGACCAGGACCACGCAGAGCGTGGTGAGCGACTTCCGGGTCGCCTTGAACGCGCGGTGGGCCAGGGTGAACGTCAGCAGGACGACGATGATCTGCGCTGCGTTCACGGCGTGCCCCGTCCGGCCCCTGGGTCCCGCGTCAGCGGCGGCGGGCGAGCTGGAAGGCGAGCGTCGCCGCCCCCGCCAGCAGCGCCACCACCACGGCGACGAGCACGGTGCGCAGCAGCGACGGGGACACCTTCGACGCCTTGCTCGCCGGGTCGACGACCGTGAGGGTCACCCGCAGGTTGGCCGGGACGTTCCCCTTGACCTGCTCCTGCGTGACGAACGCGGACAGCGACGCGGCGGCGTCGTCGGCGAGCGTGCGGGCGCGCCCGGCGTTCCCCGAGTCGGCGGTGACCGTCAGCAGGAGGCTGGCCGGGTCCGCGGCGGCGGCGAGCGTGCCCCCCAGCTGGCCGACCGGCAGCCCGGCCTTCACGGCCGTCGGGTCCCCGATGACGGGGGTGCCCACGAGGTCCACGTACTTCAGCCGGAGCTGAGCCAGCTTGGCGATGACGCCGTCGCTCTGCGCGATGGCGAGCGCGCCGGGCTGGTCGATGATCAGCTTGGCGGTGCTGCGGTAGGTCGGGGCCCCGAGCCAGAGCGCCCCGCCCACGAGCGCGCCGAGTACGAGGGCCACGGCCACGGCCGAGGCCAGCATCTGGCGGGTGACGCGGCTCACCCAGGACGGGCTCGAGGGGCCCGCCGAGGCCCAGGCGTCGTAGCCGTGCGGCGGGAGGCTGTCGGCGCGCACGTACCCCTCGGGGATCGCAACCGGCGCAGCGACCGCCGCCGCGGGCGGGGCCGGGACGGTCTGGGCCGGGAGGTGCGGGACCGCGGCCGGCTCGGTGAGGGCCGTGGCGGGGTCCCCCGTCACCGGCGCGACCGTCACCCGGGAGGCCTGGGTGCGCTGCCAGCGGGGGGCGGGCTCGGGCTGCGGGGGCTCGACGGGCTCCGGCCGGCGCGCGATCGGGCGGGGGCTGGTCCGCGGCGCCGGGGTCGCCCGGGCCGCGGGAGCTGCGGCGGGGTCCGCCGGCTCGTCGGCCGGCGTCCGGCCCCAGGCGGGGCGGCGGGACGCGATGGGGGGCAGCGGCGCGCCGGAGGTCGGGCGCAGCCGGCCCTGCGGCAGGTGCGGGCCGGGGCCGACGGGGCGCATGACGACGGTCGGCTCGTCGGGCACGTGGCGGGGTCCGGCGTCGTGGCCGGCGTCCGACTCCGTCGCGGGGGCAGCCGCCGCCACGCCGTTGGCCCGGGCGGCTCCGCGGCGTGGGCGCGGAGCCGGACCGGGGTCCGCGGGGCGCAGTTCGGGCACGGCGATCCTCACGTGTGCTGGGGTGCCGCCCGGAGAGGCGGCCTTCCCACGGTAACGGCCGATCACATCATCCGTTGCGGCTGCGGGCGGGTGAGGAGGCCGACCTCACCCGATCGGCCCGCAGCGTCGCGGGGAGCGGTCAGAGCACCACGCTGCGTGCGCGGACCGACCCCGCGACGAGCGCCCGGGTCTCCCGCAGGTCCCGGGCGACGACGGTGGGCGCCGCGGCGAGCCGGGCCCGCCGGCCGGGGCGGCGCGGGCCGATCACCCGGTCGGCGTAGGGGGCGACGGCGAGCAGCGGGCGCGGGTCACGCCCGGCCGCTGCGGCGGCGACCCCCGCCAGCGCAAGCCACAGCGCGGCCCGCTGCGGGCCCAGCACCACCCGGTGCCACAGAAAGGTCTCGCGCAGCTCCGGCACCCGCCGGACCAGCACGGGGAAGCCGGCGGCCAGCGCAGCCCGGCGCACCAGCAGCCCGGGGTCGGGCGGCGACACCTCGTGGTCGACCACGGCGTGCACCGCGAACCGGCTCTGCGCCCCCGCCCGGCGCACCCGCCAGCCCAGCTCGGTGTCCTCCCCGAAGGGGTACCGCGCCCAGCGCCGCCCCAGCGCCCGGGCCACCACGTCGGCGAACGCCAGGTCGAACGGCCCGGGCCCCCCCGGCGGTGGCGCGGCCGCCAGCGCCGCCCGCGTGTAGGCGACGTTGCAGGTCTCGTAGAGCCCGAACTCGGCGGGGGTCCACTGGGTGCGCGACAGCGGCTCCAGCGGCTGCGCGGGGTCGGCGGTGGTGCGGCCCTGCACGAGCCCGACCCCCTCGCCGAAGCCGGCGAGCAGCCCCTCCAGCCAGGTCGGCCGGGGGCGGCAGTCGTCGTCGGTGAACGCCAGCACGTCGCCGGTCGCCGCGGCCACCGCGAGGTTGCGCCCCTCCGCGACCGGCAGGTTGCCCGGCCGGGTCAGCACCCGCAGTCCCGGCGGGTCCGCGGCGGCCTCCCGTGCGGCCAGGAGCGCGGCGGTGCCGTCCGTGCTCCCGTTGTCGACGACGAGGACCTCGTCGGCCGGCCGGGTCTGCGCCGCGAGCGCATCCAGCGTCCGGGTCACGAGCGGCAGCCGGTCGTGGGTCACGAGCACGACGCTCACGCGGCGGGGGGCAGGCACGGGCGCCGCCGGCTCCGGCAGCTCGGCGCCGCGGCGGCCCGCGGCCAGCGCCAGCCAGAGCCGCTCCAGCTCGGCGGTGCGGGCTCCCAGCTCGTACCGCGCCGCGACGTGCGCCCGGCCCGACCGGCCCATCGCGGCCCAGTCGCCGGGCCGGGCCAGCAGGTCCCCGACCGCGGCGGCCAGCGCGCCCACCAGGGCGTCGCCGCTGGCCTCGTCGACGAGCAGCGCGCCGGTCGGGGCGATGGCCTCGCCGATCCCGCCGTGCCGCACCGAGACCAGCGGGGCCCCGCACGCCTGCGCCTGCAGGTTGACCAGGCCGAGCGTCTCGGCGTCCCCGTCGGCGGCGGTATGGCTCGCGGTGAGCACCACGTCCGTGGCGGCGAGGGCGGCCACCACCGCGCCGGGGGCGCGGCCGTCGCGGATCTCGGCGTCCAGCTTCAGCTCCGCCAGCAGGGCCCGCAGCTCGGCCGCCAGCGGTCCGTGCCCGACGAAGACCGCCCGCAGCGGCGTCCCCGCCTCCCGTGCGGCGGCCAGCGCCCGGGCCGCCTCGAGCACGCCCTTCTTCGGCGCGAACCGGCCCGCGAAGGTCACCACGGGCACGCCGGTCGGGCCGGTGCGGGCCCGGAAGGGCAGCCCGGCC
>JAOPWU010000044.1 GCA_025965515.1 Mycobacterium sp.
AGCGGCGACGTGACCACCCGCACGGGCGTCGGCGCCGTACCCCCGCTGTACGCGACGTCGCTCGCCGCCAGCACCAACTGGATGCGGTGCCCGGCGGCGAACTGGTGCACGATGCCCGGCAGCTGCACGGTGACCGGCTTGGTGATGTCCCCGACCCGGACCGGCGAGACCAACGCGTTGATGAGCGTCGGCTTCCCGGAGCCGTCGACGTCGTAGACCTTCGCGAAGAACTCCACCATGCCGGCCGGCCCGGCGGCCTGCGACACGGCGCCGGTCGGCGACGACAGGTGCAGCGTGGCGCTCGGGATGCCGGCGACCGTCACCGGCGCCCCCAGCGGCGCCGTCGAGTACGCGACGAACGTCCCCGCGGTGTCCACCTGCGGCAGCACCCCCGCAGGCAGCCGATCCTGCACCGCGGACGTCTCCGAGTAGCTCGTCGGAACCCTCGACAGCCCCGTGAACACCGAGGTCCCCGGCGCCACGCTCAGCCGGGAGAACGTCAGGCCCCCGCCGCCCTGCAGGTCGCCGCCCGTCAGGTACAACGGCGTGGAGCTGGCGGGCACGGTCCCGTCCGCCACGGTCGCCCACTGCTCGTCGTCCGAGCCGTAGCCCTTGTAGGGCACGTAGTCGCGGTAGTACGCGAACCGCGGCACCGTCAGCGGCGCCGAGCCCTTCAGGTAGTGGTCGAACCAGTTGAGCACCTGCTTGCCCTCGTAGGTCCCGAACACGGTGTCGTCCTGCGCGAACTCGCCGGGGGCGGGGGTCGCGTGCGAGTGGCCCCAGCTCTGCCAGAGCATCTGCACCGGCGTCCCCTGCGCCCGCAGCGACCGGTACGTGGCGGTCGCCTCCTGCAGGTTGAACAGCGTGTCGTTCTCCCCCTGCAGCAGCAGGGTCGGTATGCGGATGGAACTCATGTACGTCGAGACGGACGCCTGCCGGAGGAACGCCAGTCCGGAGGCGGTCGGGTAGCCGAGGCTAGCCGCGGTCACCAGCGTCGGGCAGACCTGGGGATCGAAGTTCGGGCAGCCGCCCGTCAGCCGCGACGGGTCGCCGGGCGCACCGCTGACCCCGTCGGCGACGCCCTCCCCGCTGAACAGCGCGGACCACTCCAGCTTCGGGACTCCCGGCGTGGCCGAGGTGACGCCGGACGTGAGGTCGGTGTTGTTCGGCAGCAGGCTGTACGACAGGTCGTTCCAGGTGATGAGCGGCACGATGGTGTCCAGCCGCCGGTCGACCGAGGCCGCGGCGAACTGCACCTCGCCGCCGTAGGAGCCGCCGACCATGCCCACCCGCGGGTCGTGCGTCGCGGCGTCGTCGAGCCGGATGAAGTCCGGCGGGGCAACGGGGACGGTGTGCGCCGCGTCGGTGTACGCGATGCCGCTCTGCCCACCGAGGAAGCTGATGAGCTGGCTCGCCGCGGCGCCGTCCCACGTCGGGCTGTCGAGCTCGATCGTGCAGCCCGAGCCGCCGAACCCGAGCCCCGAGTACGACAGCACCGCGTACCCCTGCGCCCCGGCGGCGCGGCCGATGTACGCCTGGTCGTCCTTCGAGCCGCCGAAGCCGTTGGTCGTCAGGATGACCGGCACCGGGTGCGCCGTGTCGGCGGTCGAGGGCCGGTAGAGGTCGCCCACGATGTCGCACGCCTGGGCGCCGCCCGGCCCGACCCGGACCGCGAAGTGCAGCGTCTGCACGCTGACCGTCGGGGCCGCCAGCGGTGCGGCGTACGCGCCGCCCGCGCCGACCACCAACCCGGCCGCGGTGAGACCGGCGAGCAAGGCACGAGTTCGCACAACGGACTCCCCGACCGTGGGTGATGTTGAGCAGGTAACGGGGGGCCTCCGCAAAAGTCGCGAATCCGCCTGGAGGGCAGCCCTACCCCCGCAGCGCCGCCGTCTCCTCCGCGTGCTCGCGCCGCCCCACCAGCGACATCAACAGGCCGAACGGCCGCTGGCCGATTAGATAGGCTGCTTATATAGTTTGCCTATGCACTCCGACCCGGACATCGCCGCCGTCCTCGAGCAGCTGGTCCGCGTCGTCCGCCGCATGGCCACCGCCGGCGACCTCGGCCTCCCGGCCGCCGCCGTCCTCGCCCGCCTCGACCGCGCGGGCCCGCAGCGCCTCACCGACCTCGCTGCAGCCGAGGGCATCAGCCAGCCCGGCACGACGCAGCTCGTCACCCGCCTCGAACGCGACGGCCTCGTGCGCCGCACCCCGTCCCCCGACGACGGCCGCGTCGTCCTCGTCGCCGTCACCGACGACGGCCGCGCCCTCGTCGAGCGCCGCCGCGACGAGCGCTCCCAGACCCTCACGGCGCTGCTCGACCGGCTCGACCCCGCCGAGCGCGACGCCGTCGAGCGCGCGCTTCCCGCCCTCGCCCACCTGGCCGACCTGGCCCTCGACCGCACCCGAGGAGTCCCCGCATGACCGCCCCGCACGGCACCCACGGCGCCCCCGCCAGCCCCTTCCAGCAGCCCCGCGCGGTCTGGGCGGTCGCCTTCGCCTGCGTCATCTCCTTCATGGGGATCGGCCTGGTCGACCCGATCCTCCCGGCGCTCGCGAAGAGCCTGAAGGCGTCGCCGAGCCAGGTCTCCCTGCTGTTCACGAGCTACCTGGTCGTGACCGCCGTGGCGATGCTGGTCGTCGGCGCGATCTCCAGCCGCATCGGCGCCAAGCGCACCCTCGTCATCGGCCTGGCGATCATCGTGGTGTTCGCCGCGCTCGCCGGCACCTCCGGCACCGTCGGCGGCATCGTCGGCTACCGCGCCGGCTGGGGCCTGGGCAACGCGATGTTCATCGCCACCAGCCTCGCCGTCATCGTGGCCTCGGCCAGCGGCGGGTTCGGCGGGGCGATCATCCTGTACGAGACGTCGCTCGGCCTCGGCATCGCCGTCGGCCCGCTGCTCGGCGGCGTCCTGGGCACGCTCAGCTGGCGTGGCCCGTTCTTCGGCGTCGCAGCCCTCATGGCCGTCGCGCTGATCGCCACCGCGCTCTTCGTCCCGGCGCTGCCGAAGCCCGCGACGCCCACGTCGGTCGCCGCCCCGCTGCTCGCGCTCCGCCACCGCGGCCTGCTGACGATGGGGCTCACCGCGCTGCTCTACAACTGGGGCTTCTTCACGATGCTGGGGTACGCGCCCTACCCCATGAAGCTCAGCGCGATCCGGCTGGGCTTCGTGTTCTTCGGCTGGGGCCTGCTGGTCGCAATCTTCAGCGTGTTCGTCGCGCCGCGGCTGCAGGCCCGGTTCGGCACCGCCCCGACGCTGTACGCGAACCTCGCGGCACTCGCCGTCGTCCTCGCCGTCATCGCGGCGGGCGTCAGCACGCCCGCGGTCGTCATCGTCGCCGTCATCGTCAGCGGCGCCTTCATCGGCATCAACAACACGCTGACCACGCAGGCCGTGATGCTGGTGTCGCCGGTCGAGCGCTCCGTCGCCTCCTCGTCGTACGGCTTCGTGCGCTTCATCGGAGGCGGCCTGGCCCCCTACGCCGCCGGCAAGCTCGCCGACGCCCACGGCCTGTCGCTCCCGTTCTACGTCGGCGCGGGGGCCTTCGCGATCGCCATCCTCGTGCTGTCGACGGGCCACAAGCTGCTCGCCGCCGCGGAGTCGGGGGAGGCCGCCGCCGAGCCCGTCGGCCCGCGCCTGGAGCCCGTCGGCACTCCCGGCAGCCGGCCGGTCGTCGTGGCCGTCGCGAACACGCCCGACGCGGCCGAGGTCGTCGCCGCGGCGGCGCGGATCGCCGCGCAGCAGGGCAGCCCGCTCGAGGTCGTGCACGTCCACGAGACCGCGGTCGTCGAGGAGCTGGCCGTCGAACCGGCGGACGCCGACGCCACCCGGGCCGCGCTCGCCACCCACCTGGCGCGGCTGACCGCCACCGGCGTCACGGCGAGCGGCGCCCTGCTGCACAGCGTCGGCGACCACGCCGCCGCGGGGCGCGTCCTGGCCCGGCACGCCCGGGAGGTCGGCGCCCGCGCGGTCGTCCTCGGCGCCTCGCCGCACGGCGCGGCGGTGCAGTTCACCGAGGGCAGCCTCACGACCGCGCTGACGCACGACGCCCCCTGCCCGGTCCTACTGGTCCGCGACGGGCAACCGCGCGAGCTCACCGACGCGACCCTGCGGGAGCTGGCGAGCCTCGGCTGAGCTGCGCACACCTCCGTCCTGACCCGCGCTGAGCGACCCCGCCCGTAGCCAGCGCGCCCCCGCCCTGCCAGGCTGGCTGCAGCACTGGGCCCACGGCTGGAGCCGCCATGACCGACCTCCCCCTGGGCGACCTCGCCCGGGCGCTGGACGCCACCGGGGTCCTGGTCGCCCGCGTCCGGGCCGACCAGCTCGACGCACCCACACCCTGCGCCGGCTGGACGGTCCGCGACCTGTTGCGCCACCTGTCCGGCGGTGACCGCCTCATCGCCCGCCTGCTCGGCGCCGAGGTCCCGCCCCACGCCGACGACGCCGACCCCAGCACCACCTACCAGCGGTCGGCGGCGGTCCTGCTGGCCGCCTTCGCCCGACCGGGCGTGGCCGCGGAGATGGTCGACGCGCCCGTCGGCACGGTGCCCGTCCCGGTGCTGCTGCACATCCGCATCACGGAGACCCTCGTCCACGGCTGGGACCTGGCGTGGGCCACGGGGCAGCCCGTCCAGCTCCCGTCCGACCTGGCCGCGGCCGAACTGGCGTTCACCGCCGCGGCGCTGCCGATGATCCCCACGCAGCGAAGGACCTTCGCCGACCCGCGCCCGGTGGCCGAGAACGCCCCGGCCATCGACCGCCTCGCCGCGCTCCTCGGCCGCGACGTCGCCCGGCCGGTGCAGCATGGCTGAGCTCGCCGCGGACCCCGACGCCCTGTTCGCCGACCTGGTCGACGCCTTCGTCGACCGCCCCGGCGTGACCCCGCCCGCGGAGGGGGACAGCCGCGTCGGCTCCGCGGCGCTCCAGGTCAACGGCGCGATCTTCGCCATGATCACGCGCGGGCGCCTGGTGGTGAAGCTGCCGTCGCGCCGGGTCGCCGCGCTCATCGCCGCCGGCACCGGCGCCCCGTTCGACGCGAACCGGGGGCTGCCCATGAAGCAGTGGCTGACGGTCGTCGGCACCGACGCGGCGACGTGGCGGGCGCTCGCCGAGGAGGCGCTGGAGCACGTCAGGGCGACGCACGCCTGACGCGACCGGCTTCGGCCACCGACGGGTACGGCCCGGCTCTGCAATCCTGTGGGCGTGATGCCACGGAGCCGCGCCGCGCGACGCAGCGAGGTGCGACGTTCTCTGGAGGCACTACTGGCTGCCGACCCGGACGCCTGGCAGCACTGGCAGGCCGCGACCGCGGACACCCGGCAGCGCTGGACCGCCTATGCCGCCCGGCCCGCGAGTCGCGCCGCGCGCGATCGCCGCACCACCGAGGTGGCCGGCTGGGTCGGCCGGACGCGGTGGGTGCACCCCCCACGCCGTGGCGCGGGACTGGGTCAGGCGCTGCTCGGCGCGCTCGACGCGCTGACCGGTGGCCCCGGGATCTGACGCCCCGCGGCAGACCCGTGCGCAGCCGCCGGAGCCCGGCTACCGTGGCCCGGAGGGGGCAGCCATGACAGGACGACGCTACGACCGCCAGGCGCATCTCGCGACCCTCGACCCGGTGGCGGACCACTGGGAGATCTATCAGCAGCTGGCCACGCTCGAGTTCCCGTGGGACATGCGGCAGGCCCTGGGCTTCGCCCTCTTCCGTACCTACGCCGTCCCGAGCATCGGTGCGTTGCTGCACGAGACCCGCGAGTTCGGCGCGCGGGTGCAGAAGCGCTACGACGACACCGCGCTCCTGCTCGACGCGGTCCTGGAGCACAGCATGGCCAGCGCCGAGGGCCGCACCGCCGTCCGCCGGATCAACCAGATGCACGGCAGCTACGACATCAGCAACGACGACCTGCGCTACGTCCTCGCCACGTTCGTCGTCGTGCCGACGCGGTGGCTCGACCGGTTCGGCTGGCGCCGCCTCACCGAGGCCGAGCGGACCGCCACCGCCGAGTACTACCGGCAGCTCGGACGGCACATGGGCATCCGCGACCTCCCCGCGGACTACGCCGGCTTCGCGGCGCTGCTCGACGCCTACGAGCAGGAACACTTCGCGTTCGACCCCGGTGGCCGGGCGGTCGCCGACGCGACGGTGGAGCTGCTCCTGACCTTCCCGCCGACCAACCGGGTCCCGAAGCGGCTGTCCCGGTGGTTCGTGCGGGGGCTGCTCGACGCCCCGCTCGCGGCGGCCTTCGGCTACCCGACGCCCGGCCGGCTGCAGGCCGCCGTCTGCGGGGGCGCGGTGAAGCTCCGCGGCCGCGCGGTCCGCCGGCTGCCGCCGCGGACGACGCCGGTCCGGACCCGCGACCTCCCCGAGATCCGCAGCTACCCCGGCGGCTACCGGGTCGAGGAGCTCGGCACCTTCCCCCGATGCCCGGTGCCGCACGAGGAAACAGCGAGCTGAGACGGCTCAGCCGCCCACCGCCGCCAGCACCCCGCTCACCACATCCCCCGGCCGGTCCGCCCGCATCACCGCGCCCATGACGGCGACCCCGTACGCCCCCGCGGCGACGAACGAGGCGGCGTTCCGCCCGTCCACCCCGCCCAGCGCGAACACCAGCGGCACCGGCCCCGCCGCTGCGCACAGCGCCGCCCGCAGCCCCACCGCCCCCAGCGCCGGCCCGTACCCCGGCTTCGACGCCGTCGCCGCGACCGGCGACAGAGTCACGTAGTCCAGCCCCTCGGCGGACGCACGCACCAGCTCCCCGACGTCGTGCACCGACCGCCCCAGCAGCGTCGGCCGCACCGCCGGCAGCGGGTCCCCCGCCCGCAGGTGCACCCCGCCGCCCGCCCCGCGCGGGTCCGGCGCGGCCACCACGCAGACCCCGCCGGCACCCGCCAGCAGCCGGTCGCACGCGTCGGCGAGCGCGGCCCGCTCGGCGTCCGGCAGGTCCCGCTCCCGCAGCACCAGAGCCGTCACCCCGGCGTCGACCGCAGCCCGCAGCGTGTCCAGCAGCGTCCGCCCGGCCGGCACGGCCCGCCTGTCCGTCAGCACCAGCAGCCGCGGCAGCGCGGTCACGGTCACCCCTCGACCAGCCCCACCGTCGGCGACGATGCCGTCGCGAGTCGCCGCACCG
>JAOPWU010000049.1 GCA_025965515.1 Mycobacterium sp.
AGGTCTTCGACGAGTCGACCCTCAACAGCCTCGGCAGCGGCCACCTCGCCATCGGGCACACCCGCTACTCCACGACGGGCTCCTGCACCTGGGAGAACGCGCAGCCGAGCTTCCGCACCCTGCCCACGGGCCACGGCGTCGCGCTGGGCCACAACGGCAACCTCACCAATACCGCCGAGCTGGCCCGCCGGGTCGCGGAGCTGGGTCTGCCGGACGGCATGGGGTCGACGACCGACTCCGACCTGATCACCAGCCTGCTGGCGCACGGCGCGGCGGACCGCAGCCTCGAGGCGACGGCCATGGAGCTGCTGCCGACGCTGCGCGGCGCGTTCAGCCTGGTCTTCATGGACCAGCACACGCTGCTGGCGGCGCGCGACCCGCAGGGCGTGCGGCCGCTCGTCCTCGGCCGGCTGGAGCGCGGCTGGGTGGTCGCGTCCGAGACCGCGGCGCTGGACATCATCGGCGCATCGGTGATCCGCGAGATCGAGCCGGGTGAGCTCATCGCCATCGACGAGCACGGCGTCCGGTCGCAGCGGTTCGCCACCGCGGAGCCCAAGGGCTGCCTCTTCGAGTACGTCTACATGGCCCGGCCGGACACCACGATCGCCGGCCGCAACGTCTACGCCACCCGCGTCGAGGTCGGCCGCACGCTGGCCCGCGAGGCCCCGGCCGAGGCGGACCTGGTCATCCCGGTGCCCGAGTCGGGGACGCCTGCGGCGGTCGGCTTCGCCGAGCAGTCGGGCATCCCGTACGGCATGGGGCTGGTCAAGAACAGCTACGTCGGCCGCACGTTCATCCAGCCGTCGCAGACCATCCGGCAGCTCGGCATCCGCCTGAAGCTCAACCCCCTCGCCGAGGTCATCCGCGGCAAACGGCTCGTGGTGGTCGACGACTCGATCGTCCGCGGCAACACACAGCGGGCGCTGGTCCGGATGCTCCGTGAGGCGGGCGCGCTCGAGGTCCACGTCCGCATCAGCTCGCCGCCGGTCAGCTGGCCCTGCTTCTACGGCATCGACTTCGCCAGCCGCGCCGAACTCATCGCAGGCGCCCTGTCCATCGACGAGATCTGCACCTCGATCGGCGCGGACAGCCTGGCCTACGTCAGCCTCGAGGGCCTGACCGCCGCCAGCCGGCAGCCCACGGACCGCCTCTGCACGGCCTGCTTCACCGGCGAGTACCCGATCCCGCTGCCCGAGAAGGACGTCGTCGGCAAGCACATGCTGGAGGGCATCTCCGCCCGGGTCGCCCGGACGCAGCAGCCCCCGGACCACGACCACGTGATCGTCCCGGACGCAGGGGAGTTGACGGTGGTCCACAACGGGGAGGACGGCGTGAACGAGTACGAGGACCTCCTGGACGACCAGGTGCTCGCGGCGGGCAGCGACCAGCGATGAGCGGCACCTCGTACCGCGACGCCGGCGTCGACATCGACGCGGGCGACCGCGCCGTCGAGCTCATGAAGCAGCGCGTGCAGCGCGCCACCCGCCCTGAGGTCGTGGGCGGCCTCGGGGGCTTCGCGGGGCTGTTCGCCCTCGACGTCGCCCGCTGGCCCAAGCCGCTGCTGGCCTCCTCGACGGACGGCGTGGGGACGAAGCTGGCCGTCGCGCAGGCGGTCGACAAGCACGACACGGTCGGCATCGACCTCGTCGCCATGGTGGTGGACGACCTCGTCGTCTGCGGCGCCGAGCCGCTGTTCCTACAGGACTACATCGCCTGCGGGCAGGTCATCCCCGAGCGCATCGCCGACATCGTCGGCGGCATCACGGAGGGCTGCCGGTTGGCGGGCGCGGCGCTGGTCGGCGGCGAGACCGCCGAGCACCCCGGGCTCATGGAGGCGGCGCACTACGACCTCGCCGCCACGGGGGTGGGCGTCGTCGACGCCGACAGCGTGCTGGGCCCGGAGCGGGTCCGCCCGGGCGACGTCGTCATCGGGATGGCCAGCTCGGGGCTGCACAGCAACGGCTACTCGCTGGCCCGGCACGTGCTGCTGCGGCAGGCGCGGCTGCGGCTCGACGGGGTCGTGGACTCCCTCGGCCGGACCCTCGGCGAGGAGCTGCTGGAGCCCACCCGCATCTACGCGAAGGACTGCCTGGCGCTCATCCAGGAGACCGGCGTGCACGCGTTCAGCCACGTGACCGGCGGGGGGCTGGCGGCCAACCTGGCGCGGGTCGTCCCCGACGGCTGCCGCGCGGTGCTGGAGCGCAGCACCTGGACGCCGGCCCCGATCTTCTCCCTCATCGCCGAGCGCGGCAGCGTGCAGCGCGAGGAGATGGAACGGACCTTCAACATGGGCGTCGGCATGGTGGCCGTGGTGCCGCCCGAGGACGCGGACCGCGCGCTGGCGATCCTGACCGCGCGGCACGTGTCCGCCTGGGTGCTCGGTGGCATCGAGCCGGTCGACGGCGAGGGCAGCGCGGTCTGCGTCGGGGACCACCCGGCCTGACGGCGACAGCCAACGACCCGGCCTCCCGCAGGGGGGAGCCGGGTCGTCGGTGCGTGACGGGCGTCAGCGTGTCGAGGGCCGGGGTGCGTCCTCGTCGTCCTCGTCGTTGTAGATGTCGGCGTACGGATCCTCGTAGTCGTCCGATTCGTCGTCATCGACCGGGGGGGCAGGACGGACCGGGTCGGAGGCCAGTTCAGCCTTCAGCCGGTTGATGTCCATGCTGCCGGGGTTGTACTTGAGCTCGCGCGCGACTTTCGTCTGCTTCGCCTTGGCTCGGCCGCGCCCCATGGCTCGACCCCCTCGTTCATGGTCACGGGGCCGGACCCCGGAGCGGTGTACGTCGTGACGGCAGCTTACAGGGCGCCGCCGGGGCCGCAGGGCCGCGGGGCTTCCAGTTGCTGCAGACGGCGGCCGACGGTTGCGGTCGGGCGTCGCGCTGCTACGGCAGAAGAATAGCGCGCAACCGGCCGACGTCCGCCATGCGCCGCTCCGCGAGCCGGTCGGCGGCCACCTCCGGCGTCACGTCCTCGTCCTCCGCGAGCCGGAACACGCGCAGCGCGGCGTCGAAGATCTGGGCTGCCCGGCGCTCCGCGCGCGGGAAGGAGAAGCCCGCGAGCTCGTCGGAGACCTGGATGACACCGCCCGCGTTCACCAGGTAGTCGGGGGCGTAGAGGATCCCGGCGTCGGCGAGCTGCCGCCCCACGCCGGGCTCGGCGAGCTGGTTGTTGGCCCCGCCGCAGACGACGGTGGCCTGCAGCCGCTTCACCGTCTCGGTCGTGAGGATGCCGCCGAGCGCGCAGGGCGCGAACACGTCGATCTCCGCGGCCGCGAGCGTCTCGGGGTCCCCCACCAGCACGGCGCCGTCCGGGTGTGCGGCCCGCGTGGCCTCGACGGCGGCGGCGTCGACGTCCGCGACGGTCACGGTCGCACCGTCGGCGACCAGGTGCCCGACGAGGCGGGTGCCGACCTTGCCGACGCCCAGCACCCCGACGTGCTTGCCACGCAGCGTCGCAGCGCCCCAGCGGTGCTGCGCCGCCGCCCGCATGCCCTGGAAGACGCCGAAGGCGGTGAGGACCGAGCTGTCGCCGGCGCCGCCGAACTCCGGCGACCGGCCGGTGGCGAACCGGGTCTCGCGGGCGATGACGTCCATGTCCGCGACGGTGGTGCCCACGTCGCAGGCCGTCACGTAGCGGCCACCGAGGGAGGCGATGAACCGGCCGAAGGCGCGCAGCAGCGGCTCGGTCTTGTCGGTGGCGGGGTCGCCGATGATGACGGCCTTACCGCCGCCGTGGTCGAGGCCGGCGCAGGCGTTCTTGTAGGCCATGGCGCGGGACAGCCGCAGTGCGTCGTCGATCGCCGCCTGCTCCGTGGCGTACGGGTGGAAGCGGGTGCCGCCGAGCGCGGGCCCGAGCGCCGTCGAGTAGATCGCGATGATGGCGCGCAGCCCGCTGGCGGGGTCGGAGCAGAACACGACCTGCTCGTGGCCGCCCGGGGCGCCGGCCGGGGAGAACACCGGGCCGGGTGGGGTGTCGACGCTGTCCCTGTCGCTCATGGTCCCGTCTTCCGTTGCGGGGTCGCACGCGGGGCCGGACCTCGTAGGGGGCGCCGCGCGGCGTGCCCGGAAGGGGTGGCCGGGCGTTGCCCACCCTAGCCGCGCGGGCGGGGGCGGCGGGCCATACGCGGTCGGTCCCCGGTGTCGTCGGTGGCGGGGCGTGACACGATTCCGGGCGTGTCCGGCGAACAGGTCCCCAGCCCCGGGGGCGGCGACCAGCAGTCCGGCGTCCCCGGCTACTGCTCCTACCTGCGGGTCTACCAGCCGCTGACGGCCTTCGAGGGGGCGCAGCGGCGGCGGGTGCAGGCCCTGCTGGCCGGGGGAGCGGGCGTCGACCGCGAGGAGCACCTGCGCCGCGAGCGCGAGCTGGCGCGGCGGGAGGTCGTGAACCCCCGCCGGCAGCTCACCCACCGTGAGGGCGACGACGACCTGCTCGTGGTGCTGCAGGAAGAGGGTCCGGTCCAGGTCTGCGTCCCCGGCCGCCGGGTGCGGGCCTGGGAGGCGCTGGAGCGTTTCCTGGAGGGCCAGCCGCCGCTGCTGGCGCAGACGTACGTGCCGGAGGAGCTGGCGGACGCGGCCGAGGGCTGGCTCGAGGCCGCACGCACGGAGCAGACGGACGCGCCCGGGGCGACGCTGGCGTGGCCGTCGCTGCGGCAGGCGACCTGGCAGGTACCCGTGGGGTGGCTGCTGCTGGCGGAGCCGCACGAGCGGTCGCTGCAGCTGCGCCGCCCCGGGCGGCACCTGTACTACCGCGTGACGATGGCCGACGCGCGGCGGCGGGCGGCGCGGTCGCTGGCGGTGGTCCGGCGGACGATCTCGGACGCGGCGAACGTGGCCGCGCTGGAGGACGTCGCCCGGTGGCTCGAGGAGTTCCACCCGCGCTCGACGGTGGAGATCGACTACGGCGATCTCGTGGAGCTGCTGGACGACGAGGCGCTCGAGTCGGACTCGTCGGCCGCGGACCTCGCGGACGCCCTGGCGGGGCTCCGGGAGGGCGACGGAGCCCGCGCCCTGGAGGGGTACCAGCGGGTCGTGGCGCGCTGGCGCTTCCTGGAGATGCGCGAATCCGCGAACTGACGCGTCACCAATTGTGAATGGTTCCTGACGGTGCGTCACATCTCCATTATTTGATGTTGGTGCCGGGCTGAGAGATACCCCTTAATGTCGCCCAGGACATGCCTTGACACCATTCGTCGGGTAGCCCGATGGCGCAGGTCAGTGGCCGGTATTGCCCTGGTATGCACAGAGTTGGGTGTATCACTGGTTGACGCGTGCTGCCGATTTCCTGAAAGGTTCGGCTCAGGGCACTGGCGGTGATCTGTGTCTTTCTCCACCATGGAGTCAGATTCCCAAATGGGACGGATCCCCTG
>JAOPWU010000054.1 GCA_025965515.1 Mycobacterium sp.
GCCGAGCTTGGTGTCGCGGGCGTCGACCTCGTGCTCCTCGATGTGGATCGAGGTGAGGACGTCGTCCTGCACGAGGCGCTGCGACAGGATGATCGCGTCCTCGTAGTTGTGGCCCTCCCACGGCATGAAGGCGACCAGCAGGTTCTTGCCGAGCGCCATCTCGCCCTCGTCGGTGCAGGGGCCATCGGCGATGACGTCGCCGGCCTCGATGCGCGCACCGATGTCCACGATGGGCTTCTGGTTGATGCAGGTGCCCTGGTTCGACCGGTTGAACTTGGCCAGGCCGTACGTGCGGCGGGTGCCGTCGTCGTGCATGACGCTGATGTAGTCGGCGGACACGTCCTCGACCACACCGGCCTGCTCGGCGACCACGACGTCCATCGCGTCCTTGGCCGCGCGGGCCTCCATGCCGGTGCCGACCAGCGGCGCCTCGCTGCGCAGCAGCGGAACGCTCTGGCGCTGCATGTTGGCGCCCATGAGGGCACGGTTGGCGTCGTCGTGCTCGAGGAACGGGATCATGGCCGTGGCGACCGACACCATCTGGCGCGGCGACACGTCCATGTAGTCGACGTCGTGCGGGTCGAGGTAGTCGACCTCGCCAGCCTTGCGCCGCACGAGCACGCGCGGCTCGGAGAACGAGCCGTCGTCCGATACCGGGCTGTTCGCCTGGGCGACGACGTGCCGGTCCTCCTCGTCCGCGGTCAGGTAGTCGACCTGGTCGGTCACCCGGCCGTCGACGACCTTGCGGTACGGCGTCTCGACGAAGCCGTAGGGGTTGATGCGGGCGTAGGTCGACAGCGACCCGATGAGGCCGATGTTCGGGCCTTCCGGGGTCTCGATCGGGCACATCCGGCCGTAGTGGCTGGGGTGCACGTCGCGGACCTCGAAGCCGGCCCGCTCCCGGGACAGACCGCCGGGGCCGAGCGCCGACAGGCGGCGCTTGTGCGTCAGACCGGCCAGCGGGTTGGTCTGGTCCATGAACTGGCTGAGCTGCGAAGTCCCGAAGAACTCCTTGATGCTCGCCACGACCGGCCGGATGTTGATCAGGGTCTGCGGCGTGATCGCCTCGACGTCCTGGGTCGTCATCCGCTCGCGGACGACGCGCTCCATGCGCGCCATGCCGAGCCGGATCTGGTTCTGGATCAGCTCGCCGACCGTGCGCAGGCGCCGGTTGCCGAAGTGGTCGATGTCGTCGGTCTCGTACGACGCCTCGCCGGCCTGCAACCGCACGAGGTAGTCGATGGTCGCGACGATGTCGTCCTCGGTGAGCGTGCCCGCCTCGAGCGACAGCGAGAGGCCCAGCTTCTTGTTCACCTTGTAGCGGCCGACCTTGTCCAGGTCGTAGCGCTTCGGGTTGAAGAAGAGGTTCTCGATGAGCGTCTGCGCGGACTCACGCGTCGGCGGTTCGCCCGGACGCAGCTTGCGGTAGATCTCGAGCAGGGCCTCGTCCTGGCTGGAGTGCGGGTCCTTCTCCAGCGTGGTGCGCATGGTCTCGCTGTCGCCGAAGCGGTCGAGGATGCGCGCGTCGTCCCAGCCGAGGGCCTTCAGCAGCACGGTGACGTGCTGGCGGCGCTTGCGGTCGATGCGGACGCCGACGGTGTCGCGCTTGTCCACGTCGAACTCGAGCCACGCGCCGCGGCTCGGGATGACCTTGCAGCTGTAGATGTCCTTGTCGGACGTCTTGTCGAGCGAGCGGTCGAAGTACACGCCCGGCGAACGGACCAGCTGGCTGACGACGACACGCTCGGTGCCGTTGATCACGAAGGTGCCCTTGGGCGTCATCATGGGGAAGTCGCCCATGAAGACGGTCTGGCTCTTGATCTCACCAGTGGTGTTGTTGGTGAACTCGGCCGTGACGAAGAGCGGGGCCGCGTAGGTCCAGTCCTTTTCCTTGCACTCGTCGACCGTGTACTTCGTCGGCTCGAAGCGGTGGTCGCGGAAGCTCAGCGACATGGAGCCCGAGAAGTCCTCGATCGGGGAGATCTCCTCGAAGACCTCCTCGAGGCCCGAGCTGGACGGGACGTCCTCGCGGCCGGCGTCGAGGGCAGCCTGCAGCCGCGCCTCCCATGCCGCGTTTCCGACGAGACGGTCGAAGGATTCGAGCTGAAGTGCGAGCAGATCGGGAACCTCAAGAGGTTCGACGATCTTGGCAAAGCTGATGCGGCGGGCGGTGCTCGAGGCGGCCAAGGGGCGTCCTTCCGGCCTTAGTTCCCTTCCCGGACGCCTGCGGCAGGCGAGCGGGTCGGGCGAATGTTCGGATCTGAGCGGCGCTGGTGTTCGGCGATTCGTGGTGTCAGCGGGTCCTGCGGGTCGTCGGGCGTGTAGACAGGTCGTGCGGCTCCCGGCCGGGCTCCGGTCGGCAGGGAGAGCGGGTCGTGCGCAGCGTCCTGCCGCGCCGGCGCGGGACGCGCCACGAGGGACCTCGAGGGACACAACGCGCTGACGACACGGGACATGCCGTGCGAGGGCGTGTTCTTATCCACAGGCGGGGGCACCGGCGGGGAGGACGTGCGGGGCTGCGGGGGGCGGTCGCGGGCGGATGGGCGGTCTCTCCGGTGGCCGACGAGGAAGCCCGGGAGCCGCTCTCGCCTGCCTGCGCCAGCCCCTCATCGACTGACCGCAGGGGCAGACGACGAGAAGACAGCGCAAACGTGCAGTGTAGCCGTCACCCAAAACATTGTCTACTTGCGCGCGCAGCGGCGCTCACGGCTGTCTCAGCCGTAGGTCCAGCGGCCTGCCCGGCCGCGGCGATGACGAGTACGGTCGCGCGTCCGCCCGCTGTCGTCAACCGTCTGCCCGGGCGACCTGCCCCGCGCCCGGGTGGGGCGCGGGGCAGGGTCGGCGGTCCGGGTGCGGGTCGCGCGTCAGCTCGCGGCCGGGGACGGGCTCGCGGCCGGGCCGGCGGGTGCAGCGGAGGTCGACGGGGCCGCCGAGGCCCCGGCGGACGGGCTTGCCGCGTTGCCCGGGCTCGTGCCGGCCGGCAGCGCCACGGTGAGCCGGGTGATGTCGTCGACGAGCCACTTGCCGTGCTGCTTGAGCATGGTGAACTCGGCCCGCTCCTGGGTGAGGCTGGAGGGCGTCGAGGCGCCGGTGGCCTGCGGCTTGTCGCTGGTGCTCAGCTGGTCGGCGAAGATCAGCACCACGACCCGGTTCGCGCTCGCCTCGATGACGCCGGCGTTCACGACCTGGCTGTCCAGGTTGAGCTGGTTGGAGACGACGAACGGCTTGATGGCCTTCGTGAAGCTGTTGTCGTAGCTGTTCCGGAACCGCGGGGTCAGGTACTTGTCGGCGTTCGCCAGGTTCTTGTCGACCTGCGTCCACTGGTAGCTCAGGATCGGCGGCGCCGCTGCGGCCGCGGCGGGCAGCGCAGCCCGGCCGGCGGAGAGAGACGAGCTCGCGGAGTGCCAGGCCAGCGACTGCCAGGTCAGCGTCCCGACCAGGGCGGCGACGACCAGGCCGGAGCCCGCGGCGGCGGCGATCCGCCAGATCCGGCGCCGGGCCGCCTCCGCCTGCCCGGCGGCCTCCCAGGCCGGCAGGGCTTCGCCGTCGGCCGTCGGCTCGTCGGCGTCGGCCGGCGCCGGCTCCCCGGCCGGGGGCGTCGCCATCGGCATGAACAGGCTCGGGTCCTCCTGCGGTGGCGCGGGTGCCGTGGGCGCCGTGGGGGCCGCGGGTGCCTGGGCGGGCACGCCGGCGGCCTGGGCGGGGGCCTCGCCGCCCGGTGCCTCCGGCGGCGCGTCCGGCGCGCCGCCGCGGCGGGAGCGCCGCACCCAGGCGGGCTCGCTGCGGCGGCCGGCGGGGCGGCCACCGGGGCGCCCGGGACGGGGCTGACCGGGAGTGGGAGTCGTCACAGGAGACCTCGCGGGGAGACGGTGGGTCGGGTCGGGTCGGTCACGCGACGGACGCGATGTCGGAGACGCGCCAGACCTGGCCGGACCGCTGCAGGGTCAGCCGGATGCGCTGCGGGCAGGACAGCTTGCCGCCGCCCGCGACACAGGTGGCGGGCGGGTTGCTGAGGGGGCCGCTCGCCACGGAGTAGTCGGTGTCCAGGGCCACGATCACGACAGCGGTGCGCAGTCCCGTGGTGGCCGTCCCGGCCGCCCGGATGTGGCTGACCGTCGTGAGCTGCTCCGCGGTGTACGACTGGGTGAGCGCGTTACGGCTGTTGGTGAGCTGGGTCTTCGCGTTACCCGTCAGCTCGGTCAGCAGGTGGTTCAACTGCTGATCGACCGAGGCCGCCTGGAGGGACGTCAGGTCGATGGCGACCTGCCGGGCCGCGGAGAGCGCGTCATTGCGGGCCTCGATCTTCGACCGGGCCGTGTGCGCGTAGATCCCGACCACGATCAGGGCGGCCACGAGGGCCAGCGTGACAACGCACGCGACGACCGTCAGCAGGATGGCGCGGCGCCGGCCCGGGGAGGCGCCCTGGGCGGCAGCCTCGTCCGCGGCGGCGTCCGACGGGGCTGCGGGGCCCTCGCCGGGCTCCGTGGCTGCGGAGGCGGCGGCCTGCGGCGCCGCCACCGGTTCCCCCGGCCCCGGCTCCCGCGGCTCGGGGGTGGTCAGCGTGTCGTCGCTGCTCTCGGGGGGCACGCGGGGTCCTCCTGGGTCCTGCCCGTCCGGCGGACGGGCGCTCGTGCGGCGTTGCGCGGCGGGGCCGGCACGCGGGCCGACCACTCATCCTCCCCCCGACCGACGAGCGTGGCCTGTGGGGTGCCTGGGCGCATGCCGACAGTACGGGCCCGCCGCGGCAGCGGGGGTAAGCCCTGCGGTCAGGACAGGCCGGGGTTCAGCAGGAGCCACTGCCAGGACGTGCCACGCGCCGCCTGGGTCTGGTTGGACGTCATGCGGTAGGTCGTGCCGTCGGTGCCGAACAGCAGGCCGCTCGTCGGGTCCCACGTCGTGGGCGTCGCGGCCCCGACCGACTGGGTGCCCTGCCCCGATGCCACGGTGCCCACGGCGCCGCCCTGGGTCGCCGTCGTGTCACCGGCGGGACGGGGCGCCCGGGACGCGCGGCGCACGTCCACGTTCGCGCCGTCGCCGTTGGGCGGCGGCGGGCCGTTCACCGGGCTCGTGCAGTTGGCGCCGAGCGTCGCCAGGCCGCCGAAGTTCGACGGGTTGGTGGCGGGGTTGGTGTTGTTGTCGCGCCGCTGGGTGTCCGAGAGGTACCCCTGGGTGCACGGACCGGTGCCGGACAGCACCAGACCGAAGCCCGCGCGACCTTCCTGCCCGGGCTTGTACGTGCAGGGCGCCGTCGAGCCGGCGGGCGCCGGACCCTGACACCCGGCCACGAGGAAGCCGTTGGCGACGTTCGCCGGGTACAGCTCCATCATCGCGGTCAGTTGGGGGATCCGGGCGCTCGTGATCGAACCGAGCGTCGTCAGGTTGGCGAGCACCGTCGGCAGGTTCACGGCGTTGTCGGCCAGCAGGCTCTGCAGCTGCTGGGCGGCCGGCAGCCCGGTGTCCAGCAGGGTGCGCACCGCGTTGTCGGTCGTGGGCGACGCCAGCTGGTTGGTGAAGCTGTTGAGGCTCGCGGCGAACGACTTCAGCTGGCCCGACACGTCGCGCTGCGTGTTCAGCACGGTCTTGCCGTCGTCGATCAGCTTGAGGGTCTGGGGCAGGTTCTGCTGCGCCGCGGTCAGGACGGCGTCGCCCTGGTCGATGATCCGGGACAGGTCGGGACCGGTGCCCTGCAGCGCCTTGCCGAGCTCGTTCAGCGTGGTGTTGAGGTCGTCCTTGTTGATGCTGTTGACCAGCTGGTCGAGGCCGGACAGCAGCGTCACCGTCTGGATCGGGAGGCTGGACCGGGACATCGGGATGACCGAGTTGGCGGCGAGGTAGGGGCCGCTGTTGCTCTGCGGCTGCAGGTCGACGTACTGCTCCCCCACCGCCGACATGTTCTGGATGACCGTCCGGGCGTCGGCCGGGATCTTGTCGCGCCACGTGTCGCTGATCTTGAGGTCCGCCTCGACCCCGTTCGGGATGAGGTGCAGCGTCCCGACCTTGCCGACGACCACGCCGCGGTAGGTGACCTGGGCCTGCTGGAAGATGCCGCCGGAGTCCGTCAGCTGGGCCTTCACCGTGAAGGTCTTGGCGATGAACGGCACCTGGACGTAGTTCGCCAGCACGTAGGCGATGCCGAGGAACGCGGCGGTCAGGAAGACCGCCAGCTGGATCTTGACCGTTCTGGTGATCACAGGAGACCGCCCGTCAGCAGGCCGAGGAGGCCGCCCTGGCTCTTCGACGTGGACGGCGACGGGGTCGGCGACGCCGTGTTGCTCTTCGAGCCGCCCAGCAGCGGCAGCGAGATGCCCGGCAGCGTGAGGCCCGACGAGGGCGCCGGGGACGGCGTCGCCGTGCCCTGCTGCCGCGAGTCGAGGCCCTGCTGGATGTCCTGGCTGGTCGGCACCGCGCTGCCCGGCACCAGCGCCTTGGTGAGCCCGGTGATGAGGTCCTGCACGCCGGCGCCGCTGGCCGTCTTGCAGTTGTCGATGATCGGGACCGGCAGGCTGTTCACGAGCGACTGCAGCCCCAGCAGCGACAACGCGGAGCATGCGTCGAGCTTCACGTGGAGGTTCGTGTAGTCGCCCGGGATGCCGTCCGTCGCGTGCTTCGGGAACGGGTAGTCCGCGAGCAGCTCCAGGCCGTTCGGCAGGTCGCTGCCGGCCTTCTGCAGCTGCTGGAGGATCGGCTGCAGCAGGGCGAGATCCTGCCGCGTGGCGTCCCCGCTCGTGGTCACAATCTTCTTCATGGTGGTCCCGAGGTCACCCAGGCCGGAGAGGAGCGCGGTGAGGTTCGCCCGCTCGTCCGCCAGCACCTTGATGCCGGGCGCCATCCCGTCCAGGGCCAGCGCGATGGTGTCCGTCTGCTTCGACAGGTTCGCGGTGAAGGTGTCCAGGGCGTCGAGCGCGTGGACGATCGAGCCCTTCTGCCCGTCGAGGTTGCCCACGAGCGCGTTGAGCTGGGTGAGCAGGTCACGCACCGACTGCTCGCGGCCCGCGAGGGCCTGGTTGACCTCGTAGGCGATGCTCTGGACCTTCTCCAGGCCGCCGCCGTTGAGGACCGAGGCGAGCAGGCCGAAGACCTCCTCCGTCGCGGGGTAGGTCTGCGAGTTCGCCGTCGTGATCACGGAGCCGTTACCGAGGGCGCCCTTGGCCGCCGTCCCGGTGGGCGCGTCGAGCGCGACGAACTTCTCCCCCAGCAGGCTGGTCTCCTGCACGCTCGCCACCGTGTTGGCGGGGAGCTTGACGGCGCGGGCGACGCGGAGCGTGACGCGCGCCTTCAGGTCGCTGCCGAGGTCGATCTTGGCCACATCACCGACGACGACGTCGCCGCTGCGGACGGACGCCTGGGGGACCAGGTCCTGCACGTCGTCGAAGACGACAGTCACCTGCATCGTCGGGCCCTTGGCGCCGCCACCGGGCAGGTGCATGTCCTGCAGCCCGGGGACGCCGCACGCGGTCGTCGCGAGCAGCGTCGCGGCGCCGACCGCGGCGGACCGCACGACGCGGCCCCGGGAGCGGGCGAGCCGACCGATCACTTGGACACCCCCAGCAGCTGCATGAGCGCCTGGTCACCAGAGGCGGTGCCCGACGCCGTGGGCGCACCGCCGTTCAGCAGGTTGTTGACCAACGGCAGGTTGCCACCGAACGCGCCGTTGACCGCGCCGGAGAGGACGCCCCCCGGGCAGACAGGCAGCGCCGGCACCGCCTGGCAGATGAAGTTCAGCGGATTACCGAGGCCCAGCAGGGCCTTGCTGTCGATCGTGGCCTTGGTCCGCAGGGTCGGGTTCGCGCCGCCGTCCTTGCCGTCCGGGTCGAACGCGAGGGCGAGGTTGTCGAGCCCGATGGGGGCCTCGTCCAGGACCTCCTTGAGCGCCTGCTGCTCGCTGACCAGCCCGGTGGTCACCGAGGTCAGGGCCGCGATGTCCGCCGTGACGTTGGCCTTGTTGTCCGCGACGAACGTCTGCACCTGGCTCAGCGCCTGTCCGAGGTTCTGGATGGCCGCCGTGAGGTCCTGCCGCTCGTTGTTGAGCTGGTCGGACACCGTGGCGAGGTTCGCGTTCAACTGCCGCACCCCGCCGTCGTCGTTGGCGAGCGTGGTCGTGAACTGCTGCAGGTTCGTGATGGTGGAGAACAGGTCGGTCTTGTTGTCCCCGAGCGTCGTGAGCAGGTTCGCCACCTGGTGCACCGTCGTGTTGATGTTCTGGCCGTTGCCGGCGAGGTTCTGCGCGGCCACGTGCAACAGGTCCTGCAGCGCGCCGTTCTTGTTGGCGCCGTTCGGGCCGAGCGCCTGGTCGAGGTTGTTGATGCTCGAGTAGACCTGGTCGAGCTCGACGGGGACCTCGGTCCGGTCGGCGCCGAGCGAGGAGCTGTCGGCCATGATCGCGCCGCCCGTGTAGGCCGGCGTGAACTGGATGTACCGGTCGCTCACGATCGAGGGCGGCACGATCGCCGCCGCCGCGGTCGCGGGGATCTTCGTGTCGGCCTTGTACTTCATCGCGACCCGCACCCCGGTCCCCTCCGGGGTGACCGCGGTGACCTTGCCGACCTCGACCCCGAGGACGCGGACGCTCGAGCCCTGCGAGATGCCGACCGTGCGCGGGAAGACGGCGGAGACCGTCTTGTAGGACCCGCTGCTCACCTGGGCGTAGACCAGCAGCAGGGCGACGACGACGAGCAGCAGCGCCGCGAGGGCAACCGCCCGGGAGCGGATCGTGCTCACTTGGATGCTCCCGCCGCGGTCGGGGTGAATCCGCCGAGCACCGAACCGAGGTTCGCGATGTACGTGTCGAACCACCGGCCGTTGCCCAGCAGGTTGGTGAAGTCGCGCAGGTACGGCGCCAGGATGTGGATCGCCGAGTCCAGGTTGTCCTGGTTCTTCTGCAAGATGTCCGTCGTCTTCTTGAGGTTGGTCAGGGCCGGCCCGATGACCTGCCGGTTCTCCGTGATCAGGCCGGTGAGCGACTGGGACAGCGAGACGGTGTTGATCAGGATGCTGTGGATCACCTCGCGCTGCTGGTCGAGCAGCGTCAGGACCTGGTTGCTGTCGTCGATCAGCTTGGTGATCTCGGCGTCCCGGTTGGCTAGCACCTGCGTCACGTTCTTGGCGTGCCCCAGCAGCAGCTTCAGCTGATCGTCCCGGGAGGCGATCGTCGTCGACAGCCGCGAGAGCCCGGTGAGGGCGCCCCCGACCTGCGGCGCCGTGGTCCGGAAGGTGTCCGCCAGCGTCGTGAACGACTTCGCGAGCTGCGTCGTGTCGATGGCGTCGACACGCTGCGAGAGCCCTTGGAACGCGTCCGTCACGATCAGCGGAGTGGTCGTGTGGGCCACGGGGATGGTCCGGCTGCCCAGGCTGCCGGTCCCCGCGTCGGTCAGGGCGATGTACATCTGCCCGAGCAGAGTCTTGATCCGGATGTCGGCCGACGTATCGGACCCGACGGTGACTCCCTTGTTCAGCAGCATCTTCACGTGCACGTGGTCGCCGGCCAGTGCCACGCCCGTGACCTTGCCGACGGGCACGCCGGCGATACGCACCGGGTCGTTGGGCATCAGCCCGCTGGCCTCGGCGAAGTTCGCGCTGATCGTGCGCCCACCGCCGATGACCGGAAGCTTCTGCGGGTTGAAGAGCAGCGCGACGATCGCGACGATGATCAAGAGGCCGACGACGCCGACCGCTACCGGGTTCTTCTCGCGCAGGCTGCTCACTTCGGGATCTCCGTGCAGGCGGCGTCATTGTTGGCCAGCTTGATGGGCGCCGCCGAGCCACCCAGGCTCAGCTCGGCGTCACAGAGCCAGAAGTTGAACCACGATCCGTACGTCGCGGTGCGCAGGATCGTGTTGAGCTTCGACGGGAGCCGCTGGAGGTACTCATCCAGGACGACCTGGCCGTTCCCGTTGGTGGTGGTGGCCAGCGTGTTGGTCACGGCCGACAGGGCCTGCAGGTCCGTGGGAAGGGACGGCCGGATGTCGGCCAGCAGCTGGGTGGCGCTGGTCGTCAGCCCGTTGATGTTCGTCAGCGCCGTCGCGATGGTCTGCCGGTCGCCGGCCACACCGGTCACGAGTCGCTGCAGCTGGACGATGAGCTGGTCGAGCCCCTGGTTGTGCTGGTCGACCACCGACAGGACCGTCGTGAGGTTGGTGACGACGTTGCCGATGGTTGCGTCCCGATCGGCGATCGTGTTCGTGAGGGACGCGGTGCTCGTCAACAGCCCGTTGATGGACGATCCCTCCCCCTGCAGCGTCCGGATGATGTCGCCCGACAAGTTGTTGATCTGGTCGGGCGTCAGCGCCTGAAACAGGGGCTTGAAGCCGTCGAACAGCGTGGTGAGGTCCAGCGGACCCTGCGTCTGCGCGACCGGGATCGTCGCCCCGGCCGGCAGGACCGGCGCGGCGCCGGGGGTCTCCTGCACGTCGACGTACCGCTGCCCCACGAGGTTGCGGTACTTGATCGCGATCTGGGCGTTGCTGTGGAGCGGGACGTCCTTCTTCAACGAGAAGGTCACCTGGGCCTTGTCGCGGCCCACCCGCGTGACGTCGGAGACCTGCCCGACACGCACGCCGGCGACCCGGACGTCGTCGTTCTTGATGAGCCCGGAGGCGTCGCTGAAGACGGCCTTGTACTTCTGCGTGTTGCCGACCGAGCCGTTGGTGATGGTCACCGCCAGGACGGCGGTGAGCACGACGGTGACGACGGCGAACACCACCAGCTTGATGAACGCAGGGAGCGTCTGGCCCTTCACTGGACCGCCACCTCCTTGCCGACCAGCTGGGGCGCCACGAGGAAGCTCACGATGTCCGGGACCTTGTCACTGTTGATGCCGAGTGTCGGCGCGGTGATGATCTTGGCCATGTCGGTCGCCTGGGCCGACACCGAGCGGGAGTTCGCCGAGAGCGGCGAGCCGGCCGGCGGCCCCGCGGAGCCGGCGGTGGGCGGCAGCAGACTCGTCGGGTCCTCGAGTCCGGGGAAGCCGCCCTGCGGGAGCTGCGGCTTCGTCGGCGAGTACGGCAGCGACCCGTAGCAATTCGGCCCGAGGTCCAACGGGAGCGTCGCGTAGCTGGGATCGTCCTGGCCCGCGACGTAGCCGTGCGGCTGACCGATCAGCCGCAACGTGATGTGCAGGCCGGTGCTGTCCACCCGGGCACCCTTGCCGCCGTTGGCGGTGTCGTCATAGCCGAACGCGCGGTCCAGGACGACCTCCTGCCGACTGAGGCCGCCGAGCATGCAGGGGAACTCGGGCGAGTACTGCGCGAGCAGCTGCAGCGTCGGCTGGCTGATGGTGGTCAGCTTCGCGATCGCGTCGCTGTTCTGGCCGAGCACCTGGTTCGCCGTGGCGACGCCGGACTTCACGCCGATCAGGAAGGAGTTGAAGAGGTTGCCGGACCTGCCGTTGCCGGCGTTGCCGCTGCCCGCCGGGCAGTCGCTGTGCGTCGCGGTACACACCAGGGTGTTGGACGTGGTCACGAGGTTCCGCGCCGTGGCGAGCAGGTCCGGGGTGGCGGCGTTCAGGTTGGTCGCGAGGTCCGCGATCCCGGAGATGTCCGCGTCGAGGGTGCCCAGCCGGGTGTTGAAGCTGGTGAGGTAGCTGTCCGTGCGGGCGAGCTGGTCGCCCAGCTGGTTGCCGCGGCCGCTGAGCGCCTGCGACAACGCCGTCAGCGTCAGGTTGAGCTGCACCGGGGACAGCGCCTTCAGGAGCGGGACCAGGTCGTTGAAGACCGACTCGGCCTCGATCGCGGTGCTGCTGCGGTCCTGGGAGATGACGGCGCCCGCCTTGATGGCCGGGAAGCCGGTGCCGGTGCCCGTGGGGGGCGTGAGCTCGACGAACTTCTCGCCGAACAGGGTCTTCGGCAGGATGGTCGCCTTGACGTTGGCCGGCACCAGCTTCGCCTGGTCCGGGTTGAGCTTCAGCGTCATGGTGGCGTAGCTGCCGTTGTCCCGGACGCCCGTCACCGTGCCGATGAGGACGCCGCGCATCTTCACGTCAGCCGGGACCACCAGCTGGTGACCGACGCGGTCGACCTGCAGCGAGACCGCCGTCGTCTTGTAGAAGAACGGCAGGTTCTTGTTGTACATCCCGATGGACAGCGCAATCAGCGCCGCGATCACGACCAGCATGCCCAGCCCCATGAGGCGGGTCTTGAAACGAGCCACGGCCCCCTACCCCGCGATCCGGACGGTGACGCTGGAACCCCAGATGGCGATCCCGACGAACAGGTCCATCACGTTGATGGCGACGATCGCCGTCCGAACCGCCCGGCCGACCGCGTTACCGACCCCTGCGGGGCCACCGGAAGCGTAGTAGCCGTAGTAGCAATGGATCAGCACGATGACCACCGCGAAGATCAGCACTTTCACAAAGCTGTACAGCACATCCACAGGGGACAGGTACTGGTGGAACGTCGTGTCGTACGTGCCGCCGGACTGGTGGAAGAAGAGGACGACGATCTCCCGCGTCGCGAAGTAGGACGAAAGCAGACCGAGCACGTAGAGCGGCACCACCGCGATGAGCCCCGCGATGATCCGGGTCGTGACGAGGTAGGGCAGCGACGGGATGCCCATGACCTCCATCGCGTCGACCTCTTCGTTGATGCGCATGGCACCGAGCTGGGCGGTGAAGCCGCAGCCGACCGTGGCGGACAGGGCGAGGCCCGCGATGAGCGGCGCGATCTCCCGGGTGTCCGCGTACGCCGCGAGGAAGGCCGCGAAGCGCGAGACGCCGATCTGGTTGAGGCCCTGGTAGCCCTCGAGGCCGACCTCGGTGCCCGTGAAGAAGGTCAGGAAGGCGATGACACCGACGCTGCCGCCGATGAGCGCGAGCGCGCCGTTGCCGAGGGCGACCTCCGCGATGAGGCGGAAGACCTCCTTCTTGTACGACCGGATGGTCTTGAAGCTCCAGCCGAGCGCGCGGAGGTAGAAGTAGAGCTGCCGGCCGAGGGAGTCCAGCCCGTTGTCGATGGCGCCGATGGGGCGACCGACGGCCGCCTGCGCGGCCCGGAGGGGGCGCGGCAGCGTCTGTGGAAGCGTCATCCGGAGCCCTTCTGCGGAACGATCTGGAAGTAGACGGCGGTGATGACGAAGTTCACGAGGAACAGCATCATGAAGGTGATGATCACGCTCTGGTTCACCGCGTCACCCACCCCCTTCGGGCCGCCCTTGGGGTTGAGGCCCCGATAGGCGGCCACCAGCGCCGCGATACCTCCGAAGAAGAATGCTTTGACCTCGGACGCCAGCAGGTCCTGCAGTTGGGCCAACGCGGTGAACGACGCCAGGTACGCGCCGGGTGTCCCGTGCTGCAGGATCACGTTGAAGAAGTAACCGCCGGCGACACCGACGACCGAGACCATGCCGTTGAGCAGGACGCCGACGAGCATGCAGGCGAGGACCCGCGGCACCACCAGGCGCTGGATCGGCGAGATGCCGAGCACCTCCATGGCGTCGATCTCGTCGCGGATCTTGCGGCTGCCGAGGTCCGCACAGATGGCCGAGCCGCCGGCCCCGGCGATCAGGAGCGCGGTCACGATCGGCGAGGCCTCCCGCACGATCGCAAGGACGGAGGCCGCGCCGGTGAACGACTGCGCGCCGACCTGCCGGGTGAGGGAGCCGAGCTGCAGGGCGATGACGGCACCGAACGGGATCGCCACGAGGGCGGTCGGCAGGATGGTCACGCTGCAGATGAACCAGGCCTGCTCGATGAATTCGCGCCACTGGAACGGGCGGCGGAACGTCGCCCGGGCGGTGTCCGCGGTCAGAGCGAAGAAGTTGCCGGACTGCCGAAGCGGACCGGTGAGGGAGATGGCCATCAGCGTTCCTGCTCCCCCAACTGCGGGTCGGCGCCACGCCGGCGGACGACGGACCGGACCGCCCGCCCGTCAGGGATGCTCGGGACACCCGGCACCCGGGCGCCGCGCGCCGCAGCGGCAGGTGCCGGACGGCCGTTGGCGGCAGATCCGGCGGTGGAGGACGCCCGACGCGTCGGCGGCGGGGCGGCCTGCTCGGCGGCGTCCGGGGCGACCCGACTGCCGCGGGGCGCCGGTGCGGGGTCGGGGCGCTGTGGCTGGGCGGCGGGTTCGTCGGGCCGACCCTCGGGGGCGGCGTGGCGTCCGGCGTCGCCCTGCGGGGCGGCCGCGGATCGCTCGTGGGAGCGGTCGGCGGCGCCGCCGTGCGCCTGGCCGTTGTTGTCCTGCGCGTCGGGGCCGTACCCCTCGATCCAGCCCTGGCCCGGCACCCAGCCCTCGGGAAGCGCCGTGCCCGGGACGTACCCCGGCGGGAACTGCGGCGGGCGCTGGTGCTTGCGGGGCTTGCCGTTGCTCGGGGACAGCTGCGCCTCGAGCGGCGGCAACTTGGCCTCCTCGGCGCCGGCCTCAGCGGCGAGCGCGGCGGTGTCCTTCTCCTCCGCCATCCCGATGGGTCCCTCGCGGCGGCCGTTGAGGAACTGGCGCACCACCGGCTCGGGGCTGGTGAGGAGCTGCTCGCGCGGGCCGAACATCGCAAGGTTGCGGCGGAACAGCAGCCCGATGTTGTCCGGCACGGTGCGGGCCGTATTGATGTCGTGGGTGACGATGAGGATCGTGGCGTCGATCTGCTGGTTCAGGTCGACGAGCGTCTGGTTCAGGTACGCGGTGCGGACCGGGTCGAGACCGGAGTCCGGCTCGTCGCAGAGGATGATCTCGGGGTCGAGGACCAGCGCGCGGGCGAGTCCGGCGCGCTTGCGCATGCCGCCCGAGATCTCGCCGGGGAGCTTGCCCTCCGCCCCCGACAGGCCCATCAGCTCCATCTTCTCCATGACGATGTCGCGGATCTGGGTCTCGTTCTTCTTCGTGTGCTCGCGCAGCGGGAAGGCCACGTTGTCGTAGAGGGTCTGCGACCCGAACAGCGCGCCATCCTGGAACAGCACGCCGAAGAGCTTGCGGACCTCGTAGAGGTCCCGCTCCTTCACCCGCGTGATGTCCGTGCCGTCGACGTAGATGTGACCCGCATCGGGCTTGAGCAGGCCGATGAGGGACTTGAGGAAGACGGACTTGCCGGTACCCGACGGGCCGAGCATCACGGAGATCTCGCCCTCGGGCAGGGTGAGCGTCACGTCCTGCCAGATGGTCTGCTTGCCGAAGCGCTTGGTAAGCCCCTCGACCCTGACCTCGACACCCACGTGCGGAGTCTCCTCGCTGCCCTGCTGGGCTTACGCCGCCACCCGACCCCGATGTCCGGGTCAGCGGCCTTGCAACGAACCAAAGCAGTCAAAAGTGACGGCGCTCGCGTGATCGCCGTCACCACACATCGTACGGGCCACTGGTCATCTGGTAGCTGTGGCGACGGGCGGGAGGCGCCCGACAGTCTCAGGTCCCCGCTGGCGGCAGTGGCCGGGGTCACGGTACGGGTACCAGGTCAACGGAACAACTCAGGGATCGTTTCACCGGTCGACCGGGTGGCCGCCCGGGTTCCCCCTGCCCCGCAACGCGACGCGGGCCGCCCCCCGAATGGGTGACGGCCCGCGTGCAGACCCGCTCGCGCGGGCGGGGGACTACTTGACGCTGACGGTGGCGCCGGCGCCCTCGAGGGACGCCTTGGCCTTCTCCGCCGCCTCCTTGGTGACCTTCTCCAGGACCGGCTTCGGCGCGCCGTCGACCAGGTCCTTGGCCTCCTTCAGGCCGAGGCTGGTGAGCGTGCGCACCTCCTTGATGACCTGGATCTTCTTCTCACCCGGCGCCTCGAGGATGACGTCGAACTCGTCCTGCTCCTCGGCAGCGCCGGCGGCGTCGCCACCGGCGGCGGCGGCACCCGGTGCGGCGGCCACGGCGACCGGGGCGGCCGCGGTGACGCCGAAGGTGTCCTCGAACTGCTTCACGAACTCGGACAGCTCGAGGAGGGTCATCTCCTTGAAGGCGTCCAGCAGCTCGTCGGTGCTCAGCTTCGCCATGTCGGCGTTCCTCTCTGTCGTGCCCCCGCGCTCGTCGCGCGGGACAGTCTGGGGGGTGGTGCAGGATGCGGCCGGGCGCCCGTCGGGAGCGCCGGCGGGGGGATCAGGCCTCGGCGGGAGCCTCGGCCGGCGTCTCCTCGGCGGCCGGAGCCGCCGGGGCGGCGTCGGCAGCAGGTGCCGGGGTGCCGGCGCCACCGGCGAGGACCGACGGGTCGGCCTCCGCCTTCACGCGCAGCGCGTCGACCGTGCGGGCCAGCTGCGACAGCGGAGCGGCGAACAGGCTGACCGCCTTGGCGAGCGACCCGCTCATGGCGCCGGCCAGCTTCGCCAGGAGCACCTCGCGGGACTCCAGGTCGGCGAGCTTGCCGATGCCTGCGGCGTCGAGCGGCCTGCCGTCGAGCACGCCGCCCTTGATGACGAGCAGCGGGTTCTCGCGGGAGAACGCGCGCAGGCCCTTCGCGGCCTCGACCGGGTCGCCGCTCACGAAGGCGACAGCGGTGGGGCCGGACAGCAGGTCGTCCAGGCCCTCGATGCCGGCCTCGCGGGCAGCGATCTTGGTCAGGGTGTTCTTGACGACCGCGTAGGACGTCTGCTCCCCGAGCGACCGCCGGAGGCGGGTCAGCTCGGCGACGGTGAGACCGCGGTACTCGGTGAGCACCGCGGCGTTCGACGAGCGGAAGTGGTCCGCGATCTCGGCCACGGCCGCAGCCTTCTCGGGCTTTGCCATGGGTCTCCTCTCCGTTGATCGGACCGTCGGTCGGACCCCGGAGACGACGGACGCCCCGGCGCAGGTGCGCACGGGGCGTGGGTGGCGCACGCCGTGAGGCGCGCACCGGACGCTCGAGCTCACCTACGCGGGCCGCCCGCAGCTGCGGGCCCTTCGGCCGCTCCTACAGGGGCGGCGACCGGCGGTCTCTGGTGGTACCGAAAGCAGTGCACTCCGGCCGGAACCGGAACGGGGGCCATCCAGGGGACCCGGCGTGGCCGGGCTTCGAGGAGGGTTCCCCACGAGTGTAGCCGACGCGGGCGGACCCGCGCCGCGCTCCCCGCCGGCGGCTGCCGCCGGCGGGGAAACAGGTCAGGCGGTGGCGCCGGCGTCCTCGTCACTGAGGTTGCGCAGCCGGGTCGGGTCGACCGGGACGCTCGGGCCCATCGTGGTGGCGACGGTGATCTTGCGGAGGTACCGGCCCTTGGAAGCGCTGGGCTTGACCCGCAGCACCTCGTCGAGCGCGGCCGCGTAGTTCTCGACCAGCTGGCTCTCCGTGAACGACGCCTTGCCGACGATGAGGTGCAGGTTGGCCTGCTTGTCCACGCGGAAGTTGATCTTCCCGCCGCGGATCTCGTTGACCGCCTTCGCGACGTCCATCGTCACGGTGCCGGTCTTGGGGTTCGGCATGAGGCCACGCGGGCCGAGCACGCGGGCGATGCGGCCGACCTTCGCCATCTGGTCCGGGGTGGCGACAGCGGCGTCGAACTCGAGCCAGCCCTCCTGGATCCGGGCGATGAGGTCGTCGCTGCCGACGGCGACGGCGCCGGCCGCCTCGGCCTGGGCGGCGCGGTCACCGGTCGCGAAGACGATGACGCGCACGGTCTTGCCCGTGCCGTGCGGGAGGCTGACGGTGCCGCGGACCATCTGGTCGGCCTTGCGAGGGTCGACGCCGAGCCGGACCGCGACCTCGACGGTGCTGTCGAACTTGGTCGTCGAGGTCTCCTTCGCCAGCCGGACGGCGGCGAGCGGCGCGTACAGCTCTTCCGGGTCGATCTTCGCCGCGGCGGCGCGGTAGGCCTTGCTGCGCTTCATGGTGGTTCCTTTCGTCCGCCCGACTGCGGGCGGTTCGTGGTGCGGACGGGGCGCGCAGGGCGCCCCTCCCACAGTGGGGACGGGTCCCCGGTGGTGGTGCCGGCCGCCCGGACGGGCGGCGCGACGGCGGTGGTCAGTCGCTGACGTTGACGCCCATGGAGCGGGCGGTGCCGGCGATGATCTTCTCGGCCTGGTCCAGGTTGGTGGCGTTCAGGTCGGGGAGCTTCGCCTGGGCGATCTCCCGGATCTGCTCCCGGGACAGGGTCGCGACCTTCGTGGCCTGCGGAACGCCGGAGCCCTTCTCGATGCCCGCGGCCTTGAGGATCAGCCGTGCGGCCGGCGGGGTCTTCGTGATGAAGGTGAACGAGCGGTCCTCGAAGACCGAGATCTCGACCGGCACGACCATGCCGCGCTGCGACTCCGTCGCCGCGTTGTACTGCTTGCAGAACTCCATGATGTTGACGCCGTGCTGACCGAGCGCAGGCCCGACCGGCGGCGCGGGGGTGGCCGCACCGGCGTTGATCTGGAGCTTGATGATCGCCGAAAGCTTCTTCTTGGGAGGCATGCCGTGCTTCCTGTGTCTGGTGGGGCGGGGTCCGGCCGGGGCCGTTGCCTCGTCCGTGGGGGTGGTGCGGTGCCGGTGACCGTTAGATCTTGGCCACCTGGTTGAACTGCAGCTCGACCGGCGTCTCCCGGCCGAAGATGGAGACCAGCACCTTGAGCCGCTGGGCGTCGAGGTTGATCTCGCTGATCGTGGCGGGCAGCGTGGCGAAGGGGCCGTCCATGACGGTGACGGACTCCCCCACCTCGAAGTCGACCGTACGCACCGGCTCCGCAGCACCCGTCGCCTCGGCCTGGACCGCCGGCGCCAGGATCTTGGCGACCTCGTCCAGGGTCAACGGCGCGGGGCGCTGCGCATTCCCGACGAAGCCGGTGACGCTGGGGGTGTTGCGGACCAGCCCCCAGGTCTCGTCCGTGAGGTCCATCCGGACCAGGACGTAGCCGGGGAAGACCTTCTGCTGCTGCACCGAGCGCTTGCCCGCCTTGATGACGGTGACCTCTTCGGTCGGCACCTCGATCTGGAAGACGTAGTCCTCGAGGTTGAAGTTGTTGATCCGCGTCTCGAGGTTGGTCTTGACCTTGTTCTCGTAGCCCGCGTACGTCTGCACGACGTACCAGTCGCCCGGTGCGGCGGCGAGCTGGCGGCGGAACTCCTCGATGGGGTCGACCTCCTCGATCTGCTCCGCCTCGATCTCGGCGGTGTCGCTCGGGTGGTCGGGCGTGTAGCCCCCGCCGCCGCCGACCGTGCCGTCACCGAGGTCCTCCTCGACGGGCGCGGTGCCGGCCTCGGTGGCCGCGACCTGGTCGTCCTCCAGCGCGGCGACCATGTCCAGCTCGTCGATGGCCTCCGCCTGCTCGGTGCGCTCCACCTCGGCCTCGGCAGGGGTGGCGGAGGGATCGGGCGCGAACGGGCTGGACACGGAGTGGGTGTTCCCTTCTTGGAAGCGTGAGAGTCGGGCGGCGGGGCGGCGAGCGGGGCTCAGCCGAAGATCTTCAGCGCCGCCTGGGTGAAGCCGTAGTCGAGGCCCGAGACCAGCGCGACCATGAAGGTCACGAAGACGAGGACGACGACGGTGTAGGTCACGAGTTCCTTGCGGCTGGGCCAGATGACCTTGCGCAGCTCTGCGACGACCTCGCGCAGGAACGTGCGGATGCGCGACAGCCGACCGGGCCCACGGGAACCGGCCCCGCGGCCACGTCGGCCGCGACCTCCGGCGCCGCGTCCGCCCGTCCTGGGCTGCGGCGCAGGCTCCGGGCGCGGCTCGAGCACCGTGCCCTGCGTGTCCGTCGCCACGATCGTGTCCCGTCATCACGCCCCGGAGGGCTCCTGTGCCCGCCGTGCCCGTGGGGGCCGTGCGGTCGTACCTATGGTGCCGTGTCCTGCCGTCGCAGTCGCAGGGGCGGAGGGACTCGAACCCCCAACCGCCGGTTTTGGAGACCGGTGCTCTACCAATTGAGCCACGCCCCTGTGCGGGTCCTGCCGCCCTGTCGCGACCGCCGCGCGACGACCCCGGTGGGGGCGGTCGGCACGCGAGCACGCCAGCGGCAGGAGGCCGTAGCCCCGAACCGCGACATCATACGTCGGAAGGCGGCGGCAGGGCCAACCGCTGTCCGCACGGCAAGCCGCTGGACCTGTCCGGCGGACCTGGGACCATGGGGCGGTGACCACCACCACCGCTCCCATCGCAGGTACCCGCACGCGCGTGAGCCGTCGGCTCTCCGCCATCGCCGAGTCGGCCACGCTGGCCGTGGACGCCAAGGCGAAGGCACTCAAGGCGGCGGGCCGCGACATCATCGGGTTCGGCGCCGGCGAGCCCGACTTCCCGACGCCCGAGCACATCGTCGCCGCCGCCGAGAAGGCCTGCCGCGACCCGCGCATGCACCACTACACCCCGGCGGGCGGGCTGCCCGAGCTGCGGGAGGCCGTCGCCGCCAAGACGCTGCGCGACTCCGGCTACCAGGTCTCCGCCGGCCAGGTCCTCATCACCAACGGCGGCAAGCAGGCCGTCTACAACGGCTTCGCCGCGCTCTGCGACCCCGGCGACGAGGTGCTCGTCCCCGCCCCCTACTGGACCACCTACCCCGAGGCCATCGCGCTGGCGGGCGGCGTGCCGGTGCCGGTGCTCACCGGCCCCGAGCAGGGGTACCGCGTGACGGTCGAGCAGCTGGAGGCGGCCCGCACCGAGCGGACGAAGATCCTGCTGTTCGTGTCCCCGTCCAACCCGACGGGCGCGGTGCACAGCCCCGAGGAGGTCGCCGAGATCGGCGCCTGGGCCGAGCGCCACGGGCTCTGGGTCGTCACCGACGAGATCTACGAACACCTCGTCTACGGCGACGCCACGTTCTCGTCGATGCCCGTGCGGGTGCCGGCGCTGGCGGACCGGACCCTCGTGCTCAACGGCGTCGCCAAGACGTACGCGATGACCGGCTGGCGGGTCGGCTGGCTGATCGGGCCGACCGACGTCGTCAGGGCGGCCACCAACCTGCAGTCGCACGCGACGTCGAACGTCGCGAACGTCTCCCAGGTGGCCGCCCTGGCCGCGGTGTCGGGCGACCTGTCCGCCGTCCAGGAGATGAAGGTCGCGTTCGACCGGCGGCGGATCGCGATGCACAGCGCCCTGTCGGCGATCGAGGGCGTCGAGTGCCCCCGCCCGGACGGCGCGTTCTACTGCTACCCGTCGGTGCAGGCCCTGCTGGGCCGTTCCCTGCGGGGCCGTACGCCCACCACCAGCGCCGAGCTGGCCGAGCTGGTGCTCGAGGAGGCCGGGGTGGCCGTCGTCCCCGGCGAGGCGTTCGGCACGCCGGGCTTCTTCCGGCTGTCCTACGCGCTGGGCGACGCCGACCTGGCCGAGGGCGTGGGCCGGCTCGCCGCCCTGCTGGGCGAGGCCTCCTGACGGCCGTGGCACACGACGCGAGGCCCGGTCCCCATGGGGCCGGGCCTCGCGTCGTGCCGGCGCAGCCCGAGGGGCGCGCCGGGAAGGTCTAGCGGGTCTCGCGGTGCTCGGTGTGCTGCCGGCAGAACGGGCAGAACTTCTTGAGTTCCAGCCGGTCGGGGTCGTTCCGCCGGTTCTTCTTGGTGATGTAGTTGCGGTTCTTGCAGACGATGCACGCCAGCGTGATCTTCGGGCGGACGTCAGTGGCGGCCACGGTCGTGCCTCAGCTTTCCCTGCTCAACGTTCCGGACATGCCCGAACGATCGGACGTCGTCCACCGCCGGTGGCAGCGGACGATCGACAGCCAGCGCTGTCTGGTGGGTCCCGGTGTCGGGCGCGGAGACGCGCCACGGCGGAACCCGACAAGTGTAGCGGAGGCCGGACTTGAACCGGCGACACAGCGATTATGAGCCGCTTGCTCTGCCAGACTGAGCTACTCCGCCGTGCGCTCCGGCGCATGCGCCGGAGCCTGGAGCCCCCTTACGGAATCGAACCGTAGACCTTCTCCTTACCATGGAGACGCTCTGCCGACTGAGCTAAGGGGGCAACGAGCGAAGGCGACTGTACACGAGCCATTCGGGGGGTCGTTCGCGGACCCCAGGAGAACGCCGTGATCGGCAGTGCAGACTGTCCCGGTGCCCGCACCCCGCACCGTCAGCATCGTCAGCCTCGTCGTCGCCCTCGTCGCCGTCGTCACGGCGGCCGCCGTGGTCGCGGTGACCCTGCTGCGGGGCGGCAGCACCACCGCCGGGAGCTTCGCCGGCGAGAACCCGCAGACGGCCGCCAAGAAGCTGGCCGTGGACGTCACGACCTACGACTACCGCACGCTCGACGCGGGCACGCAGCACGTGCTGGCCGAGACGACGGGCGACGCGAAGGCGTCCTACACCCGCACCTCGGCCCAGCTGCACGACACGATCCTCAAGCAGCAGGCGTCCGCGACGGCCGCCGCGGTCGGCACCGGGCTCGTCTCGGGCGCGGGCAACAAGGCGGTGGTGCTGGTGGCGCTGCGGCAGCACTTCGCGTCGGCCTCCGGGGCGCGCGACGACAAGGCCGCCGTGCAGCTCACCCTGACCCGGGCCGCGACGAGCGCGCCGTGGCTCGTGTCCGTCATCCAACCGCTGTAGCGGGCGACGACTCGCTGGGAGCAGCTGGGGCAAACGCCTCACCTCGGGGGCTTCCTCCCGTCACGATCAACACTGACGTCCCTGGCGGCCGTCCCCCGCGCCGCGGGGCGCCGCCGCCACGGCCAGGACCCGCCGGCGAAGGAGCCCTCCCGACATGCCCGTCCCGACCCGGCCGCGTCCCGCGGCCCTGCTGCGACGCGGCGGCCTCGTCACCGGGGTGGTGGCCGCGCTGGTCCTGCCGGTGGCACTGCCCGCCCAGGCTGCGCCGAGCGACCCCGGCGGTGACGGGAGCACGCTCACCGTCAGCCTGGAGCTCGCGCAGCCCGCGGGCGCCCGTGCGCTCATTGCGCGGCTCGCCACGGCGGGCCCGGCCACCACTGCCACCCCCGCCGCCCAGCGTCGCAGCCAGCTGGCCGCCGCGGCGCCGGCCCCCGCCGTGCGCGACACCGTCACCACCTGGGCGCGGGCGCACGGGCTCACGGTCACGAACGACAGCCCCTGGCTGGTGTCCGTCGCCGGCCCGGACACGACGCTCGCCCGCCTGCTCGGCGTCACGCTGGTGCACGACGGGACCCGCCCGGACGGCGGCACCGTGGAACACGCGGCCCGGCGGCTGACGGTCCCGCCCGCCCTGGCCGCAGCCGTCAGCTCGGTGGCGGGGCTGGACAACCGTCGCGTGTGGCAGCGCCGCTCGGTCCACAGCGCCACCTCCGCGTACCAGACCCCGGCGCAGCTGCGGGCGGCGGCGGACCTCCCGGCGGGCTGGACCGGCAGCGGCATCACGGTGGGGACGGTGCAGTTCGCGCAGGCCAACCCGCAGGGGTTCCAGCGGTTCGCGACCGCGAACGGCATCTCGCTGGCCGCCGGCCAGATCACCGCCCGGGACGTCAGCTCCACCGACCCGAATCACGCCTTCACGAGCAGCGGCGAGGGGGACGCCGAGGCGGCGCTCGACGTCGAGGCCATCCTCAGCGTCGCCCCGGCGGCCCGCCAGAAGGTCTACTACGCCGACCCCTACTCCGCGCTCGCGCCGACGGTCGCCGCCATGGCCGACGACGCAGCGGCCGGGACCCTGCAGGTCGCGTCGGACTCCTGGGGGCTCTGCGAGCCCGACAGCAGCTACAACGGCTCCGCGGACAACGACCAGGCGCGGGCCGCGCTGCAACGGCTGCTCGCCGCCGGCGCGACGTTCTTCGCGGCCTCCGGCGACGACGGGGCCAGCGACTGCTACTCGGCCCCGGCTTCCCCCTTCTTCCCGCAGGACGGCACGACGCAGGCCTTCGTGGACGTCCCGGCCGCCTACCCGGAGACGGTCGCCGTCGGCGGCACCACCCCGACCTCGCCCGAGACCGCCTGGCTCTACTCCGGCGGCGGCCAGAGCACCGTGTACGACCGGCCCGCCTACCAGAGCGGCGTGACGTTCCCCGGGACCGGGCGCCTGGTGCCGGACCTCGCCTCCGACGCGAACCCGAGCACCGGCCTGGTCGTCTACACGACGTCGACCGCCCGGGGGTACGGCGGCACGTCACTGGCCGCTCCCCTGGCGGCGGGCGGGCTCGCGGCGAGCCTCGCCGGACAGGGCTGGGGCGTCGGCGCGGGCGACATCCACACGCGGCTGTACACGGCCGCGGCCGGCATCACCGACGTCACGACGGGCTCCAACAAGGCCTACCAGGATCAGAACGGCCAGGGCGTCGGGTACGACGTCACGACCGGCTACGACCCGGTGACCGGGCTGGGCACCCCGCGGTGGTCGGCCCTGGCACCGCTGGTGATCCCGGACCCGATCGTCGCGCACTACGAGGAGCTCGGGGGCGCGAGCTCCTTCCTCGGGAGCCCCGTGGGCAGCGAGTTCACCGTCGCCGGCGGGAAGGGCCAGCAGTACACCGGCGGCACCATCTACTACTCGCCGTCGACCGGCGCCCGGTCGGTGCACGGCCTGATCCTCAGCCGGTACCTGGCGCTCGGTGGTCCGGCCGGCGTGCTCGGCTTCCCCACCACCGACGAGGCCGCCACGCCGGGGGCGAACGGCCGGTTCAATCAGTTCACCGGCAACGGCGCCGGGGCGGCCGTGTTCTGGAGCAGCCCCACCGGCGCCTGGTCCGTCCGCGGCGCGATCCTCGGCCACTACCAGGCCGTCGGGGGCCCGGCCGGCGGCCTCGGCTTCCCCACCACCGACGAGGCCGGGACGCCCGACGGTGTGGGCCGGTTCAACCACTTCAGCGGCAACGGCGCCGGCGCCTCCATCTACTGGACGCCCGGCACGGGTGCCTGGTCGGTCCGCGGCGCGATCCGCGCCCGCTGGGCAGCGCTGGGCTGGGAGACGGGCCCCCTGGGCTACCCCGTGACCGACGAGAGCGCGACCCCCGACGGCGTCGGCCGGTTCAACCACTTCACCGGCAACGGCACCGGCGCCTCCATCTACTGGACCTACGCCACCGGCGCCTGGTCGGTCCGCGGCGCGATCCGCGCGCACTGGGCGGCGCTCGGCTGGGAGACCGGCCCGATGGGCTACCCGACCAGTGACGAGCAGGGCACCCCCGACGGCGTCGGACGGTTCAACCACTTCACCGGCGGCGACCGCAGCGGCGCCAGCATCTACTGGACGCCCCCCACCGGCGCCCGGTCGATCCAGGGCGGCATCCGCGCCGCCTGGGCCGGCCAGGGCTGGGAGACCGGTCGCCTCGGCTACCCGACCACCGACGAGTACGCCGTCCCCGGCGGGCGCCGGAACGACCTCACCGGCGGCAGCCTGACCTTCAGCTACGGCACGGGACGCGTGACCCCGACCTACCGGTAGACGCACGAGAGCCCCGACCACGCGTGGTCGGGGCTCTCGATGGGTGGCGGGTGCAGGGTTCGAACCTGCGTAGGCGCTGCCGACGGATTTACAGTCCGCTCCCTTTGGC
>JAOPWU010000056.1 GCA_025965515.1 Mycobacterium sp.
GGGCGCGGCGGGGCGCCCGCAGCGCCGACGCGTGGCGGCACCGTCGGCGCGCTCGGCACCGTCGGCACGGTCGGCAGGGCCACGCCCGCAGCGTCGCACGGCCGGAGCCCGGGCGCCCGCGTTCCGCGACCGGGGAACCCCCGGCCCCGCCGCACTAGGCTGGCGGCGATGGTCACCCTTGCCGACTGCCTGGCGCTGCTCGACGCGGCGTACGACCCGTCGTGGGCCGAATCGTGGGACGCGGTGGGGCTCGTGCTGGGCGACCGGGCGGACCCGGTCCGCTCGGTGCTCGTGGCGGTGGACCCGGCGCCCGAGGTGGCGGCCGAGGCCCTCGCCGGCGGCCACCAGCTCCTGGTCACCCACCACCCGCTCTTCCTGCGTGGCGTCCACGGCATCAGCGGCGACACGCCCGGCGGCCAGACCGCGACCGCGCTGGTCCGCGGCGGCGTCGCCCTGGTCGCGGCCCACACCAATGCCGACGTCGCCCGGCCCGGTGTCAACGACGCCCTCGCCGGGGCGCTCGGCCTGCGGGGCCCGCTGGCGGTCCTGTCCCCGGGGCAGGCGTCGGTCGAGCGGCTCGACGCCCTCGACGTCTACGTCCCGACGCCGGACCGGGACCGGCTGCTCGACGCCGTCACCGCTGCCGGGGCCGGCTCGGTCGGCGACTACACCCGGTGCGCCTGGTGGACCGGCGGCACCGGCACCTTCACGCCGCAGCCGGGCGCCCGGCCCGCCATCGGGGAGGTCGGGCGCCGCGAGCTGGTCGCGGAGGACCGGCTCGAGCTGGTGCTCCCGCGGGGGCGCCGCGCGGCCGTCGTCGCCGCGCTGCGCGCCGCCCACCCGTATGAGGAGCCCGCCTTCCGGGTCACCGAGCTCGCGGTCCCGGCGCCGCGCGGCCTCGGCCGGGTCGGCGACCTCCCGGCGGCGATGCCGCTGGCCGCGTTCGGCCGCCACGTCGCCGCGGTGCTCCCCGCGACGGGAGCCGGCGTGCGGGTGGCGGGCGACCCCGACCGGCCGGTCCGGCGGGTCGCCGTCTGCGGGGGAGCGGGGGACGACCAGGCCGCCGCCGCCCTGCGGGCCGGCGCGGACGTCCTCGTCACCGCGGACTGCCGGCACCACCGGACCCGCGACGCGCTCGAGGCCGGGCTCGCCGTCGTCGACGCGACCCACTGGGCCACCGAGTGGCCCTGGACCCGGCAGGTCGCGGCGCTGCTCACCGCCGCCCTGCCCGAGCTCGCCGTCACCGTGAGCACACTCGTCACCGACCCGTGGTCCGCCGCCTGCCCGGCACCCGGGACCGCACCTGGGGAAGGAACCTGATGGTCACCGCGAGTCCGACCGACCAGCACCGCCTGCTAGACCTGCAGGGCTTCGACAGCGCCGTGGCGCGCGCGGCCGCGCGGCGGCGCAGCCTGCCCGAGCTGGCCCAGCTCGAGGCCGTCGACACGGTGCTGGCCGGGCTGGGGGAGCAGGCCCGCACGCACACGGTGGCCGTGGCCGACCTGGATCTCGCGATGCGCAAGCTGGAGAAGGAGATCGACCTCGTCCGCTCGCGCGCCGACCGGGACCGGGGCCGCATGGACTCCGGGCAGGTCACCAACGCCAAGCAGCTCACGGAGCTGCAGTCCGAGATCGCCTCCCTGGGGCGGCGCCAGGGCGTCCTCGAGGACGAGGAGCTCGGCCTCATGGAGCAGCGCGAGCAGGCCGAGGCTGCGCTCGCCGCCGTCCAGGCCGCCATCGCCGACGCCGAACAGCAGCGCGCAGACCTGCAGGCGCGCCGCGACGAGGCCCTCGCCACCCTCGACCGCGACGCGGCGCTGGCCCGGAGCCGGCGCGACATGCTGGCGCCGCAGCTACCCGCGGATCTGCTGGCGCTCTACGAGAAGCTGCGGGCCGAGAACGAGGGGGTCGGCGCGGCGGCGCTGGTCTCCCGCCGCTGCCAGGGCTGCCACCTGGAGCTGCAGGGCAGCGAGCTCGGCCGGGTGCGGACCGCCGCGCCCGACGCCGTGGTGCGGTGCGACGAGTGCGGCCGCATCCTGGTCCGGACGGCGGAGTCCGGCCTGTGACCGATCGGTCGGGCACGGAACGGCCGCGGCTCATCGTCGAGGCCGACGGCGGCAGCCGGGGCAACCCCGGCCCCGCGGGGTACGGGGCGCTCGTCCGCGACGCCGCCAGCGGGCAGATCCTGCACGAGGTCGCCGCCGGGATCGGCCGGGCCACCAACAACGTGGCCGAGTACTCCGGCCTGATCGCGGGCCTGCGGGCCGCCGTGGCGTTGGCGCCCGGCAGCATCGAGGTCCGCATGGACTCGAAGCTCGTCATCGAGCAGATGGCCGGCCGCTGGCAGGTGAAGCACCCGGCCATGAAGCCGCTGGCCGAGCAGGCCCGGGTGGCGGTCCGGGCGCTGGGCGTCCCCGTCCGGTGGACGTGGGTGCCCCGGGAGCGGAACCGGGACGCGGACCGGCTCGCCAACGAGGCGATGGACGCCGCCGCGCGGGGAGAGTTGTGGCGGGCGGAGGGCATGGCTGCGCCCGCCGACCTGCAGGCCGCGCCGGCCGTCGACGGCACGCTCTTCGACGCGGAGCCGCTGCAGCTGGTGCCGGCGGAGGCGCCCGAGGCGGCCCCGAGCCGGCGCTCCGGCTGGATGGCGCCGACCGCCGACCCGACCACGACCGTCCTGCTGCGGCACGGCCAGACGCCGCTGTCGGCGGAGAAGCGGTTCAGCGGCCGCGGCGACGCCCGGCTCACGGAGCTCGGCCGCCGACAGGCTGCCGTCACGGCCGTGGCGCTGGCCGGGACCCACTCCGGGACGGTGGCGGCGGTGGTCGCATCCCCGTTGACCCGGGCGCAGGAGACGGCCGCCGTGGTCGCCCAGGCGCTCGGGGTGCCGGTCACGACGGACGACGACCTGGTGGAGACCGACTTCGGGGCGTTCGAGGGGCTCACCTTCGCCGAGGCGCACGAGCGGTTCCCCGACGCGCTGGCGGCCTGGCTGGCCGACGACACGATCGCGCCCCCGGGGGGTGAATCCTTCGCCGACACCGCGGTCCGGGTGACCCGGGCGCGGGACCGGCTGCGGGAGGCGTACCCGGGCGGCACCGTGCTGGTGGTGAGTCACGTGACGCCCATCAAGCAGCTGGTGCGGCTGGCGCTCGCCGCGCCGCCGTCGGCGCTGTACGCGCTGCACCTCGACCTGTGCTCCCTGTCCCTGGTCGACTGGTACCCGGACGGTCCCGCGGTCGTGCGGGGGTTCAACGACGTCGGGCACCTCGGCGCGCTTTGACGCCGACCGCGGTGAACAGGACGGCAGTGATCCGCGTCGGCACCAGGCGCCCGCGCGGCCGGAGCCGCAACAGCCACGCCAGGTAGCCCGGCACCGACGGCCGCAGCCCCCGCAGCCGCACCGGCACCCCGCCGGCGGCGCAGGCGCGGACCAGCGCGTCGCGGTCCACGAACAACCGGTGGTCGTGCAGCCGCGGGGGCGGCCCGCCGGGGACCCGCTCGCCGATGGTGATGGCGATCAGTCGCGCGAGCCGGGTGGCCGCGACCGAGTCGAGCAGCAGGGTGCCGCCGGGCGCCAGCACCCGGCAGGCCTCTGCTACGACGGCTGCAGGGTCGGGCACGTGCTCCAGCAGCTCCCCGGCCACCACGACGTCGGCGCACGCGTCCGGCAGCGGCAGCGCCCGGGCGTCGCCCAGGACGGCGGTCATGCCGTGCGCACGGGCCACCGCCACCGCGCTGGGGAGCAGGTCCACGCCGAGGTAGCGGTAGCCCGACGGGACGTGCGGCCCCAGCAGGCCCCCGCCGCACGCGACGTCGAGGAGGAGCGCACCGGGCCGGCGTGGGGGAGGGAGCTGGGCGCCCCGGGCGGCGGCGAGCCACTGGAGCATGGCGAAGCGCCCCCGGGGCTCCCACCAGAGGTGGGCGAGGTCGTCGTACTGCTCTTGGGCGCTGCGCGGTCGCACGGGTGCGCCCCGCGGGCCGCGGAGCATGGGCCGGTCCTACCCCGGCCCCTCGGTTCCATCCGACCCTGCGGCCGAGGCGCACGATTCGGTAGATATGGCGTTTGGGCCACACCCAGCTAGCTCCCAGGTGGGTCCTTGTTGAGCGCAAGCTCTGTGGGAGACAACTAAGTCACGGCCGCCACGGGGGCAGCCGTCCCGGGTTCCCGGGTTGCCGCCCTGGAGGATCACCGTGGCGACCGACGCCGAAGCCAACTGTCCCGTCTCGCCGGAGTCCGACGGCCGTGGAACGACCATGATGATCGACTCCGGTCTGCCCACGGGGCTGTTCACCGACGTCCTGGAGAGCCACGGCTCGCTGGTCGACATCGTGAAGTTCGGCTGGGGGACGGCACTCGTCACCAAGGACATCAAGCGCAAGATCGATATCTGCCGCGAGCACGGCGTCGGCGCGATGTGCGGCGGGACGCTGTTCGAGCGCTACGTCTGGTGCGGCCGCTTCGACGACTACCGGCGGCTGATGGCAGACCTTGGCGTCACGCACGTCGAGGTCTCCAACGGCACGATCCCGCTCGACAGCCGCACGAAGGCCCGCTACGTGACCGCGATGGCCACCGACTACCCCGTGCTGGCGGAGGTGGGCTTCAAGGACCCGACGCTGTCCGCCACCCTCACCCCTGCCGACTGGATCGACGCCGTCCGGCGTGACCTCGCGGCCGGCGCAACCTTCGTCGTCACCGAGACCCGGGAGAGCGGCAAGAGCGGCATCGCCAACCCCGACGGGACCATCCGGAGCGACGTGCTGCGCGCGCTGCTCAACGCCGTCGACCCGACGCGCCTGCTGTTCGAGGCGCCCACCAAGGACCTGCAGACCGAGCTGATCCGGCGGGTCGGCCCGGCGGTCAACGTCGGCAACATCGCCTGGACGGATCTGGTGGGGCTCGAGACCTTGCGGTTGGGACTGCGCAGCGACACCCTGCTCGACATCGAGCCCGCGACGGCGCCCGCGCTGGCAGCAGCCTGACCTCCTGGGGCAAGGCGCTCGGTTCACAAGGAGAGTCATGCGCAATCCGCACGACGTCGCCCACTTCGCCGTCCCGGCACGTGACCTCGACGAGGCGTACACGTTCTACGTGACCGGCCTGGGGGCCAAGCTGGCCCGGCGGTACGCCGACCGCATCACCCTGGACTTCTTCGGGGACCAGCTGGTCTGCCACCTCAGCACAGACGTGCCCGAGACGATCAAGACGTACCCGCGGCATTTCGGCATCAGCTTCGCTGACCCGGCCGACTTCGACCGGCTGGTCCGGCTCATCGAGTACCGCAAACTGAAAGTCGTGCACGGTCCGACACTGCGGTTCGAGGGAACGGCCGAGGAACACCGCACGATCTTCCTGGCCGATCCCTCGAACAACGTGTTGGAGTTCAAGTGCTACGTCGATCCGCGCCTGCAGTACTGATGCTCGACGGGATCGGCGAGGTGGAGACGGACGTGGCGGTCGGCAGGGAAGGTCCCGGCAGCGTCGACGGCGCTGCCGGCACGGTCGTCGACCTGGCCTCGACGCGGACGATCCACCTGGTGCGGCACGGCGAGAGCGAGTGGAATGCCGCAGGCCGCGTGCAGGGCGCCGGCCCTGCGGCGCCCGGGCTGACCGATCTCGGCTGGCAGCAGGCCGACGACGTGGCCGAGCAGCTCGTGCGGCTCGTCCCCGAGGGCTGCGTCTGCCTGAGCAGCGACCTGCTCCGTGCGCGGCAGACGGGCGGCATGGTGGCCCGCCGCCTCGGGGTTCCGCTCGTGACCGACCCCCGGCTGCGGGAGCTCGACTTCGGCACCTACGAGGGGTGCAGCAAGTCCGACGTCCTGCCCGGCGGGCGCACCATCCAGCAGGCGATCATGCAGCTGTGGGAGGAGCCGGAGCGGCGCGCGCCTGGCGGCGAGTCCGTCGCCGACCTGGTGCGCCGGGTCGGGTCCTGCCTCGCCGACGCGCTGCTGGCGTACCCGCAGCGCGTGGTGGTGGTCGTGGCGCACGGGGGCGTGCTCCGCGTCGCCCGCGCCGCGCTCGGCACCGTCGACGCATCCATCCGGCTCGGCCCGGTCGCCAACGGCGAGGTGCTCACGCTCGTCCGCTGAGGCGGGCAGCTCAGGCGATCTGCAGCGCCGCCCAGCCGGCCAGCAGGGCGAGCGGCACAAGCAGCAGCCCTTCGGCGGCGAACCGCCCGGCGGAGACGGCGACCCCTGCGGCGCGGCACCGCTCGCGCCACAGCAGGGTCGCGAGCGACCCGTGCAGGAGCACCAGCGGCCCGACGTTGACGCCGAGCAGGACGGCCAGCAGCTCGTGGGTGGAGCCGCGCGGCAGGGCGCCCTCCAGGGCCAGGTAGGCCGGCAGGTTGTTCACCGTGTTCGCAGCCCCCGCCGCGACCCCCGCCGCTCTCGCCTGCGCCGCGGCGCCCTGGCCGGTGCCGAGCGCCTGCCCCAGCAGGTCGTTCAGGCCGTGTACGCCGATGGCCGCCACGACGAGGAACAACCCTCCGGTCAGCAGCACGATGCGCCACGGCAGCAGCGCGAGCGCCGGTCCGGGGAGCCGGCGCAGCGCGAACGTCGCCGCCAGCACCACTGCGGCGGGGACCGCCGCGGTCCAGGGCGGCGCCCCCAGCAGCACCGCGGGCGCCAGCGCGGTGCAGCAGGCGACCGCCACGCCGAACACGACCCGGTCGGGCGCCTGGGGTGCCGTAGGCGTCGCGTACCGGCGGGGGAGCCCTCGCCCGAAGCGGGCGGAGAGCACCGCCACGGTGACGACCACGACGGCGAGGGCAGGCAGGACCAGCCGCCCCGCGAACGCCGACCCCGACAGGCCGAGCCGGTCCTGGGCGAGGAGGTTCGTCAGGTTGCTGACCGGCAGCAGCAGGCTCGCGGTGTTCGCGAGCCACACCGCCGCGAGGGCGAACGGCCACGGGGGCAGCTCGAGGCTGCTCGCCAGGGTGAGGACGACGGGGGTCAGCAGGACGGCGGTGGTGTCCAGGCTCAGCGCGATGGTCGTGAGCGTCCCCAGCCCGCAGACCAGCAGCAGCAACAACCGGGTGCGGCCGCGGGCCGCGCAGGCGACGGCGCCCGCGGCGGCGCGGAAGACGCCCGCCCGCTGCGCCAGCTCCGCCAGCACGGTCACGGCGACCAGGAAGAGCAGGACGGGCCATACCCGCTGCGCGGTCGCCGTGGCGTCGGACCAGGGCAGGTACCCGGTCGCCACCGCGAGCGCCCCGGCGACCGACAGGACCAGCCACATGGTGATCGGCACGCTACCGCCTGGGCCCCGCGGCGGCGTGCCGACGCGGCGGCCGCGGAAGGGGTGTGGCCGGCCGCTACCCTCGGGGAGCGGACGAGTCGGTCGGACGACCGCGTCGGGGGCGGGGCGCAAGCCCCGCGACCCGCCGAGGAAGGTCCGGGCTCCACAGGGCAGGGTGGTCGGTAACACCGACCCGGGGTGACCCGCGGGACAGTGCCACAGAGAGGAGACCGCCCGCCGCGCCGACGCGTTCGGCACGGCAGGTAAGGGTGAAAGGGTGCGGTAAGAGCGCACCAGCGCCCCGGGTGACCGGGGCGGCTAGGTAAACCCCACCCGGAGCAAGGTCAAGAGGGCACCGGTCCGCCGGTGCCTGCGCAGGCGTTCGAGGGCGGCCCGCCCGAGCCTGCGGGTAGACCGCTGGAGCGTGCCGGCAACGGCACGCCGAGATGGATGGTCGTCACCCGGGAGCCGCGAGGCGACCGGGCACAGAACCCGGCCTACAGACCGACTCGTCCGCCCCAGCACCGCTGACCTGCGGCTTTGCCATCACGAGGCCGCTCCGGTCCGCACGGAGTCCGGCATCACCGAGCACCTCGTCGACGTGACCCAGCTCAACCGCGAACGCCTCACCCTGCCGCACCGCGGCGGAATGGCAGGGCAGCCGGACGCCCACGCACGGCGACGACATGATCAGCCGATCCGCCACCGCCGAGCGGAACACCGCCGCCAGGTAGCGGTAGACGACCTCCACGGTGGCCGGCGCCGGCGACGCCGACACCACGCTTACTCGCCCGAGTCGGGACGGCGCATCCGCTTGACCTGGGACCGGCGCTGTTTGCCTGCGAGCCGACGCTCCACCGAACCGCGAGTCGGCTTCGTCGCCCGCCGTGGCGCTGCCGGTGGCGCGGTCGCCTCGGTGAGGATCTCCACGAGCCGAGACTCAGCGGCTTCGCGGTTGCGGAGTTGGCTGCGGTGCTCAGAGGCCGCGACGGTGAGGACGCCGTCCACCAG
>JAOPWU010000078.1 GCA_025965515.1 Mycobacterium sp.
CGCCGGTGGCCCCGCACGGGTGCGCGCCCGCGCCGCGCCACCTGCTGCAGCTCCCGGGCCCGCCGGCGCTCGGCGGCCGGGTCCAGCTGCTGGCCGAGCTCGCCGGGCGCGTCGGCGACGACGCTGACCTGCCCGAAGACGGCCAGACCGCGGACGCGCACGGTGGGCGCGCCGGGCTGCGGCTGCGGGACCAGCACCGGCCGGTCGCCGAACACCGAGAACCCGTCGTCGACCACCCGGACCCCCGCGGGCACGAGGATCGTCACGCTGCCGAAGAGGGCACCGGCCCGGACGACGGTCTCCGGGGGCAGGCCGCCGGGACGCAGGTCGACCAGCGACTCCCCGAAGACCGCGACGCTGTACGTGGCGCCGTCGGCGGGGCCGGCGACGCGCGCCGACCCGAAGACGGCGACGGACACCCGGCTGCGCCCGACCGGCCGGATCGCGGTCGCGAGCAGGCCCCCCTCCGCGGGCAGGTCCGCGACGAGGGCGTCGAGGTCGCGGCGGGTGACGGTCTTCCAGAGCAGGGCGCTGCGCTCCTCGTACTCGCGCAGCGACAGCAGCCCGTCCCCCACCGCCCGGTGCAGCCGGCCGTCGACGAGGTGCCGGTCGGCGTCGCCGACCCGCTGCATGCCGGGCGGCAGCGGTTCCCCGGGGTGGGCGCCCACGGGGTTCGGGGCGGGCTCCTTCTCGAGGCGCCAGGCCGGATTCCCGTCCGGGTTGGCGGGCGGCGAGAGCGGGTCGGACGACGTCACCTGCCCATCGTGGACCAGCCCACCTGGGGCGCGGAAGTCGTCGGCCGGTTGCCGCGTTGTACTACGCACGGCGTATGCGGCAGCATCGACCTTTCGCGGCCGCGCCGGACCAGCCGCCTAGACGAGGAGAGCCGTGTGCCCGACGGGCCGTTGATCGTGCAGTCGGACAAGACGCTGCTCCTGGAGATCGCTCACCCCGACGCGCAGGCCTGCCGGATGGCCATCGCGCCGTTCGCGGAGCTGGAGCGCTCCCCCGAGCACGTCCACACCTACCGGATCACCCCCCTCGCGCTGTGGAACGCCCGGGCGGCGGGGCACGACGCCGAGAGCGTCGTGGACGCGCTGGTCCGGTTCAGCCGCTTCCCGGTGCCGCACGCGCTGCTGGTGGACGTCGCGGACACCATGGACCGCTACGGGCGCCTCACGCTGCTGGAGGACCCGGCGTACGGCCTGGTGCTCCGGACGTCCGACCGGGCGGTGCTCACCGAGGTCAGCCGCTCCAAGAAGGTCGGCCCGCTGCTCGGCGCGCGCATCGACGACGACACCTACGCGGTCGCCGGCATGCAGCGCGGTCCGCTCAAGCAGGCGCTGCTGAAGGTCGGCTGGCCGGCCGAGGACCTGGCCGGCTACGTCGACGGCGAGGCCCACCCCATCGACCTCGTCGAGAGCGACTGGAAGCCGCGCGACTACCAGCTCGCCGCCGTGGAGAACTTCTGGGCCGGCGGGTCGGGCGTCGTCGTGCTGCCCTCCGGCGCGGGCAAGACCGTGGTCGGCGCGCTCGCGATGGCCGAGGCGAAGGCGACCACGCTGATCCTCGTCACGAACACCGTCAGCGGCCGGCAGTGGAGGCGCGAGCTGCTCCACCGCACCACCCTCACCGAGGCCGACATCGGCGAGTACTCGGGGGAGAAGAAGGAGATCAAGCCGGTCACCATCGCCACGTACCAGGTGATGACGACCCGCCGGAAGGGCGAGTACCTGCACCTCGACGTCTTCGACGCCAAGGACTGGGGCCTGATCATCTACGACGAGGTGCACCTGCTGCCGGCGCCGGTGTTCCGCATGACCGCCGACATCCAGTCCCGCCGCCGCCTCGGGCTGACCGCGACGCTCATCCGCGAGGACGGCCGCGAGGGCGACGTGTTCTCCCTCATCGGGCCGAAGCGCTACGACGCGCCCTGGCGCGAGATCGAGGCGCAGGGCTGGATCGCGCCGGCGCTGTGCACCGAGGTCCGGGTCACGATGACCGACGCGGAGCGGATGACGTACGCGACGTCGGAGCCCGAGGACCGGTACAAGGTCGCCTCGACCGCCCGCACGAAGCTCGCGGTGGTGCAGCGGCTGGTGGAGCGGCACAGCGACGACCGCGTGCTCGTCATCGGCGCCTACCTCGACCAGCTGGCGGACCTCTGCGAGGCGCTCGACGCCCCCGTGGTGCAGGGCAGCACCAGCAACAAGGAGCGGGACAAGCTCTTCGAGGCCTTCCGCACCGGCGAGATCCGCACGCTGGTCGTGAGCAAGGTGGCGAACGTGTCGATCGACCTGCCCGAGGCGGGCGTCGCGATCCAGGTCAGCGGCACCTTCGGCTCCCGTCAGGAGGAGGCCCAGCGGCTGGGCCGCGTGCTGCGGCCGAAGGCCGACAAGCGGCAGGCGCACTTCTACACCGTCGTCAGCCGGGACACGCTCGACCAGGAGTACGCCGCCCACCGGCAGCGCTTCCTCGCTGAGCAGGGGTACTCGTACACCATCGTCGACGCGGACGACATCCTCGCCGGCGGCTGAGCCGGTGCGCCGCGGCGGCGGGTGACCGCGCGCCGCCGCGTGGGCGACACCAGGCACGCCCCGGCGTGCACCACGTCGCCCACCGCCGGGAGGGCGACAAGCTGCATCCCCCGACGTGCACCACGTCGCCCACCCCGCGGGCGACCCCGGTGCGGCGGCGGACCAGCCGCCCCACCGGCTCGATCCGCCCCACACCGCCGGCGCGCCGCACCGGGGCGGACCAGACCGCCCCCCACCGGCTGCCGTGGGCCCGCCGCGTGGGCGACACCAGGCACGCCCCGGCGTGCACCACGTCGCCCACCCCCGGCCGGCGCCGGCGCCGGACACGCGAACGCCCCCGGACCGTCGCGATCCGGGGGCGTTCGGCTGTCGTGCCTAGATGAGGCCGAGCTTGCGCACGGCGTCACGCTCCTCGCCGAGCTCGGCGACGGAGGCGTCGATGCGCTGACGGGAGAACTCGTTGAGCTCGAGGCCCTGGACGATCTGGTACGTCCCGCCGGTGCAGGTGACCGGGAAGGAGGAGATGAGCCCCTCCGGGACGCCGTAGGAGCCGTCCGACGGGATGCCCATCGACGTCCAGTCGCCCTCGGCGGTGCCGTTCACCCAGGTGCGGACGTGGTCGAGCGCCGCGTTGGCCGCGGACGCCGCCGAGGAGGCACCGCGGGCCTCGATGATCGCCGCGCCCCGCTTGGCGACGGTCGGGATGAAGGTGTCCGCCAGCCAGGACTCGTCGCCGACGAGCTCCGCGGCGTTCTTGCCGCCGACCTCCGCGTGGAAGATGTCGGGGTACTGCGAGGCGGAGTGGTTGCCCCAGATCGTCAGCTTCTTGATCTCGGTGACGGGGACGTTCAGCTTCTTGGCCAGCTGCGACACGGCCCGGTTGTGGTCCAGCCGCGTCATGGCGGTGAAGCGCTCAGCCGGCACGTCGGGGGCGTGCTGCTGGGCGATCAGCGCGTTCGTGTTGGCCGGGTTGCCGACCACGAGCACGCGGATGTCGTCGGCCGCGCCGGCGTTGATGGCCTCGCCCTGCGGCTTGAAGATGCCGCCGTTGGCCTCGAGCAGGTCGGCGCGCTCCATGCCGGCGGCGCGCGGCCGGGCACCGACGAGCAGCGCCACGTTCGCGCCGTCGAAGGCCTGGCGGGGGTCGTCGAAGATGTCGACGCCCGCGAGCAGCGGGAACGCGCAGTCGTCCAGCTCCATGGCCGTGCCCT
>JAOPWU010000095.1 GCA_025965515.1 Mycobacterium sp.
CCGGGCTCCGCACGCGGGCTCCCCGGCCCGCGGCCGCTGCGCTGGTGCGCCGGCCCGACGCGCTCGCCGCCGCGGTCGCCGTCGGCTGCCAGCTCGCCTACCCGCTCACCCCCGCCCGGGGCATCCCGGCGCTGACGGTCGCCACCGTCGTCGCCTTCTGCGCCGCATCGCTGCTGCACGCGGCCCGCGGCGGGGGGCCGGCGGCAGCGCTGGCGCTGCTGGGGGTCGCAGGCGGCGTGGGACTGCTCACGGAGGCCGTCGGCACCGCCACGGGATTCCCGTTCGGCCGGTACGACTACACCGACCGGCTCGGGGTCCGGGTGGCGGACGTCCCGCTGCTGATTCCCCTCGCCTGGACGATGATGGCGTGGCCCGCGCTGCTGGCCGGGCGGCTGCTGGCCCGCGGCCGCGGCGCGGCGCTGGTCGTCGGGGCGTGGGCGCTGACCGCCTGGGACTTCTTCCTGGATCCGCAGATGGTGCACGCGGGCTTCTGGGTCTGGCGGCCCGGACAGGTCTCGCTGGTCGGGATCCCGGTCGTCAACTGGGTCGGCTGGTTCGTCGTCGCCCTGCTCATGCTGGCGGCGCTGTCCTGGCTGCTCGCCCGCCTGCCGGGTGGGCTGCCGGACCGCGACCCGCGGCGGGCCGCCGTGCCGCTGGGGCTGTACCTGTGGACGTACGTCGGCTCGGTCGTCGCCAACCTGGTCTTCTTCGGCCGGCCCGGCGTCGCCCTGCTCGGCGGCATCGGCATGGCCCCGGTCGCGGCCGGTGTCGCCGTCCGGTGGCGGGCCGGGCGGCAGCGCCCCCCGGCCACGGCATGAGCACCCTGCTGCGCGCCGCCGCCACCCTCGCGGTCGCGGGGACGGCGCACGCGGCGGTGAACGCGCGGCTGCTGCTGCGCGCCCCTGCGCCCGCCGACGCCCCGCCGGACGAGCCGGTGGCGGTCCTGCTGCCGGTGCGCGACGAGGCCGCGCGGGTCGCAGCCTGCGTCGCCGCACTGGCCGTCGCGGCCCGGAGCTACACCGCCGTCACGGGCTGCCCCGCGCAGCTCCTCGTACTCGACGACGGGTCCACGGACGCGACGGCAGCGCTCGCCGCTGCCGCGGTGGCCGGCGTGCCCGGCGGCGCCCTGCTCACCGGCGCCCCGCCGCCGCAGGGTTGGCTCGGGAAGCCGTGGGCCTGCCACCAGCTCGCCACCGCCGCCGACCCGGCCGCGCGGGTGCTGGTCTTCGTCGACGCCGACGTCCTGCTGGCGCCCGACGGCCTGCTGCGCACCGTCGCCCTGCTGCGGCAGGCGGGCCTCGACCTCGTGTCCCCCTACCCCCGGCAGCTGGCGGCCGGGGCTGTCCCGCGGCTGCTCCAGCCGCTGCTGCAGTGGTCCTGGCTGACGCTGCTGCCGCTGCGGGCGGCGCTGCGCCCGGGGCGCCCGTCGCTGGCCGCGGCGAACGGCCAGCTGCTCGCCGTCGACCGGCGCGCCTACGAGGAGTGCGGCGGCCACGGCGCGGTGCGGGCCAGCGTGTTGGAGGACCTCGAGCTGCTGCGCGCGCTCAAGCGGCGCGGGTTCCGCGGCGGCGTCGCCGACGGCACCGACCTCGCCACCTGCCGGATGTACGACGACGGACGGGCGGCGCTCGCCGGCTACCGCAAGTCGCTGTGGGCCGCCGCGGGCGGCGGGGAACGGGGGCGTCCGGTGGCGAGCGCGGCGCAGGTGGCGCTGCTGACCGGCGTGTACGTGGTCCCGGCCGTCGCCGCGCTGCGGGGCAGCCGGGCCGGGTGGCTCGGGTACGCCGCGGGGGTCGCCGGGCGGGTCGTCACCGGCCGGCGCACGGGAGCGCGGGTGCTGCCGGATGCGGCGGCGCACCCCCTGGGCGTCGCGGTGCTCGCGGTCCTCACCGCCGGCTCCTGGTGGGGGCGCATGCGGGGGACGTTGCGGTGGAAGGGCCGCGCCGTCGTGGCCGGGGCGCGGCCGTGAACGTCGTCGTCGTCGGCGCGGGGGTCGGGGGGCTGGCGGCCGCCGCGCGGCTGGCCACGCTGGGGCACCGGGTCACCGTCTGCGAGCAGGCCCCGACCGTCGGCGGCAAGCTCGGCCGCCACAGGGAGGCGGGGTACACGTTCGACACCGGCCCCTCGCTGCTGACGCTGCCCCAGGTCTTCGCCGAGCTGTTCGCCGCCACGGGCGACCCCCTGGAGGCCGTGTTGCCGCTCCGACGGCTCGACCCGGTGGCCCGGTACCGGTTCGGCGACGGCACGGCGCTCGACGCGGCGGCCGACGAAGGCCCGTTCCGGGCGACCCTGGACGCCACGCTGCTCCCGGGCAGCGGGTCGGACTGGGGGCGGCTGTACGACCACGGGGCGCGGCTGTGGGAGACCACCCGGGAACCGTTCCTCGAGGCGCCGCTGGAGGGGATGCGCAGCCTGGTGCGGCTGGCCCGCACCCGGCCGCGCGACGTGGCGCTGATCGCCCCCGGCCGGACGCTGCGCGGGGTCGGGCAGCGGTACCTGCGCGACCCCCGGCTGCGAGCGTTCCTCGACCGCTACGCCACCTACACGGGCTCCGACCCGCGGCGCAGCCCCGGCGCACTCGCCGTCGTCCCCTACATCGAGCGCCGGTTCGGCGCCTGGTACGTCGACGGGGGCCTGGGACGGCTCGGGGATGCGCTGGCCGCCCGCGCCCGGGAGCGGGGTGCCGAGGTGCGGACGGGCACGGACGTGACGGCCGTGACCCTGGGCGGGAGTCGCGTCGACGGGGTGCTGCTCGCCGACGGCGGCCGGCTGCCCGCGGACGTGGTGGTGGCCAACGCCGACGCCGAGCACCTGTACGCCGACCTGTTGCGGGGGCACCCCGCCGCCCGGACGCCGCTCGCCGCCGTCCGCCGGGCCGGCCGTAGCCTGTCCGGGTTCGTGCTGCTGCTGGGCCTACGGCCGGGCGCGCCGCGGCTCGTGCACCACACCGTGCTGTTCGGCGCCCGGTACGACGACGAGTTCGACGCGCTGTTCAGCCAGGACCCGCGGCCACCCGAGGACCCGACGATCTACCTCAGCGCGCCCGCCGACCCGGCGGTGGCCCCGCCGGGCGGCCAGGCCGTGTTCCTGCTGGTCAACGCGCCGCCGCACCGGCCGGCCGGCTGCTCCGAGCCCGGGGTCGACTGGGACACCCCGGGCCTCGCCCAGCGCTACGGCGACCGGCTGCTGGAGCTGCTGGCGGCACGCGGCCTGGACCTGCGGCCGCACGTCGCCGTGCGCGCGGCCCGTACGCCCGCGGACCTGGAGCGGCAGGCCCGCGCCGTCGGCGGCAGCATCTACGGCACGTCGAGCAACGGTGCCCGGGCCGCGTTCCTGCGGCCGGCGAACCGCTCCCCCGTCCCGGGCCTCTTCCTCGTCGGCGGGTCGTCGCACCCCGGCGGGGGCCTGCCGCTGGTGACGCTCAGTGCGCGGATCGTGGCCGGGCTCGTGGGCCCGGCCTGAGCCGATAACCTGCGGCGGTGCTCACCCCCCGCCCCGTTCGCCGCCGCACCGGGGCCCTCGCACTGGCGGCGCTCGGCCTGACGCTCGCCGGCGTGAGCGGCTGCGGCACGCACACCTCGGCGGTCCCCGGCCCGGCCGCGGAGCCCGCGGTCAGCCCTGCCCTGACCCACGCCCCCGCCGGGCGGATCGTCCCGCTGCCCGCCGGCAGCCGACCCGAGGGCCTGGTCGTCGACGGCCGCACCGGGACCGTCGCCGTCGCGCTGCGGGCCCCGGACCGGCTGGCGCTGCTCGACACCGCCACGCTGACACCCCGGGTGGTCGCGGCACCCGGCGCCGGGCGGCACCTGTCGCTGCTGTCCCCCGGCACGCTGCTGCTCCCGGGCGAGGACGCCGACACCCTGACCACGCTCGGCCTGCCGGGCGGCACGGTGCTGAGCGCCGTGAAGGTCGGGCACCAGCCGCACGACGCCGCCGCCGTCGGGAACCGCGTGCTGGACTCCGACGAGCTGAGCGGCGCCGTGACCATCACGGAGGGGACCCGGGTCCTCGCGCGCTTCGCCGGGCCGGTACAGCCCGGCGGGGTCGCCGCCGCGGGCGACCGGGTGCTCGTGGTGGACGTCCGCTCCGATGAGGTCTGGTCGTACGACCTCACCACGATCCACGCCCTCGGCTCCCGCCCCGCGGGGAAAGGCCCGACACACGCCGTCGGGCTGGACGGCCGGCACGTCCTCGTCGTGGACACGACCGGCGATGCGCTGCTGACCTACGACCTCGGCACCTCCGCCACCGCGGCGCCCACCGGCCCGGACTCCCGCGTCGCCGCCGCCGGTCGGCCGTACGGCATCGCGGCCGACCCCGTGCGGCACCGGGTCTGGGTGGCCTCCTCCGCCGGCAACACGCTCCAGCGGTACGACTACGACGCCGGCGGGCGGCTCACCGCCGTCGGTGGGCCGGTCCCGACCGTCCGCGGGCCGTACAGCGTGGCGGTCGACCCGGCCACGGGCAGCGTGTACGTGGCGGGCATCGACGATGCGCAGCTGCAGGTCCTGCCGGGCTGAGCGGGGCAGTGACGATCAGCCGCGCGCCCGCAGCGCCGGCACCGCGACCCGCAGGAACTGGCCACACCCCACGGCGGCCAGCCCGGCGGTGACCGCGGCCCCGACGGTCGCCGCCGCAGCGGCCTGCGCCGGCAGGATCGCCGCAGCGGCCAGGGCCGCCACCGCCACGATGCACCGCCCGGCACGCTCCCCCACCGTCGCGACGCCCAGCTCCGTGAACCCGGCGACATCGGCGCGGGCCCGGCCGTACTCCAGCGCCACCACGGCGCCCGCCGCGGCCGCGCAGAGCCAGCCGGGCGCACCCAGCAACGCGAACGCGACGAGGTACAGCGCGTCGGCGGCCCGGTCCACCAGGCTGTCGAGCAGCGACCCGAACGGCGTCACCCGGCGCGTCACGGCCGCCACGGCCCCGTCGACGTTGTCCAGCGCGGCGCTCACCAGCGCGAGCGCGGCGCCGACGGCGACCCACCGCCCCCCGGCGAGGACGGGCGGCAGCACGGCCAGCGCCGCCTCCAGACCCGCGAGCGTCAGCACGTCCGGGCAGACGCCCGCCCGGGCCAGCGGCCGCGCGACCCGGTAGGTCGCCAGCAGCCACCGCCGCGCGAGCACGGTCCCCGCCATGTCGTAGCCGCCGTGCTCGGCGGACCACAGCCGCAGGTACTCGGGGCCGTCCGGCACCGCGGCGCTGGGCCGGCGCTCCCACCACGCCGCCGCGGCCGCGAGGGCGACGGCCCCGGCCGCAACCGCCGCCAGCAGGCCGACGAGCGCAGGGGTCACGGGAGCGAGGGGTTCCCGCCCGCCCCCGGCCGTCCGGTCTCGCGGTACGCGGCCGTGGCCGCGCGCGCCACCATCCGCGCGCCCACCGCGGTGGCCGCCCACAGGGGTAGCGCCAGCGCCCGGGCGAACACGCCCTCCGGCTGCGCCTCGACGATGAGCCGCGTGCCGCCGGTGGCCGACGGCAGCAGCCGGTGCTCGAGGCGGTGCCCGAGGCCGGGCAGGAGCCGCACCGTCACGCCGAGGCGCTCCTCCGGATCCACGTCCTCCACGTCGACGGGCACCCGCAGCCTCAGCGGCCGGCCGACCGCCACGAGGTGCTGGCCCGGGGCCACCTGCCCCGGCGCGCGCTCCACGCCGCCGCAGAACGGTTCGAGGGCGGACCAGCTGGCGGGACGTGAGACGACGTCCCAGACCGCGGCCGGCGGGGCGGCGACCCGCACCTCGTGGCGGATGCGGGGGGTGGTGGTCAGCAGGAGGCGGAGCAGCGGGAGCACCCCGCGACGCTATCGCCGGAGCACCCGCCCCCGCCGGGGGCGGCAGCGGGACGCGCGGTGACTAGGCTCGCCCCCGCAGCGCGTCCGCGCCTCCGCCGCGCCACCCGAGGGGATCTCATGCCCGCCAGCCCGTTCGTCGTCGACACCGCCGGCGACTTCGACCCGGAAGCCGTCTTCACCTCCGGACGCGACCAGATCGTCGTCGCCGTGAAGATCCGCGACAGCCACCTCGACCTCGGCCTCTTGGCCGCAGTGGTGGACGAGGGCAACGCCCGCGGCTTCGCGCTCGTGCGGGAGCAGGTGCTGGGTGAGCAGCACCTGCTCATCGTCTTCGACGCGTACGACGAGACCGACGAGGACTGATCGCGGGCGCGGCCGCTGACCGCCTGCTCAGGCCAGGCCCGCCGCCCGGAGCCGGGTGAACACCTCGGTGGTCGAGGTGGACGAGTTCAACGTGATGAAGTGGATGCCCGGCGCGCCGCCGGCCAGCAGCCGCTCGCAGAGGTCCGTCGCCACCTCGACCCCGATGTCCCGCACCGCTGCCGGGTCGTCGGCGACCGCGTGCAGCCGCTCCGCCAGGGCCGCCGGGAAGGCGGCACCCGACAGCTCCGCGAACCGCTCGACCTGCCGCACGTTCGTGACCGGCATGACACCCGGGATGACGGGCCGGTCGATGCCGCGGGCCCGCAGCCGGTCCACGAGCCGGAAGTAGTCGTCCACGCCGAAGAACATCTGCGTGATGGCGAAGTCGGCGCCGGCCCGGAACTTGTCCGCCAGCACGTCCGCGTCCGCGTCCAGGTCGGCGGCCCGCGGGTGCTTGTCGGGGAACGCCGCGACGGCGACGCAGAAGTCGCCCAGGTCCTTGATGAGCTCGACCAGCTCCGTGGCGTACCGCACGCCTGCCGGGTGCGCCACCCAGTCCCCCAGCGGATTGCCGGGCGGGTCGCCGCGCAGCGCCAGCACGTTCCGAACGCCCGCGGCCGCGTAGCCGCCGATCACCTGCCGCAGCTCCGCCACCGAGTGGTTGACGGCCGTCAGGTGGCCCATGACCAGCAGCGAGGTCTCGGCGCTGATCCGCTCGGTCTCCCGCACCGTGGTGTCCCGGGTGCTGCCGCCGGCGCCGTACGTCACCGACACGAAGCTGGGCCGCAGCCCCTCGAGGCGGCGGATGGCCTCCCAGAGGTTCTTCTCCCCCACGGGGGTCTTCGGCGGGAAGAACTCGAAGGAGAACGAGCGGTGGCCGCCCGCCAGCAGGTCCCCGATCTTGGCCGGCCGCGCCACCTCCGGCCGGGTCGCGGGGCCGATCGTTCCCTTCGTCACGCCGGGGAGCCTAGCGAAGGCGAGATGCGGCCACCCCGCTTACGCTGGCCAGATGAGCCTGGGCGACCCCCTCGACGCGGCCGATCTCCGGCAGCGCGTCCAGAAGGCGCTGTCCGCGTTCCTCGCCACGGAGGAGACGGTGCTCGAATCGCTGTCCTCCTCGCTGGCGCCGGTGGGGTCCGCGCTGGACGAATTCCTGCTCACGGGCGGCAAGCGGCTGCGCCCCGCGTTCGCCTACTGGGGCCACCGCGCCGCCGGCGGGGACGACAGCGACGCGGTGGTGGCCGCGGTCTCCTCGCTGGAGCTGCTGCACGCCTGCGCGCTGATCCACGACGACGTCATCGACGGCAGCGACCTGCGCCGTGGCCGTCCCGCGGTGCACCGCAGGTTCGCGGCCGCGCACGACGACGCCGGGTACCGCGGCCGGGCGGACGACTTCGGCGTCGCCTCGGCCGTCGTCCTGGGCGACCTCTGCCACGTCTGGGCCGACCAGATGTTCCACAGCGCCGGGCTGCCCGCGGAGGCCCTGCTCGCCGCCCTGCCGGTCTACGACACCATGCGGGTCGAGCTCATGGCGGGGCAGTACCTCGACGTGCTGGCGCAGGCCGACCCGTCCCCCGACGTCGACGGCGCGCTGGCGCGGGCGCTCCGGGTGGCCCGCTACAAATCCGGCAAGTACACCGTCGAGCGGCCGCTGCACCTCGGGGCGGTGCTCGCGGGCGCATCGCTGTCGGGCCCGGTCTGCGCGGCGCTGTCGGACTACGGCCTGCCCCTCGGTGAGGCGTTCCAGCTCCGCGACGACGTCCTCGGCGTCTTCGGCGACCCGGACACCACCGGCAAGCCCGCCGGGGACGACCTGCGCGACGGCAAGCGCACCGCCCTGGTGGCGCTCGCCCGCAGCCGCGGCGACGCAGCCGCCCGCTGCGTCCTGGACACGTACCTGGGCCGGCCGGACCTCGACGCCGCCGGCGTGGCCCGGCTCCGCGACGTGATGGCCTCGACGGGGGCGCTGGCGGAGGTGGAGCGGATCATCGCCGCCCGCACCGCCGAAGCGCTGGCCGCGCTCGACACCGGCGTGCTCGACGCCGAGGCCGTCGCCGTGCTCCGGGCCCTGGCCGGCGCGGCGACCACCCGGCACGGCTGACGGTCGGACGCCGACGGGCGAGTGCGGTCGGCACTCCCTAGGGTGGAAGCGTGCGCACCGTTCCCGGCCCCACCGACCACGTCGTCGTCATCGGGGCCGGCCTCGCGGGGCTGTCCGCCGCGCTGCGGCTGGCGGGGGCGGGCCGCCGGGTGACCGTGCTCGAGCGCGAGGACACCCCGGGCGGGCGGAACGGCCTGCTGGAAGTCGACGGGTATCGGTTCGACACCGGCCCGACCGTGCTGACGATGCCGGACCTCATCGCGGACGCGCTGGACTGCGTGGGCGAAGAGCTCGCCGACTGGCTCGACCTGGTCCCGGTCGACCCCCTGTACCGCGCGTTCTACCCCGACGGTTCCTCGCTCGACGTGCTCGCCGACCCCGCCGCCATGGCGGAGGAGGTCCGCCGGGTCTGCGGCGGCGCCGAGGCGGCCGGCTACCTGCGGTACGTCGACTTCGTCTCGAAGCTCTACCGGTACGAGATGGCCGACTTCATCGACCGCAACATCGACTCCCCGTTCGACCTGCTCACGCCGAACCTGGCGCGGCTCGCGGCCCTCGGCGGCTTCCGCCGGCTCGCGCCCAAGGTCAACAGTTACCTGTCCGACCCCCGGACGCAGCGGGTGCTGTCCTTCCAGGCGATGTACGCAGGGCTGTCCCCCCAGGACGCGCTCGCGATCTACGCGGTCATCGCCTACATGGACTCCGTCGCCGGCGTGTACTTCCCCAAGGGCGGGATGCACGCGGTTCCGCGGGCCCTTGCCGGGGCTGCGGAGAAGCACGGCGTCGAGCTGCGGTACGGCACCACCGTCGAGCGGCTCGAGGTGCGGGGCGGCCGGGCCGTCGCGGCGATCTGCGCCGACGGCACCCGCGTGGCCGGGGACGCGTTCGTGGTGAACCCCGATCTGCCGCTGGCCTACCGGCAGCTCCTACCGCCGGAACTGACCCCCCGCCGGGTCGCCCGGCAGTCCTACTCGCCGTCCTGCTTCCTGCTGCTGGCCGGCTCGTCGGCGCACTACTCCCGTACGGCGCACCACACCATCCACTTCGGCCGCGCCTGGGAGCGCACGTTCGACGAGATCATCAAGAAGGGGCAGCTGCAGAGCGACCCGTCGTTCCTGGTGAGCACGCCGACGAAGAGCGACCCCGGCCTGGCGCCCGACGGGAAGGCCGCCTACTACGTCCTCGTCCCCACGCCGAACCTCGACGCCGACCTGGACTGGTCCGTACTGGGGCCGCGGTACCGCGACGAGGTGGTGCACCGGCTGGAGGCGGCCGGGTACGTCGGCTTCGGCGACGCGATCGAGGTGGAGGACGTGACCACCCCCGCCGACTGGCGGGCCCGGGGCATGGCCGCCGGTGCGCCGTTCGCCGCCGCCCACTCGTTCTTCCAGACCGGCCCGTTCCGGGCGGCGAACCTGCCGCGCACCGTGGACGGCGTCGTCTTCGCCGGGTCGGGCACCGTCCCGGGCGTGGGCGTCCCGATGGTCCTGCTCTCGGGGCGGCTCGCGGCGGAGCGCATCCTCGGGCCGGACCGCGGCTACCGGTCGCGGGCGCTGCCACACTGAGCCCCCGATGACCGCCACCGACCTCGACGCCGCCGCCGTGATCGAGCCTCGCCTGCGCGCCTCCTACGAGACCTGCCGGCGGCTGAACGCGGCGCACGGGCGCACGTACTACCTGGCGACGCGGCTGCTGCCGCCGGAGAAGCGCCCCGCCGTCCACGCGCTCTACGGCTTCGCGCGGTACGCCGACGAGATCGTCGACGACCTGGCCAGCACGCAGACGCCGGCGCAGCGGGCCGCGGAGCTGGAGGACTGGGGCGGGCGTTTCCTGGCGGACCTGCGCGGGGGCGGCGCCGGCGACGCCGTCACCGCGGCGGTGCTGGACACCGCCCACCGGTACGCCATCCCCGCGGAGCACTTCGAGGCGTTCCTCGCCTCGATGCGGATGGACCTGACGGTCGAGAGCTACGCCACCTACGACGACCTGCTGGGCTACGTCTACGGCTCCGCCGCCGTGATCGGCCTCATGGTCATGCCGGTGCTGGGGGCGACGGATCCCGCCGCGGCCCCCTACGCCCGCGACCTCGGGATCGCCTTCCAGCTCTCCAACTTCATCCGGGACGTCGGTGAGGACCTGCGGCGCGGCCGCATCTACCTGCCGCTGGAGGACCTGGCGCTCTTCGGCGTGGACCGCGCCCACCTGGAGCGGGGCGTCGTGGACGGCCCGGTCCGGCGGCTGCTGGCCCACGAGATCGCCCGCACCCGCGAGATCTACGCGGCGGCCGCGCCCGGGGTCCGGCTGCTGGACGCCACCAGCCGCCCGTGCGTGGAGGCGGCGCTGCGGCTCTACGGCGGGATCCTCGACGAGGTGGAACGGGCGCGCTACCAGGTCCTCGACCGGCGCGTCTCCGTCCCCCCGCGGCGGCGGGCGGCGGTCGCGCTACCGCTGCTGGTCCGTGCCGTCCGCGCCCGGCGCGGCTGACCCGGCCCGGAGGCGGCGGCCCCACCAGATCCACCAGGCCTGCGTCTGCAGCACGAGGGAGAAGCCGAACAGCAGGTCCTCGACCGGCGCGAACGCCACCCGGACCCCGAGGATCGCGTGCGGGTCGTACGTCACGATGTCGAAGCCGGTCAGCACGCCGTTGCTGACGAGCTGGAAGAACACGATGATCGCGTAGGCGACCCAGAAGACGCGGCGGCCCAGCAGCCGGGTCCGCAGCACGACGAGGTCCAGCACGACGGCCAGAGCCACACCGGCGACCGCGAGCGAGGTGTAGCTCACCGGCGGGCCGCGCGTCGCCGCTCCAGCAGCGCGCCGATCGACAGCGGCGGTTCCGGCGGCACACCCGGCGGCTCGTCGCCCGCCCGCCAGCCCCGGACCCGCCGCACGGCCTCCAGGGTGAGCACGGAGCAGACCGGGATCACCAGGAAGAACAGCAGCTCCTCGAGCGGCAGCCGGCCGGGCAGCGTGACCCGGGTGAGCCGCCGCAGGTCGTACGTCCACTGGTGGCGGCCGATCGCGTAGACGTCCCACGCGACGAAGAGCACCACCACCGGCAGCAGCGTGAGCACCAGGCGCGCCGGTCGGCGGTACACCCGCACCCCGAGCAGCAGCTCCAGCGGGGCGGTGCCCAGCAGGCAGGCGGCCAGAACCGCGAGGTACGCGAGGTGGCTCATGCCGGGCGGGTCAGAACCCGAGGGCCTGCGCGCGTCGCCGGACCTCGGTCATCCGGTTCTCCGCCAGCGCGTCGGCCGGCCGTCCCGGCAGGCTGTCGTCCGTTGTGAACATCCAGCGGAGGATCTCCTCCTCGGAGAACCGCCCGTCCCGCAGCAGCATGATGAGGCCGGGCAGCCCCTTCACCGGCTCGGGTTCGTCGGTCGCCAGGAGGATCTCCGGGACGTAGAGCACCCCGTCGACGCGGACGGCGAGCAGCTTGCCGTCCTTCAGGAGCTGCCGGACGCTGGTCACCGGGATGCCGAAGCGCTCCGCGACCTCGGGCAGGTTGAGGAGGGTGCCGTAGGGATCCTGTTCGATGGCCACGCCCCTATCCCACCATCCCGGCGGTCGGGGCGCGCCGCGGCGTGGGTCAGGTCACCGCGAGCGGGGCCGCCGGGACGCGAACGGCCACGCCCCGGGTCGCCCTGGTGACGCGTCCGTGGCGTGCTGCGCCGATCACGGGTGCGCGAGTGCTCGGGTACCTGCGGGGGAATCACAGGCTCATGGAGCCACCGCCGCGGGTCGACCGCCGTGGGCCCGTTCGCGTGCCTCAGCCGCGGGAGCCTCAGCCGCGGAACCAGCGCAGCCAGTCGACCAGCCGCACGGCCACGCCGATCAGCCCGACGAAGATGACGACGAGTGCGATGTCGTACATCGTCGGCTCCACCAGTCCGAGGGTCGCGCACGCGCAGCCCACCAGGACGACCGCCATCGCCGTCGGCATCGCCGCACCGCCTCCCCGCCGGGGGTCTTCCGCCATCGGGTGTTCCAGCTCCGGGGGGTCGGCACACCTGGCGGCGGGAAGTTCCGGCTGCCCGCAGGGCCGGCACCCGGGATGCTGAGCCTGGGAGTGCTCGCCGCTGCGGCCGTTCCGGCGCGGACGCAGATGGGCGCCTCCCTGGGCTTCCACATCGTGTTCTCCTGCTTCGGCATCGCCTTCCCCACCGTGGTGCTGGCGGCGCACTGGATCGGCCTGCGGCGGGGCGACGCCGTCGCGCTGCTGCTGGCGCGGCGCTGGTCGAAGGTGATGGCGGTGATCTTCGCGGTGGGCGCGGTCTCCGGGACCGTCCTCTCGTACGAGCTCGGCCTGCTCTGGCCCCGGCTGATGGGCAGCTACGGCGCGGCGTACGGCATCCCGTTCAGCATCGAGGGGATCTGGTTCTTCCTCGAGGCGATCTTCACCGCCATCTACCTGTACGGCTGGCGCCGGCTGGCCCCCTGGGTGCACTGGTGGAGCGGCGTCCCCATGGTGGTGGCGGGGGCGCTCGGCGCGTTCTCGGTGGTGGCGGCCAACTCGTGGATGAACCAGCCCGCGGGCTTCACGCTCCGGAACGGCCGGGTCGCGAGCGTCGACCCGTGGGCGGTGATCTTCAACGCCGCGACCCCGTACGAGGTGCCGCACATGCTGCTGGCGGCGTACATGGTCACGGGCTTCGCCGTCGCGGGGGTCTACGCCCTGGGGCTGCTGCGGGGACGCCGCGACCGGTACCACCGGCTCGGCTTCGGCATCCCGTTCGTCATCGCCGGCCTCGCGACCCCGGTGCAGGTGATCTTCGGCGACACGGTCGCGCGGGTCGTCGAGCGGCAGCAGCCGCTGAAGTTCGCCGCCATGGAGCTGGTCGACCGCACCGGCACGCACGTCACGGAGTGGATCGGCGGCTACTACCAGGGCGGCCACGTCTACCTCGGGATCGGGATCCCGGACTTCGACTCGGTCCTGGTCGGGTACTCGCCCAAGACCCGCATCATCGGGTGGGAGACCGCGCCGGTCGACCTGCGGGCACCGCTCGCCAACATGATCCACCTGGCCTTCGACGGCATGGTGGGCGTCGGGTTCGGCCTCCTCGTCCTGGCGGCGTGGCAGGCGTGGATGTGGCGGTTCCACCACCGGATCCTGCTGACCCCCTGGTTCCTGGTGCCCGCGGCGCTGTCGGGGGTGGCCGCGGTGGTGGCGATGGAGTGCGGCTGGATCGTCACGGAGGTCGGCCGCCAGCCGTGGACCGTCTACGGCCTCCTCAAGACCAGCGACGCCGTCACGACCGCGGGCGGGGTGCCCGTCACGCTCGCCGTCACGATCGTGCTCTACGCCGCGCTGACCGGTGTCACGCTGGGCGTGCCCTGGCTGATGAGCCGGCGCTGGCGCAAGCAGGTCCCGCCGGCGGACGACGACGAGCCGATCCCCTACGGTCCGCCGCTGGCCACGGCACCCGAACTCACGGCGTCGGACGGCCGGCCGTGAGCCCGTCGCCGGAGGCGCTGATCACCGCGGCCGGGCTGGCCGGCGGGATGGCCGCCTACGCCCTGTTCGCGGGCGCGGACTTCGGCGGCGGCATCTGGGACCTGCTCGCAGGCGACAACGAGCGCGGCAGGCAGCCTCGTGCCGCGATCGACGCCTCCGTCACGCCGGTGTGGGAGGGCAACCACGTCTGGATCGTGTTCGGGCTCGTCGTCCTCTGGACCGCGTTCCCGGCGGTGTTCTACGCCGTGATGACGGCGCTGTTCGTGCCGCTGTCCCTCTCGCTGCTCGGCATCGTGCTGCGCGGGGTCGGCTTCGCCTTCCGGCACGAGGCCGAGCGCCTGGCCATGCAGCGGCTCTCGGGGGTCCTGTTCGCGGGGTCGTCGGTGCTGGCGCCGTTCTTCCTCGGCACCTGTGTGGGCGCCGTCGCCACGGGCCGGGTGCCCCCGGACCCCCGCGGGAACATCCTGGGCGCCTGGACCAGCCCCACGGCGGTGGTGACCGGGCTGCTGTTCGTGTCCTGCTGCGCCTACATCGGCGCGGTGTACCTCGTCGGGGACTCCCGCCGCCGCCGCCAGCCTGACCTGGTCCGGTACTTCTCGCGGCGGGCCATCGCCGCCGGTGTGGTCAGCGGCGTGCTCGCCGCGGTGAACATGGTGCTGCTGCACGGCAGCGCGCCTCGGCTGTTCCACCGGCTGACGGGTCAGGCCCTGCCCCTGGTCATCGTGTCCGTCCTGGCGGGGCTGGCGGCCCTGGTCCTGATCGTGCTGCAGCGGACCGGCGCCCTGCGGGTGGCCGGGGGGCTGGCGGTCGCCGCCGTCATCGCCGCCTGGGCCTGGGCGCAGTACCCCTACCTGCTCCCCCCGTCCCTGACGTTGCAGCAGGGCAGCGCTCCCGCCGCCACACTGCTGTCCGAGATCGCGGTGTTCGGCCTCGCCGCCATCCTCGTGGCCCCCGCGTTCACGTACCTCTACTGGCTGCAGCAGACCGACCGGCTGCAGGAGACGGAGAGTTCGCACCAACTGCTCGAGGCGGTCGCCCAGGAGGAGCGCGCCGAGAGCCTCGCCGCGGGGGCGGCTCCCCCGGCGCCCGGGCGCAACCACCCGGTGCTGGCCGGCGTCGTGGTCGTCACCGCCGCCGGCGAGGCCGTGCGGGATGCCGTGCGGCGCCGTCGCCGCGGCTGACGGCGCTCAGCCCGCCGCGAGCCCCCGGGCGATGACCAGCCGCTGGATCTGGTTGGTCCCCTCGAAGATCTGCATGACCTTGGCCTCGCGCATGTACCGCTCGAGGGGGAACCCGCGGGTGTAGCCGTAGCCGCCGAGCACCTGCACCGCGTCGGTGGTCACCTTCATGGCCGCGTCCGTCGCGACGAGCTTCGCGACAGCGGCCTGCCGGCTGTACGGCCGCCCGGCGTCGCGGCGGCGCGCCGCGTCCAGGTAGGTCGCCCGCGCCGCGTCCACGGCGGCGGCCATGTCGGCGAGCAGGAACCCGAGCCCTTGGTGGTCGATGATGCGGCGCCCGAAGGTGGTCCGCTCCTTCGCGTACGCGACCGCGTCGTCGAGCGCCCGCTGAGCCAGGCCCGTCGCCACGGCGGCGATCCCGAGCCGACCGGAGTCGAGCGCGGCGAAGGCCATGGGCAGCCCCTGTCCCGCCACGCCGATCCGCAGGTCCGCCGAGAGCCGCGCGTCGTCGTAGGAGGCGCCGGTCGTGGGGACGGCCCGCAGCCCCATCTTCTGCTCGGGCGCGCCGAACGTCAGGCCGGGCGTCCCCCGCGGGACGAGGAAGCAGGAGACGCCCCGCGAGCCGTCGTCGGAGGTCCGCAGGAAGGTCGTGTACACGTCGGCCCGGCCGCCGTTGGTGATCCAGGCCTTCGTGCCGGTCACCCGGTAGCCGTCCCCGTCCCGCACCGCCCGGCAGGACAGCGCGGCGGCGTCCGAGCCGGCCTGCGGCTCCGACAGGCTGTAGGCGCCCAGCGTCGCGCCCGCGAGCAGGTCGGGGAGCCACCGCTCCTGCTGCGCCGTGGTGCCGTAGGTGGCGAGCGGGAAGCAGGAGAGCCCGTGGACGCTGACTGCGACGGCGACAGCCGCCCAGCGGGCCCCCAGCTCCTCCAGCACCTGCAGGTACACCTCGTACGGCTGGCCGCCGCCCCCCAGCTCCTCCGGGTAGGGCAGGCCCAGCAGCCCGGCAGCGCCCAGCAGCCCGAACAGGCCGTCCGGGAACGTCTCCTCCGCCTCGCAGGCGTCGACGCGCGGCGCCAGTTCCTTGTCGGCCACCTCCCGGGTCAGGGCCAGCAGGTCGGCGGCATCCCGGCTCGGCAGCAGACGGTCGACGGTCATCGGCGGGGCTCCTGGGATCGGGTCGGGTGGCCGGAGGGCAGCATCCTCCGCCCCGCCGCGCCGGTCAGCGCAGCACCGCCTCTCCGGACCCGCCTGAGGCGGCGGCCCTCCGCACCCCGTCGAGCAGCGCCGCGGTCGCCAGGCTCTCGGCCGCCGGCACCACCCGGCCGGGGCCACCGCGCAGCACCGAGGAGACGTCGGACACCATCAGGGCGTACGGGTCGGCGGGGTCGAAGACCTCGGTCGTCGTGCCGGAGCG
>JAOPWU010000098.1 GCA_025965515.1 Mycobacterium sp.
CGGGGTGGCGATGGGCGTGGTGATGCTGCGCCGCGGGGTCACGCGGGAGGAGGCGTTCGACCTGCTGCGGTTCGCCAGCCAGACGTCGAACCGCAAGCTCCACACGATCGCGTCGGAGGTCGCCGACGCGGGCGACCTCGACCTGCCGCCGACCTCGCCCGCCGCGGCGGCCGGCCGGGCCGGCTAGCTCAGGCGGCCGCGAGCGCCGGCGGGCGCGGCGGTGCGGCCGGTCGGCGCAGGGCCAGCGACAGGCAGGTCGCGACGAGGCAGAGCACGCCCGCGCCGTACCAGGCCAGGTCGTAGCTGCCGAGCGAGGTGCGGAGCGCCCCCGCGGCCGTGGCGGCGATCGCCGCACCGATCTGGTGGCTCGCGAAGATCCAGCCGAACACCAGGGTCCCCTGGTCGCCGAACACCTCGCGGCACAGCGCCACGGTGGGCGGGACGGTCGCCACCCAGTCGAGCCCGTAGAAGACGATGAACAGCAGCAGCCGGGCCTGCGGCGTGGCGGTGATGAGCATGGGGAGCGCGAAGAGCGCGGCGCCCCGCAGGGCGTAGTACCAGCCCAGCAGCCGGCGGCTGTCCATCCGGTCGGTCAGCCACCCGGAGGCGATGGTCCCGGCGATGTCGAACACGCCGATCAGCGCCAGCAGGCCGGCGGCGGTCGTCTGTGGCAGCCCGTGGTCGTGGGCGGCGGGGATGAAGTGGGTGCCGACGAGCCCGTTGGTCGTGGCCCCGCAGATGGCGAAGCCCCCGGCCAGCAGCCAGAACGCCGGGCGGCGGACCGCCATCGCCAGCGCCCCCAGTGCCGCTCGGGCCGGCGCTGCGCCGGCGGCGGGTCCGGCCGGCGCTTCGGTCGCGCCGTAGGGGAGCAGCCCCAGGTCGCTGGGCCGCTCCCGCAGGAACACCAGCACCAGCGGCACGACGGCCAGCGCGACGGCGCCGACGGTCACGGCCGCGCTGCGCCAGCCGACCCGCTCGATGAGCACCGACAGCGCCGGCAGGAAGAGGAGCTGCCCCGTGGCGCCGCCGGCGGTCAGCACCCCCACGACCAGGCCGCGGCGGGCCACGAACCAGCGGTTCGCCACCGTCGCCGCGAACACGAGCGCCATCGACCCGGTGCCCAGCCCGACGAGGACGCCCCAGCAGGCGACGAGCTGCCAGCTCTCCCGCATCCAGACGGTGAGAATGCTCCCCGCGGCGACGAGTAGCAGCGCCACCGTGACCACGCGCCGGATGCCGAACCGCTCCATCAGCGCCGCCGCGAACGGGGCGGTGACGCCGTAGAGCACGAGGTTGACGGAGACCGCGAAGGAGATGGTCGCCCGGCTCCAGCCGAACGTGTTCTGCAGCGGAAGGATCATCACGCTGGGAGTGGCCCGGAAGCCCGCGGCCCCGACCAGCGCGACGAAGGTGACCGCCGCGACCGCCCACGCGCGGTGGGGGAGCCGCCGCCGGGGGCCCGGCGCCGCGGGCCCGCGGGCGGCGGAGGGCGCGGGCGCGGCCGTGCTCGTCATGGCGCCGACCGTACCCGAGCACGGTCCGACTTCCCAACCGATTGTGCCCGGCCGATCGTGCTGGGAATGGGTCGCCCGGCGATTGTCCGGCCGCCAGGAAGGGCACGGCACCCGTGATCGCGCGCCCACCGTCCGTGCGCGCCATGCCGAGCAGGAGTTCCCATGAGCACGACGACCCCTCGTCCCCGAACCGAGACCGTGCGCCGCGCCCTGGCCGGGACGGACACCGGCACGGCGGGGGCCCTGCTGCAGCGGGTGCTGGCGGGCGGGGAAGGGGCCGCCGGGGACGTGCCGCAGCGGGTGGGGCGGCGCGACCGCGTCCGGACCCTCGCCGCGATCTACGACCTGCACCTGGGCGAGCACGCGGACGCCGCCGCGCTGCAGCGCAGCATGCTGGCGGGTCACCCCACGGTGGCGGCGCTCAAGTGGTCGCTGGAGCAGAGCTGGCTCGCCGACCTGGGGCCGCTGCCCGATGCCGCCGCGAGCCTGACACGCCCGGCCGCGGTGGCCGCCGAGCTGCGGGCGCTGGCGGCGGCGGACCGGCTGCCGCCGGTGTACCGGTGGGTGGCCCGGGAGGCCGACCGGGAGGAACTGGTCGAGTTCCTGAGCCTGGAAGGTGGTCCCGACGCCGGCTTCGACGACCTCGTCGCCGACTGCCAGGTGGGGCTGGCGGGCCGGCCGAAGGGCGAGCTGGCGCAGAACTACTGGGACGAGATGGGCAACGGCGACCCCGACGCCGTCCACACCGTGCTGCACGACCGGCTGGTGGCCGCGCTCGGCATCCGCCGGACCCCGGACGAGGAGCTGCCCGTCGAGGCGCTCGAGCGGACGGCGCTGGGTGGCCTGCTGGCCACCAACCACGCGCTGCAGCCGGAGATGGTCGGGGCGCTCGGCCTGATCGAGCTGCAGGCGGGCCCGCGCTGCCGCCTCGTGCTGCAGGCGCTGGACCGGCTCGACTGCCCGGCGGACGCCGTGCCGTTCTACGCGGTGCACGCCGAGGTCGACCCGCGCCACGGCAAGGACTGGCTGGACAACGCGGTGGAGCCGCTGGTGGCCGAACGCCCGGAGTGGGGGCCGCGCATCGTGCGGGGCGCCCGCTGGCGCTCCCAGGTGAACGCCGCGTTCTTCGCGTGGGCGGCCGCGCGCTTCTGCCGGCCGGCAGCCGGCGCCTCGCTGGCGGCCTGATCCGGCCGCGGCCGTTTCCGCGTCGGGCTTCCGGGGAGGTCCGAGGCCAATCACCAGGCCGGGAGGGCACATGGCAGCGTCGGGAACGCCGGACGGGCAGCGGCAGCCGCGGTCCGCCACCGCCGTGGCGGGGAAGACCGGCCCGCTGCTGGGGATCTACATCAATGACCACCTGGCCGGCTCCGGCTTGGGTGGCGAGCTGGCTGCGCGCGCGGCGCGCCGCCAGGCCGGGACGCCCGCCGGGGCCGCCCTGGCCCGGGTCGCCGAGGAGATCTCCGGCGAGCGGCAGGCGCTGCGGGAGATCCTGCGGAACCTGGGGCTGCCGGTCCGGGAGTACAAGATCCTCGCGGGCTGGCTGCTGGAGAAGGCGGCGCGCTTGAAGCCCAACGGCCACCTGGTGGACCGCTCGCCCCTGTCCGACCTAGAGGAACTCGAGATCATGCGGGTCGCGGTCGAGGGCAAGGTCTGCGGCTTCCGCACGCTCCGCGAGCTTGCGGAGACCGACGACCGGCTCGATCCCGACCAGCTGGACGGGTTCATCGCCCAGGGCCGCCGGCAGGCGGACACGCTGGAGGAGCTCCGCGTCGACGCGGTGCACCAGATCTTCGGCCCGGCCTGACGCTCACGCGTCGGCGGCGCGGTCACCACTCTCGGCCCGGTCGTGCGGCACCCGCACGGTACGGGCGATGTCGCGGCCGAACGTGACGTCGAGGCGCTCGCCGATGGCCACGTCGAGGATCGCCAGCAGCCCGTCGCCGGACAGCGCCCGCAGCTGCTCCATGGTGCTGTGCAGCCGCGGCCACTGGTCGTCGGGGCGCCCGGACGCCTCGAAGGGCTTCCAGATCTCGTCGAGGAACAGCTGCACGAACGTCTTCGCGATGGCGTCGGCGTGCCGGCGCAGGCTCTCGGCCACTTCCATGCTGCGCTCGGCGGGGATGCCCAGCTCGGCCAGCTCCTGCCCGATCCCGACGAGGCGCGGGTTGATCTCCTCGTACTGGTCGTCGTCGATGCGGCGCAGGAAGCCGAGCCGCTCGGCGCGCTTCAGCAGCGCCGGGTTGCCGGCGCCGAACCGCTCGGTCAGCTCGCCGACGCCGGCGATCTGGGGCGGCTGCGCGCCGAACAGCTCGCGGATCCGCCGCACGAAGCCCAGCACCTGGTCGGTGGAGCCCCCCGTGGTGTCCAGCAGCCGCTTGATGGTGTCGAGCTTGACGCCCTCCCCCTGCAGCTCCTTGATCAGCTCGAGCCGGGCGAGGTGGTCGGGGTTGTAGTAGCCGGTCCGGGCGCGCACCGTGGGCGGGGGCAGCAGGCCGCGGGCCTGGTAGGAGCGGACGTTGCGCACCGTCACGCCGCTGGCGTGCGCCAACTGGTCGATCGTCAGGAGCGTGTCATCGCCGGGTTCGGTGCTCATGTGACACAGGATACGACACCCGGCCCTTGCGATGTGACATCGACCCGTGCGACGGTCATGTCATGTTCTTCGGCACCCAGCCCACCCGGCTCGCGCCCCGCCCGTCGCCCCTGCGGCCCTGGCTGACCCGCGCCGCCGCCGCGGTGGCCACCCCGCTCGTCCCGGCCGACTACCTCGCCCTGGTCGACCCGCTCGCGTCGACCACCGTGCTCCGCGCCCGCGTGGTCGACGTCCGGCGGGAGGCCGCCGGGGCCGTCAGCCTGACCCTGCGGCCGGGCGCCGCCTGGGCCGGCCATCGCGCCGGGCAGTGGATCAGCATCAGCGTCGAGATCGACGGCGTGCTGCACCAGCGCTCCTACTCCCTCACGGGCCCCGTCCGCCCGGACGGCCTCATCTCCATCACCGTGAAGCCGATCGCCGGGGGCTTCGTCTCCCGGCACGTCGCGGCGACCGCCGCCGTCGGCCAGGTGCTGCGCATCACCCAGGCGCAAGGGACCTTCGTGCTGCCGGAGCCCGGCCCCGAGCGGCTGCTCTTCGTCACCGCGGGCAGCGGGATCACGCCCGTGATGGGCATGCTCCGGGAACTCGCGGCCGCCGGGGACCTCCCCGACATCGTGCTGCTGCACAGCGCGCTCACCGCTGCCGAGGTCATCTTCGCGGCGGAGCTGCGGGAGCTCGCGGCCCGTCACCCGCGGTTCCGGCTCGTCGAGCGGCACACCGACGTCCACGGCCTGCTGACGACAGGCGAGCTGCCCAGCCTCGTGCCCGACTGGGAGGCCCGCGCGGCCTACGCCTGCGGGCCGGCGGGCCTGCTGGACGCCCTGGAGGCGTTCTTCGCCGGAACGGAGCTCCTGACCGTCGAGCGGTTCGCCCCGCCCGTCCTCGCCGTCCCCGACGGCGCTGGCGGCAGCGTCCGCTTCGACGCCGCCGGCACCACCGTCGACGCCGACGGCAGCACCCCGCTGCTGGACGTCGGCGAGGCCGCGGGCGTCCTCATGCCCAGCGGCTGCCGGATGGGCATCTGCTTCGGCTGTGTCACCCCGCTGAAGGCCGGCCAGGTGCGCGACCTGCGCACCGGCGACGTCCACGGCGAGCCGGGTGACCTCATCCAGACCTGCATCTCCGCCGCCGCGGGCGACGTCACGCTCGCCCGCTGACCTTCCCCACCCGTACGGCACCGCGTCCCTGACCGAACGCCGAACCCGGAGGACCTCCCATGACCACCGCCACCCTGCCCCGCCCGACCGTCGACCCCACCGTCGAGACGGCCCCCCCGCTGCACCTCGTCCCCGAGTACGACGCCATCCCCGGCAGCGGACTCACGCCCGCGCGCATCGAGGAACTCGGCCGCCGGCTCGACGCGCTGCGCGACGAGGTCCTCGCGGACCGCGGCCAGCGCGACGCCGACTACATCCGCTCCGTCATCAAGGCGCAGCGCAGCCTCGAGATCGCCGGCCGCGCGCTGCTGTTCGCCGGCGTCCTGCCGCCCGCCTGGCTCGCCGGGACCGCGGCGCTGTCCGTCGCCAAGATCCTCGAGAACATGGAACTGGGCCACAACATCCTGCACGGCCAGTGGGACTGGATGCGGGACCCGGAGATCCACTCCACCACCTGGGAGTGGGACACCATGTCCCCGGCCGAGAGCTGGAAGCACTCGCACAACTACATGCACCACACGTACACGAACGTGGTCGGCAAGGACCGCGACGTGGGCTACGGCATCCTGCGCATGAGCGAGGAGCAGAAGTGGACCCCCTACTACCTGGGGAACCCGGTCTACAACGTGCTGCTGTCGCTGTTCTTCCAGTGGGGCGTCGCGCTGCACGACCTGGAGGTCGAGCAGGTCCTGGCGCGCAAGAAGAGCCCCAAGGTGATGTGGCACCAGCTCAAGGGCATCGGCCGCAAGGTGCGCAAGCAGGTCACCAAGGACTACCTGGTGTTCCCCGCGCTCGCGGGACCGTTCTTCGCGCCCGTGGTGGCCGGCAACGTCACGGCGAACCTGGTCCGCAACGTGTGGTCGCACGCGATCATCTTCTGCGGCCACTTCCCCAACGGGGCGGCGCAGTTCTCGGAGGAGCAGCTCGACGGGGAGACCCGGGGCGAGTGGTACGTCCGGCAGATGATGGGCTCCGCCAACCTCACCGGCGGCCCGCTGTTCCACCTGATGTCGGGCAACCTGTCCTTCCAGATCGAGCACCACCTCTTCCCGGACCTGCCCAGCAACCGGTACAGCGAGATCTCGCCGAAGGTGCAGGCGCTCTGCGAGGAATTCGGCATCGAGTACACGACCGGGCCGCTCTGGAAGCAGTACCTGCAGGTCCTGAACCGCATCAACCGGCTGGCGCTGCCCAGCCGGCCGGCGCGGGGCTGAGCGTTTCGTAGCGGCGCATCCGGGACGCGTTCATCAATCCCCGGCATCCTCCGATACAGGGGCCGGAAGCGGTAGATCACCGCGCGGAGAGTGAGCCATGTCCCGGATGACCGTTCGAACGCGCATCGTTGCGGCCATGGTCGTGATGCTCATCGCGACCAGCGCCGTCATCGTCGGCGTGGTCATGGTCCGCACCTCCTCGCTCGCCCGGCAGCAGGCCAATGACTACGGCCAGCAGCTCGCCGAGCGCAACGCCGCCGACACCCAGCGCGGGCTGGCCGCGGCGATGCGCACGGCGGAGGATCTGGCGAGCGGCCTGGCCTCGCAGCGGGCGGCCGGTCCCCTCCAGCGGTCCGAGATCGACGCGACGCTGAAGGGGATCCTCGCCGCGTCGCCCTCCTACCTGGGCACGTGGACCGGCTGGGAGCCGAACGCCGTCGACGGGAACGACCGGGCCGCGCTCGGCCAGAGCAGCACCGACGCCACGGGCCGGTACCTGCCGTACTGGTCGCGCAGCGGCTCCGACATCACGCTCGCCCCGCTCGCCGACTACGACAAGCCTGGCGCCGGCGACTACTACCTGCTCGCCAAGAACAGCAAGAGCGAGAAGGTCGTCGACCCGTACACCTACAAGGTCAACGGCACCGAGACCCTGATGACCTCGCTCACCGCCCCGATCCTGGTCAACGGCCAGTTCGCCGGCGTGGCGGGCGTCGACATGGCGCTCGCGACGCTGCAGCAGCAGATCGGCGCGATCAAGCCCTACGGCAACGGCTACGCCACCCTCATCACCGGCTCGGGCACCGTGGTCGCGAGCCCCGACGCGGCCCAGATCGGCAAGCCGCTCGCCGACGCGCTCGGCAAGCGCGCCACGGGCGTGGCCCAGGCCGGCGCGACCCAGCGGCTCGTCGTCCACGACGGCCGGTTCGGCGGCGACGCGCTGCAGATCTACGTGCCGGTGAAGGTGAGCACCTCCGACACCTGGACGTTGCTGGTCTCGCTGCCCATGAGCAAGGTCATGGCGGCGTCCACCTCGCTGCGCGACACCATTCTCGTGGTCACGCTCATCGCCGTCCTGCTCGCGGCCGGCCTCGCCGTGCTGCTCGCCAACAAGATCACCGCGCCCATCCACGCGCTGCGGGGCCGGCTCTACGAGATCGCGAACGGCGACGGCGACCTGACGCAGCGGGCCGACGACTCGAAGAGCGACGAGATCGGGCAGCTGGCGGCGGCGTTCAACCTGTTCACCGCCAAGATCGCCGACACGCTGCGGGCCGTGCGTTCGGACGCCGCGGCAGTGACCGCCACGGCGGAGGAGCTGACCCAGCTGGGCCGCGAGATGCACGGCACGGCGGAGGACACCTCCGGCAAGGCCGAGGCGCTGGCCGCGGCGTCCAGCCAGGTGACCTCGCACGTCCACCTGGTCGCCGCGAGCACCGAGGAGATGGGCGCCAGCATCAGCGAGATCTCGAACAACGCCACGCAGGCGGTCGGGGTCGCCACCGACGCAGTGGCGAAGGCGGAGGCGACCAGCCGCACCGTCATCCAGCTCGGGGTCTCCTCCGAGCAGATCGGCGAGATCGTCAAGGTCATCACGTCGATCGCGCAGCAGACGAACCTGCTCGCCCTCAACGCCACGATCGAGGCGGCGCGCGCCGGGGAGGCCGGCAAGGGCTTCGCCGTGGTCGCCACCGAGGTCAAGGAGCTCGCCCAGAGCACCGCGAATGCCACCGAGGACATCGTCACGCGGGTGAACAGCCTGCAGGCGGACGCGGTGTCGGCGGCCGCGGCGGTCCAGGAGATCACCGCGCTCATGGAGACGATCAGCGGCAGCCAGACCACCATCGCGGGGGCCGTCGAGGAGCAGACGGCGACGACGGCGGAGATGGCCCGCAGCGTCACCGAGGCGGCGCAGGGCACGTCGGAGATCAGCGGCAACGTCACCGCCCTCGCGACCACGGCCGGGGCCACCGCCCGGACCGCGGAGCAGGCCGGCGCCGCCGCGGACCGGCTCGCGGCCCTCGCCCAGACCGTGCAGCAGCGGCTGGACCAGTTCCGCACCTGACGCGTCTCCCCGGGCAGCCCCCGCTCTCGACTTGTGAGGGTGGTGGTGGTCCGCCACGCTGATTCCCGGACGGCCGCAGTCCCCTGGCCCGCCGGGTCCGGCGGGGCGCGGCGCGGCGTGAGGAGTGGCCGGCGTGGCGACGCGAGTACCCGAGGAGGCCCGTGGGGCTCCCCCTGGCGGGGACGGCGCGCCCCCCCGCCCGGTCACCTACGGCTTCCCGGCGCCGCTCTGGCGGGCGCTCGCCGCCCGGCCGCTGCCCGGTCCGTTCCGTGACCGGGCGTGGCGCAGCCCCATCCGGGGGCCGTGGCTCACCTCCGTGTTCGGGCTGGTGCTGCTGATCGGGCTGCCGTTCGTGATCGTCACCGGGCTGCTGTCGTTCATCGCCTACCAGCCGCAGTTCGCGGGCAACGCGTTCCCCGCCCGCGTGGGGCCGCTGCACCTGCCCTACTTCGCCTGGCCGACGCACCCCGCCTGGCTGTACCGGCTGAACCAGGGCATCCACGTCGGACTGGGCCTGGCGCTGATCCCCGTCGTGCTGGCCAAGCTCTGGTCGGTGATCCCCAAGCTCTTCACCTGGCCGCCGGTCCGCTCGCTCGCGCACCTGGTGGAGCGGGCGTCGCTGCTGCTGCTCGTCGGCAGCGTGCTGTTCGAGTTCGTCACCGGCGTGCTGAACATCCAGTACGACTACGTCTTCGGCTTCGACTTCTACACGGCGCACTACTTCGGCGCCTGGATCTTCATCGGGGCGTTCGTCGTCCACGTCGCGATCAAGTTCCCGACGATGCGGCGCTCCCTGCGGACGCGGCGGCTGCGCGACGAGCTGCGCACCGACGTCGCGCACACCGTGCCGGAGCCGTTGGACGTGCACGGCCTGGTCGCCGTCGACCCCGCGCCCCCGACGGCGTCGCGGCGCGGCGTGCTCGCGGCCGTGGCCGGCGGGTCGCTGCTCGTCACGCTCGTGACCGTCGGCGCGCGCATCGGCGGGGCCTTCCGCGGCACGGCCGTGCTGGACGCCCGCGGCCGCGCCGCCGGCAGCGGGGCGAACCACTTCCCGGTCAACCGGACGGCGACCGCCGCGCAGGTCACCGCCGCGGACACCGGCACCGACTACCGGCTCGCGCTCACCGGGCCGACACCGGTCCGGCTCAGCCGCGCCCAGCTGCTGGCGATGCCGCAGTACACCGTCCACCTGCCCATCGCCTGCGTGGAGGGCTGGGCCACCGGCCAGACGTGGACGGGCGTCCGGCTGCGGGACCTCGCGCTGGTCGCCGGTGTGCCGTCCCCGCGCAGCGCGCAGGTCCGGTCGCTGGAGAAGGCGGGCGCTTTCGCGCGCGCCACGCTGAACGGCAACCAGGTCACCGACCCCCACGCGCTGCTGGCCCTGAAGGTCAACGGCGAGGACCTGGCGCTGGACCACGGGTACCCGGCCCGGGTGATCGTCCCGGCCGTCCCGGGGGTGCACAACACCAAGTGGGTCAGCGCGATCGAGTTCACCGCATGACCGCCCCCCTGCCCTCCCAGGAGCCGCAGCCTCGCGCCTCGACCGAGCCGCTGGGCCGGTGGCGCGGCTTCTACGGCGCCCATCCGCTGCACCTGCTGGGGCACCTGGCGCTGTTCGCGCTGGCGGCCTACGCCGCGTACCGGATCAGCCTCGGTCCGCTCCCGGTCCGCGTCGCGGTGTGGTTCGTCGGGGCGGCGGTCGCGCACGACCTCGTGCTCTTCCCGCTGTACGCGCTCGCGGACCGCTCCCTGCTGGCCGGTCTCCGCGCCCGTCGCTCGGTGCGGCCCCCCGCCGCCGTGCCGGTGGTGAACTACGTGCGCGTGCCGGCCGGCCTGTCGCTGCTGCTCCTGCTGCTGTTCTGGCCGCTCATCACCCGGCACTCCGAGGACACGGTGCGGTTCGTGTCCCGCCTGGGCTCGTCGCCGTACCTGGGCCACTGGCTGGCGGTCACCGCGGCGCTCTTCGTGGCGAGCGCGGTGCTGTACGCCGTCCGCCTGGGGCGGACCCGACGCGCACCCAGGCCGGTGGGCTGATCGCCGTGCGGCTCTTCGTGGCGCTGGTGCCGCCCCCGGCCGTGCGGACGCGGCTGGCCTGTGCTCTGCCGGCACTGCCCGTGGGCCCGCAGTTCCGCCCGGTGGCACCCGACCGCTGGCACGTCACGCTCGCGTTCCTCGGCGAGGTGCCGGACGACGAGCCGCTGCGCGCCCCGCTCGCCGCGGCGGCGGCGGGCGGGGGTCCGCTCGCCCTGTCGGTCACCGGGGCGGCCACCTTCCCCAGCGCGCTGTACGTGGGCGTCGAGGGGCCGGGGCTCGCCGACCTGGCGGCGCGGGTGCGGGAGGAGCTGCTGGCCGCGGGGCAGCCGGCGGGGGACCGGCGGCGCTGGCGGGGGCACCTGACCATCGCCCGGGGGCGGGCCGTGCGGGTGGTGCCGGGCCTGCCCCGGGTGCCGGTGGCCTGGCGGGCCGACCGGGTGTCCCTGGTCCACAGCCTGGTCGGGCCCGAAGGGGGCTACGAGGAGCTGGCCGGGTGGGTACTCGGCGCGGTCCCCGTCCCCTCGGCGTAGAGGCCACGTTCGTACTCGGCCGGGCTGTAGTGCCGCTCCAGGTCCGCGAGCGGCACCTCCGGGCTCTCGCGGTGCGCGAGCCGGGCGCGGGAGGGCAGCGCGTCGGGGTCCCAGCTCGCCGGCTCCCAGAGCTTCGACCGCAGGAACGCCTTCGAGCAGTGGTAGAACACCTCGCGCACGTCGACCACCAGGGCCAGCGCGGGCCGGTGGCCGCGCACGACGAGCCGGTCGAACCAGGGGGCGTCGCGGACCAGCCGGGCCCCGCCGTTGACCCGGAGGCTGTCGCCGCGGCCGGGGACGACGAACAGCAGCCCGACGTGCGGGTTCACCAGGATGTTGCGGAAGCCGTCGACGCGCCGGTTGCCGGGCCGTTCGGGCAGCACGAGGGTCTGCTCGTCCAGCACGAGGACGGAGCCGGGCGGGTCGCCCTTCGGGGAGACGTCGCAGCTGCCGTCCGCATCCGCGGTGGCGACGAGGCACA
>JAOPWU010000106.1 GCA_025965515.1 Mycobacterium sp.
GTTGCCGCCACGGGCCGTCGATCGCGGCCCAGCGCACCCGGCCCGGCCATCGGCGGCAGGATGACCCCGTGACCCGCCTGCCCCCCTCCGGCCGCGCCATCGAGCGCGCCGTCACCGCAGCCGTCCAGGCCGCGCAGGGCCAGGACGCCCCGGCGCTCACCGAAGCGGCGGAACGGCTGCTCGCCTGCGACGAGGCGCAGCTGCGCCTGGTCCTCCAACGCCTCGTGCTCAGCCTCGTCGAGCAGGCCCACCCCGACGGCCTCGACGCCGACGACGTCCGCGCCGTGCTCGCCGAGGTCGTCCGGGGAGCGCTGCCCTGGCTGCCGGACCTCGACCCGCACGCCGTCGTCCTGGTCCTCGCGGGCACCCTGTCGGTCACCGACGAGGAGACCCCCGCGGTCGACCCGCGGCAGCTGGGCCTCGCCTGCAGCCTCACGGTCGCCGACCTGCTGCGGCGGCTCGGCCGGCCGCTGGCCCCCGCGCTGGCCGCCGCCTTCGCCGACCTGGAACAGACACAGGCCGCCGAAATGCCGTGAGCGCGAAGCGTCCATCGACCCGCAAACGGGGCGTCATGCCGGATACTGACTGCCGGCTCCCGGCTCTACGACGAAAGAAGCACGCGTGAAGGTCCCCGAGTTCGTCACCGCCTACCCCCGGCTGTTCCACGTCACCGAGGTGGACGCGTGGCCCGGCATCGAGCAGAACGGGCTGCTGTCGGCGGCCTCGTTGCTGGACCTGTACGACGTGGAGGCCGACCGCCGCCGCGAGTTGGTCAGCCAGCTGCGGCCCGAGCCCGTCGAGCTGACGGCCGACGACCTGCCGCCGGCGCTGCTCCACGCGCAGAACACCATCGACGCCACGAAGCTCGAGGCCAGCCTCACGGACATCACGCTGCCCGACTGGCTGACCATGCTGAGCGACTTCGTGAGCCTCGCCCCGACGCCCGCGCGGCTGGCCTCGGTGGAGAGCAGCTGGGGCTACCGCCCGCGGGTGGTCGTGATCCTCAACAGCCGCACCGTCGTCGCGGAGCACCAGTGGCGCCTGCGGCTGTCGCACATCAACACCTCGGCGACCACCCCGGCGGCCCGCCCGCGCGGCGCGGCGACCTTCCAGCCCCTCGGCACCTTCGCCCACCCGAAGAAGGACTGGGCGGCCGAGGTCGCGGTCCAGGGTGGCATCCGCGACATCGGCAACCACCTGCTGGGCGTCGAGAAGCGCTTCCCCGACGGGACCGTCGAGAAGATCAGGTAACGGCGCGACGGGCCTTCCCCACCCGGCCCACCTGTTCGGCGGACAGCGGCTCCCCGTCCAGCGGCTCGGGGGACGGTGCCAGCCCGAGGAGCACCACGCTGAGGTGCCGCCGCCAGGCCTCCGGCGCCGCTTCGCGCCCCGTCTCGATGACCCCGCGGACGGCCCAGAGCAGCACGGAGATGTCCGTGACGCTCAGCTCGGAGCGGACCTCACCGTGCGCCTGCGCGTCGGCGAGCAGCTCGGCGATGAGCCCCCGGATCTCCAACGCCAGTCCCTCGGCGCCGGACTCGTCCCAGAGCCGCGGCAGGCAGCCCCGGTGTGCGGCCTGCCGTTCGGCGGTCGCCCGCAGGAACCGGTGCAGGCCCCGCCCGTCGGCGTGCGCGAGCGCGCTGCGCGCCTCGTCCGCCACTTCGCTCAGCAGCTCCACCACGAGCTCGGTGACCAGCGCGTCCTTCGTCGGGAACCGCCGGTAGAGCGTGCCCATGCCGACCCCGGCCGCGCGGGCGACCTCCTCGACGCCGGCGTCCAGGCCGTGCTCGGCGAAGACGGTCGCCGCGGCCGCGAGGATCCGCTGCCGGTTCTCCGCGGCGTCCCGGCGCAGGGGCCGCGCCGGGACGCCGACGGGAAGGGTGGTGGTCACGCCGCCGACTACTCGGAGTCCGCGCCCTGCAGCGTGCCGGCGGCCACCAGGCCCAGCTCCGGGTGCCGCATCTCGACGACCGGCTCCGCGGGCCTCGCCGCGAGCCGGCGCACCGTCGGGACCAGGAGCCCGGCGAGCGCCGCGAGGACCGTGGCGATGCCCAGCAGGGCGAAGCCGTGGGTGTAGCCGGATTCCTTCGGGAGCTGGTGCGCACCCGAGCCGGCCGTGACGACGCTGGCCATCAGGGCGGCGCCGAGGGCACCACCGATGGTCCGGATGTTCGCGTTCATGCCGCTGGCGACGCCGGTCTGCTCCGCGGGCACGCCCGCCACGATCAGGTTGCTCATGGCGGAGAACGCCATGCCGAACCCGATCCCCAGGACCGCCATGGCCACGAGGATCTCCCACACGTGGGAGTGGGCGAAGGCCAGCATGCCGAACGGCACGATGCTGATGGCCGAACCGGCGATCAGCACGGCCTTGGAGCCGAACCGCTGCGCGAGCTTCCCGGACGCGAGGCCCAGCACGAACATCGTCACGCTCATTGGCAGCAGCAGCAGGCCGGACTTCGTGACGCTCTCGCCGAGCCCGTAGCCGGACGACTTCGGGGTCTGCAGGAACTCGGGCAGGAACGCGAAGGTCGCGTACATGCCGACGCCGAAGAGCAGCGCCACCAGGTTCGTGGCCCACACGGTCCGCACGCGCATCATCTTCATGTCGATGAGCGGGTGGGCGGAGCGGCTCTCCACCACGACCCACAGCACGACCATGACGACGGCCACCAGGAGCAGGCCGATCACCTTGGGGGAGCCCCAGCCCCAGCTCGGGGCCTCACTGACGGCGAGCAGCAGCGCGACGAGCCAGCCCGACAGCAGCACGGCCCCGCCCCAGCCGATCCGTCCCGGGGTGCGGACCGGCGACTCGGGCACGAAGAAGTGCGCAGCAGCGGCGGCGGCAGCCACGATGATCAGCGGGATCCAGAACAGCCAGTGGTAGTCCAGCGCGTCGACGATCGGACCGGCCAGCACGATGCCGAGGCCGCCACCGACGGCCGTGAGGGCAGCGAGCGATCCGACGGCGCCGGCGACCTTCTCCCGCGGGAACTCGTCGCGGACGATCCCGAACGCGAGGGGCAGCACGCCACCGCCGACGCCCTGGATCACCCGGGCCACGATCATGACGCCCACCGAGGTGGCGACCGCGGCCAGCACGGAGCCGGCGGCGAGCGCGACGAGCGTCGCGACGAACATCCGCTCCTTGCCGACCATGTCCCCGATGCGGCCGAGGATCGGCGTGAAGATCGACGCCGAGAGCAGGTACGCCGTCAGCACCCAGGTCACGGTGTTCTGCGAGGTGTGCAGCGCCGTCTGGATCGTCGGCAGGACCGGTGTCACCAGGGACTGCAGCAGCGCGAACGCGCCGACGCCGGCGGCCAGCACGGTGAAGGTGACCTGATGATGGACGCGGTGGTCGGCCGAAGCCATGGGTACTCCTGGAAGGGCACTGGGGGGATGCGGAGCGACGGCTCCGGTTTCCCAGGCTAAACGGAGGATCATCCGTTGTCCGCCCGATGTGGTGCGTATCGCACCTATCTCCCGGTGATCACGCGCCCCTCACCGGCTGGCGCCTCAGGCGCCCGCGGCGGCCTTCGCGTCCGGCGACGTCCGCTGCCGGGGCGCCGTCCGGGCCCGGTCCCGGCCCGGCTCCGGCCCCACCGGGAGCGGCGGGGGCGCCGACGCGTCGATGGCCGTGAGGCTGCGCAGCACCGCGCCCGTGTCCGACGTCCGGTACATGGGTGGCAGCGACCGCAGCAGGCGGTGCCGGTAGCCGGCCGTCGCCAGCCGCGGGTCGAGGACCGCCACCACCCCCCGGTCGTCCCCGCGCCGGATCAGCCGACCCGCGCCCTGCGCCAGCGCCATGGCGGTCTCGGGGATCGCCACGGCGGCGAAGCCGGCGAAGTCGCCGCCCGCGGCCTGCACCCGGGCCTTGTGGAGCGGGTCGTCGAGGTAGGTGAACGGCAGCCGGTCGATGATCACGAGCTGGCAGGCGCTGCCCGGCACGTCGATCCCCTGCCAGTAGCCCCGCGTCGCGAACAGGCACGTCGCGGCGTCCCCGGCGAAGCGCCATGCCAGCCGCACGTCGGTGTCCTCGCCCTGCAGCAGCACGGGCACGTCCAGCTCGTCGCGCACCCGCGTCGCGGCACGCACCGCGGCGGCGCGGGAGCTGAACAGCGCCAGCGTCCGGCCGCCCGCCGCCCGGACCAGCTCCACCACCCGGTCGTCGACCGCCTCGGCCCACGCGTCACGCTGCCGCGGGTCCGGCAGGTCCGCGGCGACGTAGAGCTGCGCCTGCCGGGGGTAGTCGAAGGGGCTGCCGACGTCGACGCCGGTCCACTCCCGGGGCTCGCCGTCGTCCTCGCCCAGCTCGCGGCCGAAGCCGAGCTGCCGGGCGACGTGCTCGAAACCGCCGTCCACCGTGAGGGTGGCGCTGGTCGCGATGACGGGCGTGCGCGTCAGCAGCCGCTCCGCCAGCGGCCGGTCCACCCGCAACGGCGACGCGCGCAGGACACCCGGCGACCCCGGCTTCGCCCGCACCACGTGCAGCGCGTGGAACGGCCCCGCGGCCAGCAGCGCCGCGGCCGCGTCGGCGAGCTCCCGCAGTGCGGCCTTCGCGCGCACGTCGCGGGCCTCGCCCTCCTCGGCGTCGTCGTCCGGCCCCAGCTCGGTCGCCCCCCGCTCGGCCGCCCGCTGCAGCGCCTGCAGCACGACGCCCGCACCCTCGGGCAGCCCGGGCAGCAGCCCCTCGGGCAGCCCCGCGAGCATCCCGTCGACGTCCACCAACGCCTGCCCGAGCAGGTCCTTGGTGTCCGCCCGGACGAGCGGGCCGGCCAGCCGCACGGCCCGCGCCGTGGCCGTCGCGGACACCTCCGCCGTCAGCGCCTCCGTGACGAACCGGTCCAGCTCGTGGGCCTCGTCGAGGATGACGACGTCGCGCTTCGGCAGCACGGCTATGTCGGTGCAGACGTCGAGCGCCAGCAGCGAGTGGTTCGCGACGATGACGTCCGCCGCCTGCACCTGCGCCCGGGCGCGCTCGGCGAAGCAGTCGTCGCGGAACGTGCAGCGGCTGCCGAGGCAGTCGCGGCCGTCGACGCTCACCGCCCGCCAGGCCGCGTCGTCGACCGTGAAGGGCACGGTGTCGCGGTCGCCGGCGTCGGTCTCGTCCGCCCACGCGTGCAGCCGGCGGACCTGCGCCTCCTGCCGCCCGGTGACGCCGAGCTCCAGCGTGTCGCCCTCCGCGGAGTCCCCGTGCACCCGCTCGAGGCAGAGGTAGTTCCGGCGGCCCTTCGCGAGCGCGACGGTGACCGGCCGCTTGTAGCGCTTGCTCACCGCTGCCACGACCCGGGGCAGGTCCTTCTCGATCAGCTGCGCCTGCAGCGCCTTCGTCGCCGTCGCGATCAGCACGGTCCGCCGGCGCGCCAGCGCGGGGACGAGGTAGGCGAGCGACTTGCCGGTGCCCGTGCCGGCCTGCACCAGCAGGTGCCGGTCCTCGACCAGCGCGGTGGCGACCGCCTCGACCATCGCGCGCTGGCCCTCGCGGGGCGCCGCGCCCGGCAGATCGCCCAGGACGACGTCGAGCAGCGCCAGCGCATCGGCGGCGGCCTGGCTCACGACGTCCCCCTCCGGTGCTGTCGGTGCGGGGCCGGGACAGCCGCCGACCGGCCATCGTGCCACGTGCGGGACCGCCGGGGAGCGGCGTCCCCGGACTCTTGCCCGTCCAGGACGTGACGACTACCGCAACGGCGGTGGGCAGCGGGCCCCCGGACCGGCAGGATGGGCGCGTGACCACCACCGAGAACGCGCGCGCCGCCGTCGCCGCCGTGTCCACGGCCCGCTCCGGCAGGGGGTTCACCCAGGGGCCGGTGGGTGCGGTGACCGAAGAGACCGAGCCGGAACTCAGCGCCGCCGAGCTGCTCGCCCTGGCGCACAGCCGCCTGACGTTCAACGCGCCCCTCGGCCCGGAGCGGGCCGCCGAGCTCGTGACGCGCATCGCCGACCTGGTGGGGCGCAGCGCCCCGGTCACCATCGCCGACCTCGGCTGCGGGCAGGGCGAGCTGCTGCTGCGGCTGCTGGAGGCGCTGCCCCGGGCGCAGGGCGTGGGGGTCGACACCGACCAGCGGGTGCTGGGCGTCGCCCGCACCGCGGCCGCGCGGCGCGGCCTCGCCTGGCGGGCGCGGTTCGTCGAGGCCGACGCGGCGCTCCCCCCGCAGGAGGACCCGACCGGCGAGCTGGCCGACGACCCCGCCCCCGACGTCCTCATCAGCGTCGGCAGCAGCCACCTGTGGGCCGACCGCGCGACCTGCCACGCCGAGCTGTACGAGCGCGTCGCCCCCGGCGGCGTGCTGCTGCTGGGCGACGGCTTCTGGGAGGCCGAGCCCAGCGAGGAGGCCGTCAGCATCCTCGGCGACCTGCCGACGCTGCCCGAGCTGGCGGCGGAACTCACCGCGGCCGGGTGGGGCGTGCTGTGGCTGACCACGTCGACGATGCACGAGCTGGACTCGTGGGAGTCCGACTGGCGTGCCGGCCTCGAGCTGTCGGGCCACCCCTACGCGCTGCAGCTCGCCGCCGAGCGGCTCACCGAGTACCTCACCTGGTACCGCGGCACCTTCGGTTTCGCGTGGTGCCTGCTCTACCGCTCCGCCTGAGCCCGCTCACGCGGGCGCCGGCCCCGGCCACGCGGTGGTGCCCAGCCGCTCCAGCAGCCGCGCGCTGACGGACGCCAGCGCGACGACCTCGTCGCGGTTCAGGCCGTCGAACACCAGCGCCCGGACCGTGGCCGCGTGCCCCGGGGCCGCCGCCACGACGGTCTGCCAGCCGGCGTCCGTCAGCTGCAGCAGCGTGACGCGGGCGTCCGACGGCGACTTGCGGCGCGCGACGAGGCCCTGCCGCTCCAGCCGCGTGACCGCGTGCGACAGCCGCGACAGGGACGACCGCGACGCCGTCGCGAGTTCGCTCATGACGAGGGTGCGGTCGGGGGCCTCGGAGAGCATCGCGAGCACCCAGTACGCGAAGTGGGTCAGCCCCGCGTCGCGCTGCAGCTGGGCGTCGAGCGCCGCCGGCAGCAGGGTCATCACGCCGGCGAGGGCGCGCCAGGCGTGCTGTTCCTCGGCGTCGAGCCAGTCGGGTGCGTCCACTAGAGCATCGTAGGGCGGATGCTTGACGCCTCAAGCGTGGCGGGCGGCAGCGCCCCGCACGCGACCCCGCCGCCCCGGCTCTTCGCCACGTACATGGCCGCGTCCGCGCAGCGCAGCACCGCGTCCGCCGAGGGCAGTGCACCTGCGGGCGACGGCGGGGTGACCACCACGCCGACGGACGCGCCCAGGGTGACCGACCCGACGCTGAGCCGGTACGGCTCGACCAGCCGCGCCTGTACGTGGTCCGCCATCGCGGTGACCTCGTCGGGCTCCCACGCGGCCACGAGGACCGCGAACTCGTCGCCGCCCAGCCGCGCCACCAGGTCCCCCTCCCGCACCCCGGCCACGAGCCGTTCCGCGACCCGGCGCAGCACCTCGTCGCCGACCGCGTGCCCGTACGTGTCGTTGACGTCCTTGAAGCGGTCGAGGTCGACGAGCAGCAGGCCCGTACCGGCGCCCGCCGCGAGCCGACGGGCCAGTTCGTCGTCGAAGTGCCGCCGGTTCGCCACGGCCGTGAGCGCGTCGGTCTGCGCCTGCGCCTGCAGCGCGGGCAGCCGGCGCAGCACCCGGAACGTCACGAGGATGCGGGCCGCGCTGAGCACGATCGCCGAGGCGGCGAGCGCCCGCGGCAGCACGCCGCGGACCCCGTCGGGGAGGATCAGCAGCGCGACGGCCGCGAGGGCGGCGGCCATCGGCACCGTGAGGGCGGACCAGTGGTCCGCCTGCACCGGGCGCGGCGGGGCGGGCGCCATCAGGGCCGCGACCACGAAGAGCAGCCCGGCTACGACGTACCCGACGCTGACCACCCCGCCGGGCAGGTAGCCGCTGGCGACGGTCCGCCGCAGGAACTCCGTGTCGGTGATGGCGTAGGTCGCCCCCGCCACGGCGAGCACGGCGATGATCGGCGGCGGCCGCCAGCGGCAGATGCCCATGACGGCGACGGACACGGCCAGCAGCAGCGCGTCCGCAGCCTCGTTGCCGACCAGGCTCCAGGCGACCCCGTGCGTGTGCGGGAGCGCGATCACCAGCGCCCAGGCGGCGGCGGACAGCCCGGCCGTGGCGCCGTCGAACAGCAGCGGCACGTCGCCGCGCCGGGTCCAGCCGCGGCTGAGCCGCAGGATCCCCAAGGCCTGCGCGAGCGAGGTGACGCCCCAGGCGAGGATCGCGTCGGCGTGGTCGGCGAGGGCCGTGGGGTTGGCGGACGGGGTGGTCCAGCGGGCGACCCCGTAGTGGAAGCCCGCCATGGCGACGACGATGGCGAGCCAGCCCAGCCGCTCGCCCGGCACGCGGACCGCGCGCAGCACGAGGGTGGCGGCGAGCAGCAGGACACCGACGGCGTCGACGGCGATGGTCAGCGTGGTGCCCCGCCAGCCCCCGGGGATCGCGGCGAAGATCAGGAGCCCGACGCCGATGGCGGGGAGGCACCGGAGCCAGGCGCGGGGCACGGCGAAGCCGGGGCGATGACCTCGCGTAGCCAACCGGTCCCTGACCGTCACCGGATCACTGTGACAGGGCGGACCGACACTGCCGAGGACGGTGAGGCGACTCAGGCTGGGCCGACAGGGTGATGCTGACGCCGATTCAGCTGGGGCAGGGGGTCGGAGCGATCCACGGCCCGACTACGTACCGGTACGTCACGTCGAAGACCGTGCCGCCGTCGTCGCGGACGACCTGCCACCCCGTGGGGCCGCCGCGGCTGATCGAGTAGTGCGCCCGCGGGGCGCCGACGCCGTTGCACAGCAGGTGCGGCTCGCCGCTCTCCGCCGGGATGGGGACGGGGCTGACCAGCGGCGCGGTGGCCGACAGCGTCCGGACCGGCCCCAGTGGCCGCGGCGACAGCGGCGGGGACGGCGACGGCGGGGTGCCCAGCCCGTGCTCCGTCCACGGCAGGGCCGGCCTCGTGGGCGCGGCGGGAGCGGCCGGCGGGCCGGGCTGCGGCGTCAGCACGCCGACCCGCGCGCCGGACGGGTACCAGGAGTCCCCCGTGAGGGTCTGGGCGACGGGCGCGTTCGCCTGGGCTGCCGGGGTCACCGCCGGGGCGGCGGCCGGCTGCGCGCCGAACCCCCCGGGCCCGACGATGAGGAGTGCCGCCAGCGCCGTTCCCGACGTCCCGACCACCGCAAGGGCCGGGGTCAGGCGACGGGCCGGGCGGGTGCTCACCCCGAGGAGGTCGAACCATCGTCCCCGCCCCTGGAGGGCCCGGCCGGGTGAGCCGCTAGCTCCGGGCCGGCGCCGCCAGCCCGGTCATCCGGTCGCAGACCGCCGCGATGGCGTCCTGCAGGCCCTGGTCCCGCAGCCGCCCGGGCACGGGCGTCGGCGCGTGGTCGTGCCAGTAGGGGGCCTGCCGCAGGTCCGCCTCCGTCGCACAGAAGGCGAGCGTCTCGGCCGAGGTGTCCGGGCTGCCGGGAGCGCCGGGGCCCGCCAGCTTGGTGTCGACCCACCCCGGGTCGAAGGCTGCGGACGCCACGGTCGGCAGCCGCCGGCCCCAGGCCATGGCCAGCGCGATGTCGCAGGCCTTGCTGTCGGCGTAGGCCTGCCGCGGCCCGCGCTCCCCGCCGAGCGCGGTGGGCTTGGGGCGGCCGGCCGCCGCCATGCCCGACCCGAGCCAGAGCAGCCGCGCTCCCTCGCGGGCGGCGAGGTCCTCGGCGAGCAGGCCCGTCAGCAGGTGCGGCGCCAGCACGTTGACGGCGAGCGTCAGCTCGATGCCGTCGGCGGACAGCCGGGGCGCCGCGCCGCGGACCCACACGCCGGCGTTGTGGATCAGCACGTCCGTGCCCCCGGCGTCGCGGATCTGCTCGGCGAGGCCCCGGACCTCGGCGAGGGACGCCAGGTCGCCGGTCACCAGGACGGCCTCCCCGCCCCCGTCGCCGGCCAGCGCGTCCACCACGGGGCGGCCGCGCTCCTCGCTGCGGGCGTGGACCAGGACCCGGTGCCCGGCCGCGAGCAGTCGGCGCGCGGTGGCGCGCCCTATGCCGTCCGTGGCTCCGGTGACTGCGATCGTCGTCATGCCTGCTCCTGCCTACCCGTGCCGGCCTACCGCCGGTACTTGGCGGAGCGTTCCTCGCCCAGGCGGGTCGGGTCAGTCTCCCACCACGGCGCCTCGAGTCCCGGCTCGGCGGGGCGGTCCGGCCGCGGCTGCGGCGCGACCAGGGGCGTGGCCTCGATCTCCCGGTCGACGCGGGCCTGCTCCCGCACGTCGTTGGTCACCCAGCGGCGGAAGACGAGGACGAGGAACGGCAGGTCGATCAGCTCCGCGACGGCCCAGAGGATGGCGCCGGCGAGGCGCTGGTCGGCCAGCGCCGCGTGGGCGTTGCCGCCGTGCGCGGCCAGCGCCCACCCGGGGTCGAGCAGGTGGGTCCGCAGCCGCAGCGCGATGCCCGGGATCGCGTCGGCCAGCAGCTCGATGAAGCCGATGAGCAGGCCCGCCGCCAGCATGCCGCCGGAGGCGTCCTCACCCGACTCCCCGACCAGGGGCAGCGCGACCAGCAGGCCGATCGGCACCAGCAGGAAGCCGAGCAGCGCCTGCGCCAGCGCCGAGGTGACGCTGGCGTGCCAGACGCCGGTGAACAGGACGACGCTGAAGCCGAGCGGGACGAGCAGCGGCCCGGTCAGCGGGCCCACGAGGAAGGCCCCGACCCCGTCGGACAGCCAGCGGCGCAGCGCCACCCCACCCCGGGCCCCCGACGCCGCGTAGAGGCTGACGGGCCGACCGGCCGCGAGCAGCGGGGGCACGCCGAGCAGGAGCGCGCAGAGCACGCTCACCCGCACCCACGCCAGCCGCTGCTCCGCGGCGGGCACCGGCCCCACGGCGCACACGAGCAGCCCGACCACGCCGGCCGCGGTCCAGCCCCAGCGGCTCGCGCGCCAGAACCCGCCGGACCGGCGCAG
>JAOPWU010000114.1 GCA_025965515.1 Mycobacterium sp.
GACTCGAGCCGGCCCGTGAGGTGCGCGGCCCAGCTGGCGCTGTGCAGGTCGGCGGCCCAGGTGCTGTAGGCGCGGCTGGCCACGGCGACGCGGTCGAGGGCGAACGGGTCCAGCTGCGCGATGCGCAGCACGAGCGCCCGCAGCTGCGCGTCCTGCGGGCCCAGATCGACCGCGGCGAGCGGCCGCTCCTCCGGCTGGGCGATGAGGTGCTGCCACGGCTGCCCCAGCAGCAGGGCGTCGGCGAGCTCCAGCTCGGGCGCGCACCACAGGGCCGCGAGCCCGTCCGTGACGGCCTGCACGCCGTCGGCGCACTCCGGGCCCGCCCAGCCGAGGATGCCGCCCGACAGCAGCGCGGTCAGCTCCCCGAGGTCGGCGTGGCTCGCGCCCGCCAGCATGTCCGTCGTGCCGGCGCCGACCGTGCCCGACCGCACGGCCTCACCGGCCGCCGCGACGCGGTCCAGCAGGGTGGGGCGCAGCGCGGCCACCTCGTACGCCCGGGTGCGCACCCGGGCGCGCTGCGCCGCGCGGCCGTCGTCGCCTGCGCGGGCCAGCAGCCCGAGCTCGTCCTCGGTGAGGCGCATCGCGCGCGCGAAGAGGTCCAGCAGCTCGCCGCCGAGCGGCTGCCGCATGAGGTCGCTGGCCAGAACCGAGGAACTGACGAGTGAGTACAAGGTCGTCCTCCAGTCTCAGGGTCGCACCCGGTGAGCAACACACTGCCCGGGACAACGAAGGACGAACCGGACCGGTGCGGCGGCAGAGGGGTGACGCACCCGACGTCCCGCCGCAGCCCTCTCGGCCCGCCTCAGCCCGCCGACCCGGGCCGCTGCCCGTCGCCGTCGGGGCGCAGCTCGAACCACACCGTCTTGCCGCCGCCGGGCAGCGGCGTCCAGCCCCAGCCGGCCGCCAGCATGTCCACCAGCGCCATCCCGCGGCCGTGCTCGTTGTCGGGATCGGGTCGGCGGACCCGCGGGACGCCGGGCCCGTCGTCGTCCACCTCGACCCGGACCCCGCCGCCGGCCAGCCGGTAGGCGCGCAGGTTCACGGTGCCCTCGCCGTGGGTGAGGCTGTTGGTGACGAGTTCGCTGGTCAGCAGCACGGCCACCTCGGTGAGCTCCGCGGGGAGCTGCCAGCCGCGGGCCTGGTCCCGCAGGAAGTGGCGGGCCTGGCTGGCCGCCGTGGGGACGGCGGTCCACCGGTTCTCGGCCACGGGCGGCGGCGCGGCAGCACCCGCGTCGGATCCGCTCATGACTGGTTACTCCCGCTCGTCGACAGGGCGGGACGCGCGGGCCCGGGCGCTCCGCCCCGGTCGCAGCTCCGCATCGCCGCCCCTTGTTCCCGGGGGGCGGGTCAACCAATCACCGGCGGCGGCCCGGGGTCGTCGGCCGCTGCCCTCAGCCAGCGGCCTTATGGTGCCCAGATGGGCGTTGCCCGTCGGACCGGGTCCGGGGTCCGCACAGCATGTGCCGGGCTATCGAGACGGAGGCGGGGGGCGGCGTGACCGTGCGACTCGCGTGGGGCGCCGTGACCCATCCTGGGACGGTCCGCGAGCGCAACGAGGACAGCCTCTGGGCGCGCCCCCCGGTCTTCGTGGTCGCCGACGGGCTGGGCGGCCGGGCAGGCGGCGAGGTGGCCAGCGCGCTCGCCGCGCAGGCCTTCGCGCCGCTCGAGAACGTCTGGCCGCTGCGCGATTCCGCCGTCCTGGCGACCGTGCAGACGGCCCACGCCCGCATCCGCGCCCGCGCCGCGGCGCAGCCCGAGCTGACAGGTATGGGGACGACGCTCGCGGGCCTCGCGCTGACCGAGCGCAGCGGTGGCGGCCACGGCACCTCGGTCGAGACGCTGCTGCTGTTCCACGTGGGCGACAGCCGGGTCTACCGGCTGCGCGACGGGGTGCTCCGGCAGCTCACCCGCGACCACACCGCCGTCGCGGACCTGCTCCGGACCGGCGCCATCGACGGGGCCGAGGCCGAGTGGCACCCGCAGCGGCACGTCCTGTCCCGGGCGCTGGGGACCCGGGAGACGGTGCGGCCCGAGGCGCGCCGGCTCCGGCCGCAGACCGGGGACCGCTACCTGCTCTGCACCGACGGGCTGTCCAACGAGGTGTCCTCGAAGGTGCTGACGGGGCTGCTCCGCACCGGGGGGCCGGAGGCGGCGGCGAGCCGGCTCCTCGACGAGGCCCTCACCGAGGGTGCCCGCGACAATGTCACCGTGGTGGTGGTCGACGTGCTGCCCGAGGTGGACCTGGTGGGGCTCGGGGTCCCCGCGCCGGGGGCGTAGGGATCGAAGGGTGGCCGCCGCGGCCGGTGGGTCACGCGGTCGGTGGATCCGACCCAGCGGTCACGGCCGGGCCCCGGGGCACAATCTGCAACGCCGGCGCGCGGAGCGCCGGACCGGTGACTGAGGAAGGTACGGGGTGGCGGACGAGACGCGGTGGCTCAGCGCAGCGGAGCAGGCGGACTGGCGCGCGTTCATCGCCGCCGACCGGCTGCTCTTCGAGGCGCTCGAGCAGCAGATGCAGCGCGAGCACGGCATGCCGGTCACCTACTACGAGATCCTCGTCGAGCTGTCCGAGGCGCCGGGCCGGGCGCTGCGGATGAGCCAGCTCGCCGCCGGGACGACCTCCTCGCGCAGCCGGCTCTCGCACGCGGTCGCGCGGCTCGAGCGGCAGGGCTGGGTGCGGCGCCGCGACTGCCCGACGGACCGGCGCGGCCAGGTGGCCGAGCTGACCGACGCGGGGTTCGCCGCGCTGCAGGAGGCCGCGCCCGGGCATGTGGAGACGGTCCGCACCCACCTGCTGGACGTCCTGGGACCCGACAAGTTCGAGGCGCTCGGCGAGATCTCCCGGGCGATCGTCGAGCACTTCGGCGGGGCGCAGGAGCCCGAGCCGGGCTGCTGACGCCCGCCCGGGTCAGACCCGGGCGGGGCGCCCCAGGCTCGGCGCGTTGACGCGCGCCCGGGCGGCGAGCCGGTCGACGTCCAGCAGCAGCGTGCTGCGGATGTCGCTGCGCAGCCAGCCCCGGTCGGCGAAGTCGGACAGCGCCTTGTTCACGGTCTCGCGGCTGGCGCCGACGAGGTGCGCCAGGTCCGCCTGCGTGAGCCCGTGCTCGACGACGACGGCGCCGGGGCGGCGGGTGCCGAACCGGGACGCGAGGTCGAGCAGCACCTTGGCGAGCCGGCCGGGGACGTCGATGAAGAGCAGGTCCGTCATCGAGTCGTTGGTGCGGCGCAGCCGGCGGGCCAGCACGCGCAGCAGCCGCTCGGTGATCTCCCGGTCGCCGGCCGCCCAGTCGAGCAGCGCGTCGCGGTGCAGCGCCGCGACGACGCTCGCCACCGCCGCGGACGCGGAGCTGGTCCGCGGGCCGGGGTCGAAGACGGACAGCTCGCCGCACATGTCGGCGGGGCCCAGCACGGCGAGGACCGCCTGCTGGTCGTCGGCGACGCGCTTCAGCAGCACGCGGCCGCGGACCACGACGTAGAGCGTGTCGCCCGGCTCCCCGACGCTGAAGACGTCCTGGTTGCGGGCGAGCGCCCGGGGGGCGAACGAGGGGAGCAGCTGGTCCACCGCGGACGGGTCGAGTCCGCGGAACAGCTCGGCCTCGCGTAGGACCGCCCCCATTTCGGCGTCGGTCGGTAGCGCAGGCGGAGACGGGGGCACGAGAGGATCCTCCCAGAACAGACGGGTCCTATGCCCGTGGACTTGTAGAACTTCTACCCTGCAGGCTTGCACCTGCAAGCACATCGCCGTATTACCCTGCCGCGTCGCAGCCGGCGGAAGGACCTGCATGCCCCGAACGGGTGGCCGAACGGCCCCGGGGCCGCGCCGCTGGGCGAGTTGGTGGCGCGGGCTGGCGCCCCGCCGGCGCCGGGTCCTCGCCGCCGCCGTGGGGCTCCTGGTGGCCGTCGGGGCCGGCGTCGGTGCCGTCACCGCCACGGCCGGCGGGTCGCCCGCCAGGCCTGCCGACCAGGCGGCGGTGGGCCCGGTCCTGCTGGTGCCGGGCTACGGCGGCTCCCTGGGCTCGCTGGCCGTGCTGCAGGCGCGACTGCGCGCGGCGGGGCGGGACGTGCGCGAGGTCCGGCTCGGCACCGCGACGCAGCCGATCGCCGACCAGGTGCCGGCGATCGAGCGGGTCGCCGCTGCCGCGCTGGCGAGGGCCCGGACGATCGACATCGTCGGGTACAGCGACGGCGGGGTCGCGGTCCGCGCCTGGCTGGCTGCGCACCCGTCCCGGCTGTCCCAGGTCCGGCGGGTCGTGACCCTGGGCGCCCCGCACCACGGGACCGACCTCACCGGCGCGGCGGCGGCCTTCGGGCAGGGGGTCTGCTCGGGGGCGTGCGCGGACGTCCAGCCCGGCAGCGCGCTGCTCCGGCGGTTGAACCGCGACGAGGCGCCCGCCGGGCCGCGCTGGCTCACGGTGCGGACGGCGCTGGACCAGACGGTGCAGCCGGTGGACTCCGCGGAGCTGGCGGGCGCGGTGAACGTCCGGCTGCAGGACGTCTGCGCCGACGACACCGCGGGCCACGGCGAGCTGCCCTCGGACGGGCTCAGCGTCGGGATCGTCGTCACCGACCTGGGCCCGGGACTTCCCGCGCCCCCTGCCCCCGGGCAGTGCTCGGCGCTGCGCGCCGTCGGGCGGGGAGCTAGCTCGTGATGTCCCGCTAGCTCGTGATGTCCTTGGTGGCGAACGCCGCCCAGCTGGCCAGCAGCAGGACGCCCACGTAGACGGCCTGGAGCCCCAGCCCCCGCTCGATCCCCCGGTAGAGCGCGGGGTTGCGGAACAGGTCCACGAACGCCAGCCAGTAGTGCGTCGGTAGGTACGGCTGCACCGACGCGGCCGCGCCGAGCAGGTCGAGCGCCTCGCTGCTGATGAGGATGGCCAACGCGCCCAGCGCGGCGCCCATCGGCGAGTCCGTGACGGTCGAGAAGAACAACCCGAAGGCGCCCACCCCCAGCATCGACACGGCGACGTACAGGATCGAGATCACGACCCGGGTCGCCGCCTGCTGCGTCGTGAGCCCCGGCCCGCCCGACAGCGACTGGATGGGGTGGGTGCCGAACAGCTGCGTCCCCACGCCCAGGGCGGCCACGCTCACGACCGTGACCGCCAACAGGACGTAGGCGACGACCGAGACGAGCTTCGCGACCAGCAGCCGGCCGCGGCCGACCGGCCGCAGCAGCAGGTACCGGAGCGTTCCCGCGCTCGCCTCGCCGGCGATCGCGTCGCCCGCCACCAGCGCGACGGCGACCGGCAGGAACAGCGGGAGGATCAGCGCCAGCGCCGCGGCGGGGAAGATGGTGCCGTTGGTCAGCACCTGGGCCAGGAACGCCGGGCCGGTCCCGGGTCGGGGCGCGATGCCCGTCACCGCCAGGAAGACCGCCACGACCACGGGCAGCGCGGTCAGCAGCGCGATGGAGACCCAGGTGCGGGGGCGCCGCAGCAGCAGCAGGAGCTCGGTGCGGATCACGGCGTCGTCCCGTGGACGGAGCGGCGGTCGCTGCCCGTGCCGGTCAGGGCGACGAACACGTCCTCCAGCGTCCGGCGGCGGACGGTGAGCTCCCGGACCTCGAGCCCGGCGGCCACGCAGTCCCGGGCCACCTGCGCGGCCGGCGGCCCCTCGAGCGTCACCCGGTGGTCGCTGACCCCCACGACCGCCCGCCCGAACAGCGCCGCGGCCGCGGCCGGGTCGTCGGTCGTGAGGTCGAGCCGGCCGGTCGGGGTCAGCAGCGCGGGCAGCGTGTCGGCGACGATGAGCCGCCCGCGGTCGACCACGGCCACGTCGGTGCAGAGCCCCTCCACCTCGGCCAGCAGGTGGCTGGAGAGGAAGACCGTGACGCCGTCCGCGTTGAGGGCCATGAGCAGCTCCCGGATCTCGGCGATGCCCTGCGGGTCCAGCCCGTTGGTCGGCTCGTCGAGCACCAGCAGCCGCGGCCGGTGCAGCAGCGCGGCGGCCAGCCCGAGCCGCTGCCGCATCCCCAGCGAGTAGGCCCGTACGGGCCGGTCGTCCACGCCGTCCAGCGCCACCCGGGCCAGCGCCTGCTCGACGCGGTCCCGCCGGCCCGCCCGGTCGCCGTCGGGCCCGGCGGCGTCGAGGGCGCGCAGCGCCGCCCGCCCGGACAGCCCCCGCGGGAAGGCGGGGCCCTCCACCAGCGCCCCGACGTCCGGCAGCACCCGGCGGGCGGCCCGGGGCATGGGCTCGCCCAGCACCTCCATGCTGCCCCGCGTGGCGTACACGAGGCCGAGCAGCATCCGGACCGTCGTGGTCTTCCCGGAGCCGTTGGGGCCCAGGAAGCCGAAGCGGGCACCGGCCGGCACCGTGAGGTCCAGGTCGGCGACGGCGGTCACGCGGCCGAACGACTTGGTCAGCCCCCGCGCCAGGATCGCCGGGGACTCGGGCAGGCTCACGCGGCAGCCCGCGGCGTGCGGCGCCGGCCGCCGCCGGGGGGTGCGCCGATCCGCGGCGGCGGGGTGCGGGCCAGGTCGGTGGCGACCTGCTCCAGCACCTGCCGGGTGACCGTCCCGGCGAGCAGGTAGCCGCGGTCCGGCGTCTGCACGACCAGCGCGGTGAGCACCGGGGTCTCCAGCACGGCGGCGGTGCCGTACGGGCCGCGGCTGGTCGGCAGCGTTCCCAGGCCCGCGAGCGTCTGCCGGGTCAGCGACAGCTCGAGCCCCACGACGGCCACGACCACGTAGCCGGTGCCGTAGTCCCCGGCCCCGCCCCCGATGTCGCCGCGGCGGGGGAGCCCGGCGACGGTGCCGGGCAGCCGGAACGGCGACAGCCGGGTGGCGGCGGCCTGCGCGTCGGCGGCGGTCACCTGCTGCACGACCGCGTCGGCCGGCGGCGTGAACGTGGTGGTCGCCGGCGCGGGGGCGGTCAGCGACAGGTCCAGGAAGCTGCTGGTGAACACGGTCGAGGAGTCCCGGGCCACCAGCGCCACGGCGAGTGGGAGGCCGGTGCCCGGCTCGGTCCAGAGGGTCACCTGCCGGACGAGCGTGCGGGGGTCCGCCGGTCGGGCCACGAGGGCGACGGTGTCGTGGCCGGCGACGCGGCGCGCGGCGCCCAGCGACAGCTCCCCCGGGGCGGCGCCGTTCAGCAGCCGCCGCCCCAGCGCCGGCGGCGTGAGGTCGGGCGGGGCGGGCAGCCGCACCCCCGTGGTGCCGATCGTCAGCGTGGCGCGCCGGGTCTGGCTGTCCCACAGCCAGGAGGCCCCCGGCAGCCGGTAGGTGTCGGTCTCCCCGGTGCCCGTCAGCTGGTCGACGCG
>JAOPWU010000144.1 GCA_025965515.1 Mycobacterium sp.
TCGCCGGCCGTGGCGGCCGCCCGGCGGCGGCGCGTGGCTGCGCTGCCGCCGGCGCGCGGCGTGGAGCGGCCGGCGGTCCGGCGGGCAGCCGCCGGGCGGGCGGGCGCCGGCTCCGTGGCTTCGTCCCAGTTCTCGTCCCAGGGCTCGTCCCACACGTCGGGGGCATCGGGCGCGTCGGGCTCGGTCCAGGCGGAACCGTCCCAGGCGCTGGGGGCGGACCCGCCCGCGGCGGGTCGGGCGACCCCACGGGAGGCCTGCGCTGCGCGGCTCACCTGGTCGGGCGCGGGGGAACGGTCGGCCGCGGTCCGGCCGGGCCGCGAGGCCCGCCGGGCACCCGGCACCGGGTCGCTGTGCAGGCCGGCGACGCCGAGGTGCTCGCGGTGCCCCAGCTGGACGGCGAAGGTGTCGAGCGCGGTCACCTGGCCGACCGGCGACAGCGCCCACCGCGCCGTCCGCGGGCGGGAGCGCACGACGACGCGGAACGTGATGATCCAGGTGCCGTCGGGCTGGCGACCCGCCGACCAGGCGGCGCTGTCCCCCTGGACGTGCGGCGTCTCGGCGAGCCACGACTCCACGCAGTCCCCGACGGGCGCGACGGACGGCCCGACCCGCGGCCGCACCAGCACTGCGGCCTGCACCTGGTCGACGACCTTGGCCCGCTCGCTCAGCACCGGGCCGGCGAAGCGCGCGACGCGCACGAGCGGCACGCCGGCCTGGGCCGCGACCTCCTCGGGCGACGCGCCGGCCCGCAGCCGCGCCTGGATCTCGCGGGGGCTCAGCTCCCGCGGTAGCTCGTCGGGGTCCAGGGGCTCCCCGCGGACGGCGCGGTGCAGCCGCTCGTCGATCAGCAGGCTGTGGCTGGGCTTCGACTGGTCCCCCGGCTGCGCCAGCAGGAGCTGGCGGCCGTCATCGGACAGGCCCCACACGTGCAGTTGTCGCACCCTGTGGCCCCTCCCGCTGCGGCGCGCCCGGACGCGTCCTGTCGACCACCTGCTCCGGCGTGCAGCGCCGGATGCGGGGCACCACCGCGGGCCAGCACGCCCCGGCAGGGACGCCACAACCACGCGGCGATACGCCTCGCACCCTACCGCCGGGGCGTTGCGGTGCGGGACCGTTCACCCGATCCGCGTGGCGCAGGTCAGCCCGCCCGCGCCGCCCGGCGGCGGCCGTCGGGCCGGACACCCCGCGCGGGGTCGACCAGCGGCACCAGCTGCAGCCGCGGCACGAGCCCCGAGTCGGCGAGCACGTCGAGCGCCGCGCGTTCGGTGTCGTCGACGACGACGGCACCGTCGTCGTGACCCAGCAGCACGCTCACCACGCAGTCGCCGCAGGCCCGGGGCCGCACCGCGCACCCGTCACAGTCGATGATCATGGCGATCCCTCCCCGTTCCGCACACTCCCGGACGGACCGCCGGGGTGGAGCCGCGCCGACCGGCCGGCCGACACCAGGGACGCTAGGAGGCCCTACCGACAAAACGCGCGGCCGGCGCAGCGGGACGGTCAGGAACCGGCGATGGGCCGGGGCTCGAGCACGACCGTGTCGGTGCCCGAGCACCAGCGGCAGACCACGTGCTCCACCACGTCGGAGAGCACCTGGCGCTCCTCGACGGCGACCTCGCCGGCGAGGTCCGCGTGGAGGTACTCGCGCGCCCGCGTCGAGCGGGTCACGTCGAAACGGGTGAGGTTGCCGCAGGCGCCGCAGCGCCAGCGGGTCTCGGGACCTGGGAGCTCGACGACCACGGGCGAGAGCCTAGCCATGGGCCTCGGAGCGGCGTGGGCCGGGCCGCTGCCCGACGGGTCAGGGCAGGTCGGGCATCACGGCGAGGGCCGCCCGGATCCGCTCCGCCGCGTCGTCGAGCATCGCGGGGTCGGGATGGGGGTCGGCGCGGGAGAAGTCGATCTCGCTCTCGGAGTCGATGGGCACCAGGTGCACGTGCACGTGCGGCACCTCGAGACCGAGCACCAGCGCGGCGACGCGCCGCGGCTGCCAGACCTGCTGGACGGCGCCCCCGACGAGCCGCGCGGTCCGCCAGAGGGCCGCGTGGTCCTCCTCCGGCAGGTCGAGCCAGGAGTCGACCTCGACGCGCGGCACGACCAGCGTGTGGCCGGGACGCAGCGGCGCGACCGTGAGGAACGCGACCGTGCGGTCGTCCGCATGGACGAACCGGCCCGGTAGCTCGCCGTCGATGATCCGCGTGAAGACGCTCGCCATGGGTGCGACCCTAGCCAGCCCGGCCACCACGCGGAGCGGCGCGGCGCCCGGGATCTGTCGGTACCGCCGCCTAGCGTCCCGACACGTGAACCACCGAACGCCCTACGCCCGGGTCCCCGGCGGCCCCCCGACGGCGGGGGCACTCGCCCTCGCGCTCCTCCCCTCGGGGCAGGGCAGCCTCGACGAGCTGGGCACCCCGTTGCACGCGACCACCTTCGTCGTCGTGGACCTCGAGACCACGGGTGGCTCGGCCGCCGCCGACGAGATCACCGAGGTCGGCGCCGTGAAGGTCCGCGGCGGTGAGGTCGTCGGCGAGTTCCAGACACTCGTCCGGCCGGCCGCGCCGATCCCGCCGTTCATCGCCGTCCTCACCGGCATCACGGACGCGATGGTGGCCGACGCGCCGCCACTCGCCGCCGTCCTGCCCGCGTTCCTCGAGTTCGCCGCCGGGGCCGTCCTGGTGGCGCACAACGCGCCGTTCGACATCGGGTTCCTGCGGGCCGCGTGCTCCCGGCTGGGCCACCCGTGGCCCGCCGCGACGGTCCTCGACACCGTCCGGCTGGCCCGGCGGGTGCTCACCCGCGACGAGGCACCGAACTGCAAGCTCGCCACCCTCTCCCGGTTGTTCCGCACCTCCACCGAGCCGTGCCACCGGGCGCTCGCGGACGCCCGGGCCACGGTCGACGTGCTGCACGGGCTGCTGGACCGGGTCGGGAACCTCGGGGTGCAGTCGCTGGAGGAGCTCGTCGGGTACAGCCGGGCCGTCCCGGAGCACGTCCGCGCGAAGCGGCACCTCGCCGACGGGCTGCCGGCCGCGGCCGGGGTCTACCTGTTCCGCGACCGCGAGGGCCGGGCGCTGTACGTGGGCACCAGTGGGGACCTCCGCAGCCGCGTCCGGACGTACTTCACGGCCGCGGAGAAGCGCCGTCGCATGGGCGAGATGGTCGCCATCGCCGAGCGGGTCGACCACGTGGTGACGGCCACGCCACTGGAGGCGCAGGTACGGGAGCTCCGCCTCATCGACGCCGAGCAGCCGCCGTACAACCGGCGCAGCCGCCGCCAGGCGCACCCCGTGTACGTGAAGCTGACCGCGGAGCGGTTCCCCCGGCTCTCGGTGGTCCGGCGGACGGCCGACGACGGCGCCGCCTACGTCGGACCGTTCCCCTCCCGGCCGGCCGCCGAGCTGGCCGTCGCCGGGCTGCACGATGCGGCCCGGCTCCGGCAGTGCGGGGGCCGGCTGCGGCCCGCGCCGGACCACCCGGGCTGCGTGTTGCTGGAGATCGACCGGTGCGCAGCGCCGTGCCGCGGCGGCGCGGACGACGGGTACGCGCGGGTCGTGGCGACCGTCCAGGGCTGGATGCGGGCCGACGCCCACACCCTGCTGTCCAGCACCTCCGAGCGGATGGTGCGGCTCGCCGCGCAGCAGCGGTTCGAGGAGGCGGCGCTCGCCCGGGACCGGGTGGCCGCGTTCGTGCAGGCGGCGGCGCGCTTCCAGCAGCTGTCGGCGCTCGCGGGCCTGGCAGAGGTCTGCGCCGCAGCCCCGCTGCCCGGGCGACGCTGGCAGGTCCACGTGGTGCGGTACGGCCGGCTCGCCGCTGCGGACGTCGCCGCGGACGCGCACGCGGTCGTGCCGCTGGTGGCACTGCTGCGCGCGAGCGCGGAGGTGGTGCCGGCCCCGGCGGTGCCGCTCGGCGCGGCGAGCACGGAGGAGACGACCCTGCTGCTGCGCTGGCTGTCCGAGCCCGGCACCCGGCTGGTCTCCTCCAGCGGCGGGTGGGCGAGCCCCGTGCGCGGGGCGGCCGGTCACGCCGGGTGGTCGGCGGCGGTGCGCCGGGCGCAGCGGGACCGGACGGAGGTGGCGCTGTCGTCCTAGGGTGGGCCCGTCCCGCCCCCTGGAGCAGTCGAGAGGCACCCGTGCTGACGGCCATCGTCCTCATCCGCACCGTCGTCGACCGCATCGCCGAGGTGGCGGAGGCCATCGCGGCGCTGGACGGCGTCACCGAGGTCTACTCGGTGACCGGGGCCGTCGATCTCATCGCCATCGTGCGGGTCCGGGAGCACGACCAGCTCGCCGAGGTGATCGCGGGCGGCGTCAGCACCATCCCCGGGGTCGTCGGCACGGACACGCACGTGGCCTTCCGCGCGTACAGCAAGCACGACCTCGAGGCCGCGTTCAGCCTCGGCGACCCGGCCTGACGCGGCCGCCCGTCAGGGGCGGTGCCGGCGCGAGACCTCGACCCAGCGCTCCATCGCAGCGGCGGCGCGCCCGTCGTCGACCACCGCGGCGGCCTCCTCGAGCGCGGGGGCGAGCGCCGCGGTCGGGTCGCCGACGGCCGCTTCGCCGTCGGGCGCCGCCACGGCACGAGCCGCGACCAGCCCCGCCGCGGCGTTGAGCAGGACGGCGTCCCGGACGGGCCCCCGCTTGCCCCCGAGGAACTCCTCGACGACCACGGCGTTGTGCGCGGCGTCGCCGCCCCGCAGGCCCCCGGGCGCGGGCGGCGCGATGCCGAGGTCGGCGGGGTGGACGGTGTGCTGGGTGACCGAGCCACCGGCACAGCGCCACACCTGCGACGGCCCCGTCGTCGTCAGCTCGTCCAGCCCGTCGTGCCCGCGGACCACCCAGGCGGAGATCCCCCGCGCCGCGAGCACGTCCGCGACCACCGGCGCCAGCCGCTCGTCGGCGACGCCCACCACCTGGACGGCCGGCCGCGCGGGGTTGCTCAGCGGCCCCAAGATGTTGAAGAACGTCGGGATGCCCAGGTCACGCCGCGGCCCGGCGGCGTGGCGCAGCGCGGGGTGGAACACCGGGGCGAAGCAGAACGCCGGCGCGGCCTCGGCGAGGCAGGCCGCGACCGCTGCGGGCGGCAGGTCGATGACGACGCCGAGCCGCTCCAGGACGTCCGCGGAGCCGCAGGAGGACGAAGCGGCCCGGTTGCCGTGCTTGGCGACGGCGAGGCCGGCCCCCGCCAGCACGAGCGCGGCCATCGTCGAGATGTTCACGGTGTGCGCGCCGTCGCCCCCCGTGCCGCAGGTGTCCACCAGGACGCGGTCGGCCGGGGTGCTCAGCGGCTCGGCGTGGTCGAGCATCGCCGCGGCGAGCCCGGCGATCTCCTCCGCCCGCTCCCCCTTGGCGCGCAGCGCCACCGCGAACCCCGCGATCTGCGCCTCGCTGGCCCGCCCGGCAAGCAGCTCGCCCATGGCCCACCGCGTCTCGGCGGCGTCGAGGTGCTTCCCGGCCAGCAGCGCCGCCAGCAGCGGCGGCCACGCCGCGCCCGGCGGCCGCGTCACGGTGCCGGAGTGCTCGGGCTCGCGGCCGCGTCGCGGAGCAGGCCCACGACCGCGGCGGTGAGTTCGGCAGGGTCGACGGGGTGCGTCACGACCGCGTCGGCGGTCGACCAGCGCGCGAGCCACCGGTCGTCCGGGCGGGCGATGACCACGACGACCGGCGGGCAGGCCGGGTACTCGTCGCGGAGCTGCCGGGCGATGCCGAGCCCGCCGGCGGGCTGCGCCTCGGCGTCGAGCACCACCAGGTCGGCCCGCCCCTTGTCGAGCGCGGCGAGCAGGCTCGGCTGGTCGGCGGCCTCGAGGAAGTCGATCGGTTCCAGGTCGGCGGCGGGCCGGGGACCGAGCGCGAGGCGGAACTGGTCGCGCACCTCGGGTCGTGACGCGTAGAGCAGCACGGTCGTCATGGTCGGTCCCCTCTGGCGGCGCCCCTGGTCGCGCTGGCGACCCTAGCGAAGCAGGAGAACGGTGCGGCAGCCGACACCCTGGCGCGGCACCGGGGCGGGTGACACGGCCCACAGCGGGGCGCGTTGCCCCCACCTGGAACACGTGTGAGACTGAGAAGCGTTCTCATCAGAGACCCGGCACCGCGGGCCACGCTCGGCACGAAGGAGGAGGCGCCATGACACCGACGGCTGCAGCATCCTCCGCGACCGACGTACGGCTCACGCCGCAGCGGCGCGCAGTGCTCGACGTGCTGCGCAGCGCGACGGACCACCCCACGGCGCAGGACGTCTACCACCGCGTGCGGGTCTCCCAGCCCGGCATCGGCCCCGCGACCGTCTACCGGGCGCTCGCGCTGCTGGTCTCGTCCGGCCAGGCGCTGGAGCTCCAGCTCGGCGACGGCTCCGCCGCCCGGTACGACGCGAACATCAACCGGCACGACCACCTCGTCTGCGACAGCTGCGGCCGGGCGGTCGACGTGGTTGCGCCACTCCCCCCGACCATCCCGGACGAGGTCGCCGCCGCCAGCGGCTTCCTGCTCACCAATTACGACCTGCGCTTCCACGGGCTCTGCCCCGCCTGCCAGGCGGCGGACGCGCAACCGTCGAACGCCTGACGCTCCACCGACCGGTACCACCCGGCCTGCCACCGCACATCACGAGAGGAACACCATGCCGAACCTCGCGGGCAGCAAGACGCACGAGAACCTGAAGGAGGCGTTCGCGGGCGAGAGCCAGGCGAACCGCCGCTACCTGTACTTCGCGCGCCGCGCGGACGTCGAGGGCCACAGCGACGCGGCCGCCCTCTTCCGCGACACCGCGGAGGGCGAGACGGGCCACGCCTTCGGCCACCTCGACTTTCTGCTCGACGCGGGCGACCCGGCCACCGGCGAGCCCATGGGCACCACGGCCAAGAACCTCGCGTCCGCCGTCGCCGGCGAGACCTACGAGTTCACGGCCATGTACCCGGGCTTCGCCAAGGACGCCCGCGACGAGGGCTTCGAGGAGATCGCCGACTGGATGGCCACCCTGGCGCGCGCCGAGAAGACGCACGCCGGCCGCTTCAAGAAGGCTCTCGACGCCGTCCAGGCCGCCGAGCAGGGCGAGCCCGCCAGCGCCTGACGCGCCAGGGGCCCGTCCCCGCACTGCACCGCTCCGGAAGGGCCGGGCTGGAGAGCGATCCGGCCCGGCCCTTCCGTCGTTGCCGGCCACCCGCACCGCACCCGCACACCCGTTCCAGGAGAGCTTCATGCCGCAGCTGACGACCGCCGACATCATCACCGACCCCGAGTCCTACGCCCGGACCCGCCCCGAGCTGCGCAGCCGGCTGATCCCGCTGCGGGCCCAGCGGCGCGTGCGCGTGGGTGACCTGATCACGATCGAGTTCGAGAACCTCGACACGCTCCGCTACCAGGTGCAGGAGATGGTCTACGTGGAGCGCCTCTCCAGCGACGCGGAGGTCGCCCACGAGGTCGCCGCATACTCCCGCATGCTGCCGACCAGCCACGAGCTCTCGGCCACCCTGTTCATCGAGCTGTCCTCGTCGGTGAGCGCCAAGGACGAGCTGGCGCGACTCGACGGACTGCAGAACGCGGTCACGCTGGAGATCGGCGACCAGGTGGTCCGCGCCGTCGAGCTGCCCGGCCTGGACGAGGTGGAGGACGCCGCCGGTGGCCCGCTCGCAACCGTGAGCGTGCACATGCTGCGGTTCCCCCTGGATGACGCGGCCCGCGACGCCTTCCGCGACCCGGAGGTCCCCGTCGAGCTCGCGGTCGACCACCCTGCCTACAGCGCGTCGACACCCATCACGGGCGAGACCCGGCGCAGCCTGATCGCGGACCTCATGCTGGACCGCTGAGCCGCTCCCCGCGGCCCGTGGCCGGGCCGGCGCCCTCCGCCGCGGGGTCGGGGCCGGCCACGGCCAGCTCCCACCCCAGGTACCGGCAGGGATAGCGCATCTCGAGCCCCGTCGCCCGGGCCCGGGCCTGGGCCAGCGACAGCGGCGTCAGCACCTGCGCCCGGGTCGCCTGCAGCGTGGGGTGGGCGGCGGTGGCGTCGAGGCTGACGGCGAACCCCTCCCCGTCCAGCACCTCCCGCAGGGCCGCCACGTCCTCCTCGCGCACGGACTGCTCGTCGGCCGCCGTACCGGTGCCGCCCGCGTACCGCGGCACGCGCGGCGGCAGCACCTCGTAGCGGTGCCGGACCAGCACCGGCTGCTGCTCGGCGAGCGCCTGCCGGCCCACCTCCCCCAGCGCGGCCTGGTCGCCCGCCTGCAGCGCGGCGTCGTCCATCGCCCGCGCAACCGTGACGAGCGTCCCGTCGTCCACCAGCGGCACCGGCGGCGCCGCCCGCTGCCAGGGCCACCGCCAGCGTCGTCCAGCCACGTCGTTGTCCTTTCAGCCCCGGTTCCGGGTCGAGCCCCTGCGTCGCGCCGTGCCCGTGCGCGACGGTTGCGACGGGCAACCGCCACGCCGTCAGCCCCGCACGGTCGGCCCATCCGCGTCATGCCATGATGTGCCCGTGGCAGCGACGACCGCCTTGGACAAGATTCCCTCGCACGGGTCCCTGACCCGGCCTTCGATGGTCTCCATCGGCACCATCATTTGGTTGTCATCGGAGCTCATGTTCTTCGCGGCGCTGTTCGCGATGTACTTCACGGCGAGGGCCGCGCACCCCGGCAACTGGCCGCCGGTGCACGACCCGAAGTACCCGGTGCACCTCAACGTGCCGTATTCGTTGGGCTTCACCATCGTGCTGGTGCTCTCGTCCGTGACCTGCCAGATCGGCGTGTTCCGGGCGGAGAAGGGCGACGTCTACGGGATGCGCCGCTGGCTCACCCTGACGTTCCTCATGGGTTCGGTGTTCGTCGGCGGCCAGATGTTCGAGTACTTCCGCGAGAACGAGTTCTCGATCTCGAGCCACGCGTACGGCTCCGTCTACTACCTCACGACCGGCTTCCACGCGCTCCACGTCACGGGCGGCCTCATCGCCTTCCTGGTCGTGCTGGGCCGCTCGAAGTTCGGCCGGTTCACCCCTGAGAAGGCCAGCTCGGCCATCGTCGTCTCGTACTACTGGCACTTCGTGGACGTCGTGTGGATCGCGCTCTACGCCGCGATCTACATCCTCCAGTGACCGCCCCCGGCGCGAAGGCCCTCGTTCCCCTCCCCCTCCAGGAAGCGTGACGTGACTTTTCCCTCCCCCCGCGGTGGCGGCCTGCGGCTGCCCCGACCGCCGTTCGCGGCGGTCCTAGCCCTGGCGATCCTGGCCATGGCGGCCCTGTGGGCCGTCGCCGCGCCGTCCAGCCATGCCGAGGACGGCAACGGCAGCTATGCGGTCAGCCAGGGTCAGGCGCTGTTCCAGAAGGGGTGCGCCTCCTGCCACGGGCTCAACTCCGAGGGCAGCCCCCAAGGGCCGAGCCTCATCGGTGTCGGCGCGGCCGCCGTCGACTTCCAGGTCGCCACGGGCCGCATGCCGCTCGGCCGCCCCGGTCCGGAGGCGGAGCGCGGGAAGCCGAAGTACAACCAGACCGAGATCGACCAGCTCTCCGCGTACGTCGCCTCGCTGGCCCCCGGCCCGGAGCGGCCGGTCGTCGACACCTCCCAGGGCAACGTGGTGGCGGGCGGACAGCTCTTCCGGCTCAACTGCGCGCAGTGCCACAACGCGGCCGGCGCCGGCGGGGCCCTGACCTACGGCAAGTACGCCCCCGAGCTCAAGCCGTCCACGGCCGTCCAGGTCGTCGAGGCCATGCGCACGGGGCCCGAGAACATGCCCGTCTTCGGACCGGGCCAGCTGAACGCGCAGCAGGCGACCGACATCGCCGCCTACGTCGTGACCGTCACGAAGTCGCAGGACCCGGGGGGTCACGGCATCGGCCGGCTCGGCCCGGTGCCTGAGGGCATCGTGATCTGGACCGTCGGCATCGGCGCTGTCATCGCCTTCACCTTCTGGATCGGGGCACGCTCGTGAGCGAGGAAGACAAGGAGCCGCGCACCGCGGCCGAGGCGGAGGGCTCCGTCGTCGGCCGCTGGATGGCCGGCACGCCCGGCTCGGACGACGAGCGCGCGGCCCAGGGCGCCCCGCACAAGGGCGACGGCGAAGACCTCGTGGCGGGCGGCCAGCTCGCGACCCCCGTCGCCAACGACTCGGCCGCCACCGCCCGGCCGGGCGCGGGCCACGCCCAGCCTCCCGGTGGCGTAGTCCCGGCCGCGGGCGGCACCGCCCCGTTCACGCACGACCGCGACGCGCGCGCGGACCGCCGCGCGGAACGCCGGGTCACCGCCTGGTTCCTGCTGACGGTGGTGGCCACGGTGCTCTACCTGGTCGTGTACTTCGCCCAGCGGCCCGGCGACTCCCTCGACTTCGGCATCTTCACCGTGCCCTACAACGGCGAGCTCGGGTTCTGCATGGGCGCCGCGCTGACCTTCGTCGGCGTCGGGGCGATCGACTGGGCCAAGAACCTGGTCCCGCACGAGCTGGCGGTGCAGGAGCGCGAGCCCTTCGCCTCGTCCGCCCGGGAGCGGGAGGCCCTCGAGCGCACGTTCAGCCAGGGCGTGGAGGCGAGTGGCTTCCAGCGTCGCGGGATGGTCCGCCGCAGCTTCCTCGGCGCCATGGCCGTCGTGCCGCTCCCCCTCATCGTGTTCTTCCGCGGGCTCGGCAAGCTGCCCGAGAAGGACCTGTTCCACACCTCCTGGACGCCCGGCGCCCGACTCGTGGGCGAGGACGGCAGCCCGGTGAAGTCCGACGCACTGTCGGTCGGCGCGATCATGACGGTCTTCCCGGAGGGCCACACGGACACCGGCGACTCCCCGGCCATCCTCATCCGGCTCGAGCCCGGCGTGAACCAGCCGGTGAAGGGCCGTGAGGGCTACGCGTGGTTCAACCACGTCGCGTACTCGAAGATCTGCACGCACGCCGGCTGCCCCGTCAGCCTGTACGAGCAGCAGACGCACCACCTGCTGTGCCCGTGCCACCAGTCGACGTTCCTCGCGACGCATGGCGCCAAGCCCATCTTCGGTCCCGCGACGCGGTCGCTGCCACAACTGGCGATCGACGTCGACAGCGACGGATACTTCATCGCGAAGCACGACTTCGAGCAGCCGATCGGCCCCGGGTTCTGGGAGCACAAGTGACCTACAGCGCGAACGCTGCCCGCGGCGGAGCCAACTTCGTCGACGACCGCCTGGGCTCCGCGTCCTTCCTGCGTCGCAGCCTGAACAAGGTCTTTCCGGACCACTGGTCGTTCATGCTCGGCGAGATCGCCATGTACAGCTTCATCATCCTGCTGCTCACGGGCACCTACGTGGCGTTGTTCTTCGACGCGAGCACGGTCGAGGTGCAGTACAACGGCAGCTACGCGCTCCTCAAGGGCGTGACGATGTCGAAGGCGTACGCCTCGACGCTGGACATCAGCTTCGATGTGCGCGCGGGACTGCTCATCCGGCAGATCCACCACTGGGCCGCGCTGATGTTCCTGGCGTCGATCTCGGTCCACCTGTGCCGCGTCTACTTCACGGGCGCGTTCCGCAAGCCGCGTGAGATCAACTGGGTCATCGGCGTCGTGCTGCTCATCCTCGGCATCGTCGAGGGTTTCGCGGGCTACTCGCTGCCGGACGACCTGCTCTCCGGCACCGGCCTGCGCGTCGCCTGGTCGATCGTGACGTCGATCCCGGTGGTCGGCACCTACGTCGCGTTCTTCCTCTTCGGCGGCGAGTACCCGGGCGACCAGATCATTCCTCGGCTGTTCATCGCCCACGTCTTCATCATTCCGCTGATCCTGTTGGGTCTGATCACCGCGCACCTGATGATCCTGTGGCACCAGAAGCACACGCAGTTCCCCGGTCCGGGCCGCACCGAGCACAACGTCGTCGGCGAGCGGGTGTGGCCGCGCTTCGGCGCGAAGACCGGCGGCTTCTTCGCCATCGTCTTCGGCGTCACCGCGTTCCTCGGCGGCCTGGTGCAGATCAACCCCATCTGGCTGTTCGGCCCGTACGACCCGGCCAGGGTCTCCGCCGGGTCGCAGCCCGACTGGTACATGGGCTGGCTGGACGGCGCGCTGCGCCTCATGCCGAACTGGGAGACCCGCGTGTGGGGTCACTCGATCTCCTGGGTGATCTTCTTCCCGTCGGTGATCCTGCCGGGCCTCGTGTTCACCGGGATGATGGTCTACCCGTGGATCGAGTCGAAGTTCATCACCAAGGACCGCGAGTGGCACAACCTGCTGCAGCGCCCGCGGGACAACCCGACGCGCACGGCGGTCGGCGCGATGTCCATCGTCTTCTACTGCATCCTGTGGGTCAGTGAAGAGAACGACATCATCGCGGTGAAGTTCGACGTCTCGATGAACGCGATCACGTGGTTCGGTCGTTTCGGCTGCATCATCCTGCCGTTCGTCGCGTACAAGATCACGAAGAAGACCTGCATCGCGCTCCAGCACCGCGATGCGGAGCGGCGGGAGCACGGCCGGGAGTCCGGCATCATCACGCGGCTCCCCCACGGCGAGTTCGTGGAGATCCACGTGCCGCTCAGCCAGACCGCGGCGCGCAAGCTCACGCCCGAACTGGCGGAGGCGCTGCCGCTCACGCCCGTCGAGAGCGACCACGCGGAGGTCACCCAGCACGGCGAGCCGGGGCCCGCTGCCCTCAACTCGGGCGGCGGGGGCGGCAGCCGCGAGGGCTCGCTGCTCAAGGCGGGCCGGTCGGTCACCAAGTTCTTCGGCTCGAAGGATGACCGGCAGAGCTGAACCACGCGCGCACGACGTACGAAGGCCGCGGACCCCTCGGGGTTCGCGGCCTTCGGCGTTCTCCGGCAGAGCTGCTACGCGTAGCCGGCCCGGGTCGTCCTGACGGGCTCCCGCCGCCTGTGCAGCGCGGTTGCTGGCGAACCCCGGCCCCACCCCGGGTCCCAGCACGCCTGAGGCGCCCACGGCGGCCGCCACCGCAGCTACCTCGTGCGACGGCTGGTCGCGCCGGACAGGCGCTGGGGGGAAGCCGCCAGGGGGCCATGGACAGGCCGCACGTGCCACCGCCCGTGCCCCGGGTCACCACCCCGACACCTGGCGTGCGGGCGGTGCCGCGGTGATCCCGGCGGTGCCGGTGGACCGCTGGATGACGTCGGGCAGCGTGCGTCGCGGCAGTCCCGCGGTTCCTGGCGCTCACGGGACGCACCGTCGCATGGTGGCGGCCCACCCCCCGGGTTCCGCGCAACGACGGTTGCTGCCCGTGGAGCGCCTGCCGCTGGCCGGCGTGGACCCGGCATCCGACCCGGCGCGGCCGCGGCACGAGCGCCTGGCGCACGCTCGTCCCGCAAGGACAACGACGACTGGTTGCAGCTCAGCTGCCGAGTGGTCGACCTCGTCCCGCTCCAGGCGGCCCTGCGTGGTCACGAGGCTGCTGCCGAGGAGCTCGCCCTCGCGGCCCGAGCGCTGGTGGCAAAGCCGCCGCTGACCCGCCGCCTGGCGCTCGGGAATGGCGCGGGGTGCTTGCGCCTTCTACTTCCTGCCGGTCCGGTACATGCCCCCGGGCCTCACCCTCCGCCGCCACGAGCGGCAACTCGCCGAGAGGCGGCTGACGGGCCGGCATCGGCACGACGACGGCCGCTGGGACTCCCCCCGACCCAGCGGCCGTCGCCGCTCCCCCGCCTCATATAACGAGCCCCGCACCCATCGGGTGCGGGGCTCGCGGCATCTCGCCTGAGCGTCCCTCAGGTCTG
>JAOPWU010000171.1 GCA_025965515.1 Mycobacterium sp.
TCGCCCGGGTCACCGTCGACACCGCCGGCCCGTCGCTGCCGCAGTGGCTGGCGCCCGGGAGGCACCCCGGCATCGTCATCCTGGCCGGGCGCATGACCACCGGCCGGCAGCACCGCCGGACCGCGTCACATCACCCGGCCGGCTCAGTATCGCCCGACACGCACCCGAACGGGTGACCAACCGCAGCTGACAGCCGGCCGATAGCTCCCTTGGAACGAAAACGGCAAACCCGGCGCGAGTCGGGGACGCAAAGCCACGGGGCCCTTCGGGTCAGCCGGGTTACCGAACCCTCAGGAGAACACCATGCGCAAGTCCACCAAGATCGTCGGCGGTGTCGTCATCGCCGGCGTGGTCGCGGCCACCGGGTCCGCCTTCACCGCGTCCAACGACGTGCCCCTGACGAGCACCGCCGGTTACGGCGAGACCGCGGTCACGGGCGCGACCGTCAGCAACATCTCGTACGCCCTCGCGACCGACCCGAGCAAGCTGGCGAGCGTGGTCTTCACCGCCACGACGGACGTCACCGGCAAGACCGCCCAGATGACGCTTCGGACCGCCGGCGGGGTGGTCGGCACGGCGTACCCCTGCAGCCTGGGTGCCTATGGCACGCCCACTGTGGGCCAGATGACGATCACCTGCCTCACCGCCGACACCCCGGCGCTGGCATCGTTCACGGCGACCGGCCTCACGGTCAGCCAGTAGTGCGGACGGCGGTGGCCCGGGCAGCCGCCCGGGCCACCGCCGCATCCAGCTCATGACGCGACGCACCCGCAGGGCACTCGGCGGCGCGGCGGGCCTCGCCGCCGTCCTCGTCGGCATGTGGCTGCTGTGGCCGCAGGCGCTGGGCGGCCGCACCGACTACGTGGTCACGCATGGCGTGAGCATGGAGCCGCACTTCCACACCGGTGACCTCGCGCTGGTGCGCCCGGCCGCCTCGTACCACGTGGGCGACGTGGCGGCCTACCGCAGCGTCAGCCTGCACACCACCGTGCTGCACCGCATCGTCGGGCAGGACGGCGCGCGCTTCGTCTTCAAGGGCGACAACAACGCCTGGATCGATGTCGACCACCCGGCCTCCGCGCAGATCGTCGGTCGCCTGGTCGCCCACGTGCCGAACGGCGGCCGCTATCTACACGCGGCCCAGGCCCCGTGGCTCCTCCTCCTGATCGGACTCCTCGTGGTCGGACTCGGCTCGCGACTCTCCCGGCGGCGGGGTCCCGCAGGCGGTCGGCACCGCGGGAGGGCATCGTCGTCGCGGCGCGCACCGAGCGCACGCGCGGTCGGCGCGGCCGGCAGTGTCGCCGCCGTGCTGGCGGCCGTCGTCGCCGTCGCCGGGGCCGCGACCGCCCTGCTCGCCGTCGTGCCGGGCACGCAGGTGCGGCAGACCGCTGCGCCGGTGCTCGCGTCCGGCACCTTCAGCTACAGCGGAACGGCGGCGCCCGGCGTCACCTATCCCGGCGGCAGCGTCCGGAGCGGCGACCCGGTGTACCGCGGCCTCGTCCGCCAGGTGACCGTGCGCTACACCGACCGGATCACCGCCCCGGCGGGCATCCCGGTCCGCGGCAGCCTGCAGCTCGACGTGTCCGTCGAGACGGCCGACGGCTGGCGCACCGGCGTCACGGGCAGCGCCGCCGTCCCGTTCAGCGGGGGGACCGCCACGAGCGAGGTCGTCCTGGACCTTCCGGCCATCGGCACCGTCCTCGGGCGGCACGCGGCCGAGGTCGGGGTCGGCGTCCCGCCCGCCACCGTCCGCGTCACCCCCACCGTGGCGGTGTCAGGTTCCGCCCCGGGCGCACCGTTCGCCGCCGTCGGCGCGGGAACCCCGCTCGCCTTTGCGCTGGACGCGACCGCGCTGCGCCCGTCGGGCCCGTCCCCGACCGCAGCCGCTCCGGTGGCCACCGTCCCGGTACCGGTACGCCGCCCGCATGTCCTCTCGGTCGCCGGGCACCACATCACCGTCACCACGGCCCGGTCCCTGGCGGGTGGCGCCGCGGCCCTGGCGCTACTGGGCGCGATCGGCGCCGGCGCGCTCGCCCGCCGACGCGCCGGCGACCCCGCCGCCGCGCTGCTCCGCAGCTACCGCGACCGGGTGCTGACGGTGGAGAACCTCCCCGTGGCGGGGGTGCTGATCGACGTAGCGTCGGTCGCGGCGCTCGCCCGCGTGGCCGATACCTACGACCGGCTGATCCTCCACCTGCCTGGCCTCACGCAGCACACGTTCGCCGTGCACGACGGCGCCACGACGTACCGGCATGTGGTTCCCGTGCAGCACGAGGGCGTGCGGCGGGCACCGGCGGGGCGGGTGCTCGCGGGCCCCCGCGACTGACCCCACGCGCGCGCACGACGGTGTCCCGCACGCTGCGGCCGTGCCACGATGCCACCAGGCGAACCGAGAAGGTCGGCATGGCACAGGTCACCGAGATCGCGTCCGGTATCTACCGCATCAACACTGCGCCGGCGGGCGCGCCCGTCGACTTCAGCTGCTTCCTCATCGACGACGAACAGCCGACCCTGGTGGAGACGTCGTACCGGCGGCTGTTCCCCGAGACGCTGGAGGCGGTGCGCCGCGTCCTCGACCCCGCGACCCTGCGCTACGTCGTCGTCCCGCACTTCGAGGGCGACGAGTGCGGCGCGCTCAATCTCTTCCTGGCCGAGGCGCCGCGCGCGGTGCCCGTCGGCAGCCCCATCGGGGCCGCCACGAGCCTCGCGGACTTCGCCGACCGGGCGCCGCTGGCCGTCGACAGGCAGACCGTCCTGGACCTCGGCGAGCACCGGCTGCAGTTCCTCATCACGCCCTACGTGCACGCCTGGGACAGCATGCTGGCGTTCGAGCCGACGACGCGGACGCTGTTTTCGTCCGACCTGTTCCTGCAGCCTGCAGGCGGCCCGGCGGTCACCGATGCCGACGTGAGCGAGGCGATGGTGTCCTATACACGCGGGCTCGGGCTCTTCCCCTCCCGGGCGCACCTGGACCGGGCACTCGACGCGGTCGAGACACTGGACCCGGCGACGCTCGCCTGTCACCACGGCACGGTGAAGACGGGGCGTATCCCGGCCTACGTGGCAGCATTCCGCGACGAGGACGTGACCGGTCTGCCGCCCAACGACCCGGTGCACGCCCCGCGCGGTTGACCGGCTCGGCGTCGCCCGCGCGGCGCCCGCCCGCCGGCGGCGACTGCAGCAGGATGCGGCCATGACCACTCCGGCTCCTGCCACCACCGGCCGCATCGTCGTCGACGACGGGGTCGGTATCGCGTATCAGACCTGGGGCCGCCCGGCGGCGCTCCCGGTGCTGCTGCACCACGGCTTCGCGGCGGACGCCACCTCCAACTTCGTCGCGCCCGGCGTCGTGGCGGGCCTCGTGACGGCGGGCCGGTACGTCGTGGCCCCGGATGCCCGCGGCCACGGCGCCTCGGACAAGCCGCACGACGAGGCCCGCTACGGCGAGGACCGCATGGCGCGGGATCTGCTGCAGCTCGCCGATGCGCTGGCCCCTGACGGCTACGACCTGGTGGGGTACTCGATGGGCGCCATCGTGGCGCTGCTCGTCGCCGCGCAGGACCCGCGGGTGCGCCGTCTCGTCGTGGGCGGCGTGGGTAGCGGCGTCCTGCACTCGGGAGGCGTCGACCAGCGGGCGGTCCGGCGGGGCCTCATCGCGGAAGCGTTGCTCGCCGACGACCCCGGCACCATCCCGCCCGAGGCGGCCGCCTTCCGCGCGCTCGCCGATGCCCTCGGCTGTGACCGGCTGGCGCTCGCCGCCCAGGCGCGGCGCGCGTGGACGGGCGGGGTGGCCCTCGACGCCATCACCGCGGCCACGCTGGTCGTCGCGGGCGACAGCGATCCGTTGGCGGCGCAGCCGCAGGAGCTCGCGGACGCGATCCCCGGCGCCCGGCTGCGGGTGCTGCCCGGCGACCACATCAGCGTGCTGGGCGATCCGGCGTTCGTGCCGACGGTTGTGGCGGCGGTGGGATCCGGGGGCTGACCGGAGGGAACCGTGACCTCCGGCAGGCGTGATCTTGGGTACGGCGGGAAAGCACCCGGTCACTGTGAGCTGCTACCGAGTCACCCCCGAGCGTGCCCTGGGGCGGGGCGAGCACATCACCGGGCAGCAGCACCTCCAGCTGGATCCGGTGCCGAGGGTCGTGGGTGTGGCCCGGCGCTTCGTCGCGGACAACGCCCCCGACCTGCCGGGGCCGGTCCACGACGTGCTGCTCCTGCTGACGAGCGAGCTCGTGACCAACGCGGTCATCCACGCCCGGACACGGCTCGAGGTGGGGATCACGGTGACGGACGTCTCGGTGCTCGTCACCGTGCACGACGAGGACCTCGGCCTGAGCGAGCTCCCCGGCCCTGCCCGCGAGGGCGGCCGCGGGCTGGAGCTCGTGTCTGCGCTCTCGCAGGACTCGGCCCTGGACCGGCACCCTGGCGACGGGAAGACGGCCTGGTTCCGGCTGGCGCGGTCGGGGAGCTTCTCCGCGGAGGGCAGGTGACCACGGCGGCCCGGCCGGCGACGCCCGAGCCGGAGAACGTCAATCCGGCCGTCCGTCGGGCGCGTGCCGCGGACGCGCTGGTGGTCGGTGACCAGGACACGCTGAGCAGCCGCGCCGGTCGGTCGGTGCCGAAGCTCGTGACGGGCATCCCCGGCTTCGATGCCGTCACGATGGGCGGCCTCCCGCGGGGGCGCGTGACCGTGCTGGCCGGGCAGGCGGGCAGCGGCAAGACCGTCCTCGCCGCCCAGTTCCTGGCGGAGGGGGTACGGCGCGGTCAGCCGGGCGTCTTCGTGACCCTGGAGGAGCCGGCTGCCGACCTGCGCGCCAACCTGCAGACCTTCGGGTGGGACGTCGCCGCCTGGGAGGAGCGCGGGGACCTGGCGTTCGTGGATGCCTCGCCGCTGCTGCGCGAGGACGGCCTGCCGGCCGGGTACGAGATCGAGACCCTCGCCGCGCAGATCGGGCAGGCGGTCGACCGCACGGGTGCGCAGCGGCTGGTGCTCGACTCGCTCAACACGGTGCTCGCGTTCGAGGCGAGCCCGGCCGTCGCGCGGCAGCGGCTGCGGCGGCTGGTGGGGCAGCTCCGGCGGCTCGGGCTCACGGTGGTGCTCACGGTGGAGACGCCGGACGACCCCGGCGTGACGCTGTCGCGCTACGGCATCGAGGAGTTCGTCGCCGACAGCGTCGTGCTGGTGCGGCACGTGCGCGAGGGGTCCGTGCGGAGGCGCACGGTCGAGGTCCTCAAGATGCGCGGCGCGAACCACCGCAGCGGTGAGCACGCGTTCACGATCCTGTCCGGGCAGGGCGTCGTGGTCCTGCCCCAGGCCGTGATCCAGCACGGCCAGGAGCGGTTCCCCGCGCGTGTCCCGACCGGGAACGCCGGGCTCGACGCGATGACCGGGGGTGGGTTCTTCGCCGGAACGGTCGCTCTCGTGCAGGGGCCCACCGGGACCGGCAAGACGCTCGTGGGGACGCAGTTCCTCGCGGGCGGCGCCGAGGCGGGGGAGCGGGTGCTGCTGCTCGCCTACGAGGAGAGCCCCGGCCAGATCTTCCGCAACGCGGCGGCGTGGGGCATGGACTTCGTCCGCTACCAGGAGGCCGGGCTGCTGACCGTGGTGGCGCAGTACCCGGAGGGGGCGAGCCTCGACGACCACCTGGTCGAGATCATGAGCCTCGTGGCGCGGTTGCAGCCGTCCCGCATCGTCGTCGACAGCCTGTCCAGCCTCGAGCGGGTCGGCACGGCCGATTCCTTCCACGGCTTCCTCGTCGGGCTCGCCGGCTTCGTCCGGCAGGAGGGCGTCACCACCCTGCTGACCCTGTCGACATCCGCAGCGGACGCACCGTCCGCCGGGCAGCTCGCGACCCTCACCGACGCGGTGGTCCTGCTGCGCTACGGCGACGCCGGACCCGAGGCGGAGGTGGAGCGCCTGCTGACCCTGCTGAAGATCCGCGGGACGGGACACGACCGCCGCGTGCGGCGCTACGCCATCGGCGACGACGGCCTGACCATTCTGGCGCCGGGGGCGCCGACGCCCGGCTGAGTCACGCCGCGGCGCGGCCGGCCTCGACGGCGAAGGCCACGGCGAACGCGAGCAGCACCACGCCGGAGACCCGGTCGAGCCACCGGCGGCCGCGGGGGGTGAGCCGCCGTGCCGCCAGCGCTCCCGCGACCGCCAGCCCGGCGAACCACAGCACCGACGCGGTCATCGCGCCCGCGGTGAATGCCGGGCGGCCCGGCGCGCGGGTGGCCGCGATGGCGCTGCCGATGACACCGACGGTGTCGAGGACCGCGTGCGGGTTGACCAGGGAGACGGCGACGGTCCGCAGTACGAGGGCCCGCAGGGGCAGCGGCGCAGCACCGGCGGAGCGCTCCTGTCCTGCCGCGCGCAGCGCCTGCACCCCCAGGACGGACAGCAGCACCACCCCGACGGCGAGCAGCATCACCCGCAGGCTGCGCGTCGCGTCGAGCAACGCGGACGCGCCCAGCGCGCCCACGGCGATGAGCAGGATGTCGCACAGGGCGGCGCAGAGTGCCGGTACCAGGGCCCGGGGGAGCCGCAGGCGGAGCGCCTGGTCGAGCAGGAAGACGTTCTGCGCGCCGATCGGCAGGATCAGGGCCAGGCCGAGCGCGAGCCCCGAGAGGTAGGACGGCAAGCGGACTCCCGGGGCGGCGGCGCGGACCGCGGGGAGGTTAGCCGATCGGCGCCGTGGCGCGGGATGCTCGTCCGCTCAGTGGGGGCACTCGACGTAGGAGTCCCGGCTCGTCCGGATGACCTTGTGGCTCTCGAGACCGTGGCCGCAGCGGCTGCACGGGCTGTCGTGGATGGGCCGGTCGGGGCCGATCTCGCCGATCTGCGCCGGGCCCATGAAGAACAGCAGGAAGCGCTCCCAGCCCGGTAGGACGGAACTACTACGGAGTCGCATCACCTGTCCAGTGTGCGCTTCTTGCCGGGCTTGGGAAGGGGTCTGGCGGCCCCGGTTGTGACCTGGCTCACGGGAACTTTGTCGTTCGGGCCCGCACGGCGGCCCGTTTCTGTGTAGGCTGACCAGCGGTTGCAGTTGCAGTGTCCTGGTGGTGTACGCCCGTGGATCTGTCGACAGGCGCACGCCGTTCGGATCTGGTTCAGGTCGGATCGGTTGGCACAACCACTGAGGCGGCGAGGTGCCGTCTCGGAGATCCACCCAGATCAGGGAGAGCACCATGCCTCAGGGCACCGTTAAGTGGTTCAACGCCGAGAAGGGGTTTGGCTTCATCACCCCCGACGGTGGCGGCGCTGATGTCTTCGTTCACTTCTCCGCCATCCAGGGCTCGGGGTACCGCAGCCTGGACGAGAACCAGCGGGTCGAGTTCGAGGTCACGCAGGGCCAGAAGGGCCCGCAGGCCGACGCGGTTCGCGCCGTCTGACGCAGCCCCACAGACTCACCGCTTCGGCGGCGACCTTCGGGTCGCCGCCGTTGTGGCGTTCCGGGGCCGGTGCGTCCGGCCCTGGAACGACGAAGGCCCGCCCCCTCGCGGGGGCGGGCCTTCGTCGTTCGGTGATCCTCAGGGCTTCAGCAGGTCACGCTGGTCGGTGACCAGCTTGGCGTTCTGCGCCAGCAATCCGGGCTCGAGAGCCAACGAGTGGTGCGCGCAGAACACGAGGTCATTGCCTGCGGGCGTGACCCAACGGACGAGAGCGGCGGCGCCGCAGGTGCTCCGAACACCGTCGAGGCCCGTGGTCCGCGCGTCGCAACGCTCGGCCGCGGTGAGCTCCGGCCAGTGCTCGGTCTCAGAGGTGGTGGCGACGTCCATCACTGGAGTATCCATCGTGGGGGTCATACCGGCCTCCGCGGCTGGGTTGGGTCACCGACTCCCCGGCACCGCGCCGGATCGGTGGAGCGAACGGAAAGGCTCCGCATCGCCCCTGGTGCAACCTTCGTACAGCCATGAGTCTTCCGCAACGTCGATGGCGGTACGCCACGAGACCGTAACGTTCGCCAAGGGCGGACAAGCCCGGACCGCCCGAGCGTCGCCCGTTCGGTCGAGGCGGCGTGCGACGCTGGAGTAACTGTGACCGCCATCTGCCTGCCCTCCGCCCCGGTTCTCGGCTCCGCGCTGGCCGTCGGTGACCGCCCGCTGCCGAACCCGGTGGTGCTGGCCCCGATGGCAGGGGTGACCGACCGGGCGTACCGGCAGCTGTGCGACTCGTACGGCGCCGGGTTGTGCGTGAGCGAGATGGTCACCAGCCGCGGCCTCGTCGAGGGCTCCGAGCGCACCGCCCGGTACCTCGCCTTCGCGCCCGGGGCCGTGCGCAGCGTCCAGCTCTACGGCGTGGACCCCGCGGTCATGGAGCGGGCCGTCGGCATCCTGCTGGAGCGGGACCTCGCCGACCACGTCGACATCAATGTCGGCTGCCCGGTGCCGAAGGTGACGCGGCACGGCGGAGGAGCCGCCCTGCCGTGGAAGCGGGACCTGTTCCGGGCCGTGGTGCGCGGCGCGGTCCGCGGTGCCGCCGGTGCCGTGCCGGTGACGGTGAAGATGCGGCTGGGCCTCGATGACGCCCACCACACCTACCTCGACGCGGGGCTCGCTGCGCAGGAGGAGGGCGCCGCGTGGGTCGCGCTGCACGCCCGCACCGCCGCCATGGGGTATGCGGGAGAGGCCCGCTGGGAGCACATCGCGCGCCTCGTCGAGGCCCTGGACGTGCCGGTGCTGGGCAACGGGGACATCTGGGAGGCCGCGGACGCCACCCGCATGGTGGCCGAGACGGGGTGTGCCGGCGTCGTCGTGGGTCGCGGGTGCCTGGGGCGGCCGTGGCTGTTCGCGGCGCTCGCCGCGCGGTTCGCAGGGCTGTCGGAGCCGGCGCACCCGGGCCTCGGCGAGGTGGCCGGGGTCCTGCGCCGCCACGCCGGGCTCCTGGCGGAGCTGCGGGGCGAGCGCGAGGGACTGGTGCAGCTGCGCAAGCACATGGCCTGGTACCTCAAGGGCTTCGTCGCCGGGACGGACGTCCGCCAGGGGCTCGCGCAGGTGAGCGGCCTCGCGGAACTGGACGACCTGCTGGCCCGGTTGGACCTCGCGCAGCCGTTCCCGGTCTCCGAGCTCGGGCGCCCGCGCGGCCGGACGAGCCCGCGGGAGCGCGTCGTGCTGCCGGAGCACTGGCTCGACAGCCGTGACGGCGGCTGGGTGGACGCCCGGGCGGAGGACGACGTCAGCGGCGGCTGACGCGCACCCGCTCGCCCTCAGCCGTCTTCGACGGCGACATCAAGAACGGCTCGGAGCACTGCGACAAGGGCAGCTACGGCGCAGCCAAGGCCAACTCCGGCCAGTTCCGCGCGCCCGTCGGCTACACGCCCGGCGACAACGAGTGGACCGACTGCGAGCGCGCGAGCAACGGGTCGCACGACCCGAGCGAGCGGCTGGCGCTGATCCGCCAGATGTTCTTCGCGACCGACCGGACGCAGGGGCGCACCCCGGGACCGTGGCGCAGCAGTCGGCCGCGTACCCGGAGAACGCCTCGTCCCGCGTCGAGCCGGTCACCTACGGCACGGTCAACATCCCCGGGAGCGACAACAACGCGCCGCAGGTCGACGCCGGCGGCAAGCAGGTGGACGGTGACCTGGCGGAGCACACACGTAGCGCCTGTCAACTGCTGTTGACAGGCGTTACGTCGTCAACGTACGTTGACGCCATGACCGAAGCGACCACTCTCGCGGCTGCCGCGGGCGACGCGGACCCGCGGTCCGGGCTACGCGCCGTCGCGGCGCTCCGTCGCCTCCTCGAACAGCTGGAGCGGGCTCAGGTCCGCAACGCCCGAACGCACGGCTGGTCCTGGCAGGAGATCGCGAACGAGCTGGGCGTGAGCCGGCAGGCGGTCCACAAGAAGCACGCGGGAGGCTAGCCATGTTCGAACGATTCGCGACGGGTGCCCGGGCGGCGGTGGAGGCTGCGTACGACCGGGCCCGCGGCGAGGGGGCGGCAGAGCTCCGCGAGGAGCAGCTGCTCGCCGGGCTGTTCGATGCGCCCACGGCCGGGCCGGTGTTGGCCCGGCTGGGTGTGGCCGGGGATGAGGTCCTCGGGGCGATCGCCGAGGCGCGGCGCCGCGGCGGGCTCACCGCGGTGGACGCTGCCGCGCTGGCCGGGATCGGCATCGACCTCGACGCCGTAGTGGGCCGCGTGGAGGCGGAGCTGGGCCCTGGCGCCCTCCACCAGGGGCGACGCGGCCCTGCGGGCCGCTTCCGGCTACCGGTGACGGCAGGGACGAAGCTCGCGCTGCAGGCGGCCCTGCGTGCGGCGGTCGCGCGCGGCGACCGGGACCTGCGGGACGAGCACCTGCTGCTGGGTCTCGTGGCGCGCCCTGGGGTCGTGGCGGATGCGCTGGGGACGCGCGGGGTCACGACGGCCACGGTGCTGGCGGCGCTGGACGAGGACCGGCCCGCGTCCGGGCGCGCCTCATGAGCGTGTTCCCGTGAGCTCACGCAGCGCGGACGCGGTGCAGGACCAGCTCGACGGCTGCTCGTGGCCGAGCGGCACGCTCCGCTTCACTCGCCCGGGCTCGCTGAGCCGGCGGCTCAGCCGGTGTTGCGCAGGCCGCCGGCGATGCCGTTCACCGTCAGCAGCAGCGCCCGCTGCCGGTCTGGGTCCTCGTCCCCGGCCCGGCGACGGGCGAGCAGCGGCACCTGCAGCCGGTGCAGCGGGTCGAGGTAGGAGTTGCGGACCTCCAGGGTGCGACGCAGCACGGGGTGCCGCACGAGCAGCCCGGAGGCCTGGAGGAGCCGCAGCACCTCGCTGACCGTGCGCTCGTGCTCCTCGACGATGACGTCGAACAGCCCCCGCAGCTCGTCGGGGACCAACGCGTCGACGTACCGCGCGGCGATCCCGAGGTCCGTCTTCGCGAGCGTCATCTCGACGTTGCCGATGAACGTCCCGAAGAACATCCAGGCCGCGGCCATGTCCGACAGCTGGGGGCCCAGGCCAGCTTCCCGGGCGGCGGCGAGTCCGCTGCCGACCCCGAACCAGCCCGGAAGGATGATCCGGCACTGCGTCCAGCCGAACACCCACGGGATCGCGCGCAGGCTGTCCAGGGTCGGCGGCCCGCTGGAGCGACGCGCCGGGCGCGACCCGATGTTGAGGCCGGCCAGTTCCTCGACGGGCGTCGCCGCGGCGAAGAAGGCGGGCAGGCGGGGGTCGTCGACGAGCCGCCGGTAGGCCTGCTGCGCGGTCGCCGACACCATCCCCATCGTCTCGTCCCAGCCCCGTAGCACGTCGGGGTGCGTCCGCGGGACCCGGTGCAGCACGGAGGCCTCCAGCACGGACCCGAGCAACACCTCGAGGTTGTCGCGGGCCAGGGCCGGCAGGGCGTACTTGTCGAAGATGACCTCGCCCTGCTCGGTCACCTTCATCTGGCCGGCCAGGGTGCCCGGCGGGGACGCCAGCACGGCCTCGCCGGCGGGGCCGCCGCCCCGGCCCACGGACCCGCCGCGGCCGTGGAACAGCCGCAGCCGCACGCCGTGCGCGGCCGCGGTGTCCCGCAGCCGGCGCTGCGCCATGTGGATCTCCCACTGGCTGGTGGTGACGCCCGCGTCCTTGTTGCTGTCGGAGTAGCCGAGCATGACCTCCTGCAGGTCGCCCCGGGCCGCCACCACTCGGCGGTACCCGGGGTCCGAGAGGAGACCGTCGAGGAGTTCCGCGGCCCGCTGGAGTTCCTTCACCGTCTCGAACAGCGGCGCGAAGCCGATGCGGGCCTCGTCCGGGACGCCGTCCGGCTCCTGCCGGTGCGGCAGGCGCACCAGCCCGGCCTCGCGGGCGAGGACCACCGCCGCCAGGACGTCGTCGACGTCGCTCGTCATCGACACGATGTAGGTCTCGACCGCCTCTGGGCCCACCGTGTCGAGGGCCTCGCGGATCGTGTCGAAGACCGCCATGACGTCCCGCTCCGGACCGGGCCCGAGCGCGCCGGGCCGCACCAGCGGGCGTTGCCGGAGCAGCTCCGCGGACAGCAGTTGCAGCCGGTCCGGCCGCGCCAGCTCGGTGTAGGGCCGATCCAGCTCCCCGGTGAGGCCGAACAGGGCAGCGAGGGCCTGGTGGTGCCGGTCGGCGTGCTCCCGCACGTCCAGCGTCGCCAGGTGCAGGCCCGTCGTGGCCGCCGTGCGGACGACCGGCCGGACCCAGCGGCGCGCGATCGCGTCGGTCCCCACGGCGACCAGCGACTCGTCGAGGACCTGCAGCTGCGCCAGGTACTCCGCCCCGCCCAGGTAGTCCCGGCCGGGCACGTGCGGGGTGCCGTCGGTCAGGCGCGCCAGCGTGTTGCTCAGCCGGCCGTGGAGGTACGAGCAGGCCAGCCGGAACGGCTCGGTCGCGTTCAGCCGGATGAACCGGTCGTGGACCTCGGGCAGGTCGGCCTTGCCCTCGGCCAGGAGCGCCTCCAGCTGCGGTGGTACGGGGAGCAGGCGACTGGACAGCGGCAGCTGGTCGATCAGGCCGGCCACGGCCTCGCGCTGCATCCGCACCGCGTCGAGCGCCTGCCGCACCAGCACGTCGCGCGTGATGGGCGCGGTCACCTCCGGGTTGCCGTCCCGGTCGCCGCCGACCCAGGAGCCCAGGGTCACGGGTGCCGACGTCGGGGGCAGCGCGACGCCGAGGCGGCCGAGCTGCTCCGCGAGGGACTCCTCCAGGTCGGGGAGCACGTCCCGGGCCAGTTGCGTCAGGTAGTAGGCGACGCCCCGGGCCTCGTCCATCGGGGTCGGCTTGCCGGGGCGCAGCTCGTCGGTCCGCCAGAGCAGGTCGGTCAGCAGCCGCAGCTCGACCAGCGGGTCCCGGCCGTCGGGGGTCACACCGTCGGGGGTCACCCCGTCGAGCCGCGCCCCCAGCACCTCCGCCAGCTGACGAAGGAGCCGCAGGACGGACTGCCGTGACGCCTCGGTCGGGTGCGCGGTGAAGACCGGTCTGAGCTCCAGGCCGGCGACGACCTGCCGTAGGACCTCCCGGTCAGCCCCCGCCTCGAGCCGGCGCACCGCGGCATCGAGGGTGCCGCCGCGGGAGGCCCGCCGCGCAGCGAGCTCCCGCGAGCGGTGCAGCTGCTCGACCACGTTCGTCAGGTGGAAGAACATCGAGAAGGCGCGGGCCAGTGCCGCGGCCTCGGCCGGCGTGAGGGCGTCGAGCAGCTTCTCGAGCTCCGCAAGCTCGGCGTCGTCGGTGCTCCGCGAGAGGCGGCGCACCCGCTGCACGAGCTGCAGCAGCTCCGGGCCCTCCGCCGCGGCCAGGGTCTCGCCGAACACGTCGCCGACCAGCCGGATGTCGGCACGCAGCGCGCTGTGCCCCACCTCGGTGGAGACGCCGAGCTGCGCCTCCGCCGGGTCGGCGCGTAGGTCCGTGCCCGTCGCCGCCGCCCGGGCCGTGGTGTCCGGCATGCTGGTCCCTTCGTGGCCGCTGGTGCGCAGGGCGCCGGTGCCCGGGGGCCGCGCGCCCCCGCCCCAGACCGTACCGACCACGCGACGCACAGGGGGGACCGTGGGCGGGTCGTACGATGCCTGCGGCGCGGCGTGGGCGTCCGCCGGCCACCAGACCTTTGAAGGAGCGGCATGACCGACCCGACGGCGCCGGGTCACCCCGGGTCCGCGACGAATCCTGCACCGGACGCCGCGGGTGCGGAGACCGGCAGCGGTGAGCAGCTGCGCTACACCCCGCACTCGGTGCAGGACCGCTGGCTGCCCGTGTGGCAGAAGCTCGACCTGTACCAGGCGGGTGTGACCCGCGAGGGCGGCCCGAAGACGTATGTGCTGGACATGTTTCCGTACCCCAGCGGTGACCTCCACATGGGCCACGCGGAGGCGTTCAGCATCGGCGACGTCATCGCGCGCTACTGGATGCTGCGCGGCCACGACGTTCTGCACCCCATCGGCTGGGACTCGTTCGGGCTGCCCGCCGAGAACGCCGCCATCAAGCGGGGCGAGAACCCGGCCGTCTGGACCTACGCGAACATCGAGACCCAGGCCGAGTCGTTCAAGCGGTTCGGCGTCTCCTTCGACTGGTCCCGGCGGCTGCACACCAGCGACCCCGAGTACTACCGCTGGACGCAGTGGCTCTTCCTGCGGTTCCTGGAGAAGGGGCTGGCCTACCGCAAGTCCAGCCCCGTGAACTGGTGCCCGAAGGACCAGACCGTGCTCGCCAACGAGCAGGTCGTCGGCGGTCGCTGCGAGCGGTGCGGCACCGAGGTGACCAAACGGGAACTCACCCAGTGGTACTTCCGCATCACCGACTACGCGCAGCGCCTGCTGGACGACCTGTCCCGGCTCGAGGGTCGGTGGCCCGAGCGGGTGCTCTCCATGCAGCGGAACTGGATCGGCCGGTCCGCGGGCGCCGAGGTCGACTTCGTCCTGCAGGGCCCCCACCTGGGTGAGGGACGCACCGTGCGCGTCTTCACCACCCGGCCGGACACGCTCTACGGGGCCACGTTCTTCGTCGTCGCGGCGGACGCCGCGCTTGCCGCCGAGCTCTGCGCCCCGGAGCAGCGGGATGCGTTCGACGCCTACCTGACCGACGTCCGCAAGCTCACGGACATCGAGCGGCAGGCCACCGACCGCCCCAAGACCGGCGTGCCGCTGGGGGTGTCGGCGGTGAACCCGGTGAACGGGGAGCTGCTGCCCGTCTTCGCCGCCGACTACGTGCTGGCGGACTACGGCACCGGCGCGATCATGGCCGTGCCGGCGCACGACCAGCGCGACCTGGACTTCGCCCGCGCCTTCGACCTGCCGGTCCGGGTGGTCGTCGACGTGCCCGGGGCGGCCGACCCCGGCGCCACCGGCGTGGCGACCGCGGCCGACGGTCTGCTCGTCAACAGCGGCCCGTACACCGGCCTGGGGAAGGCCGACGCGATCGCGGCCGTCATCGCGGACCTGGAGGAGCGCGAGGGCGGCAGCGCTGCGGTGAACTTCCGGCTGCGGGACTGGCTGCTGTCCCGGCAGCGCTACTGGGGCTGCCCCATCCCGGTGATCCACTGCCACGACCGGTGCGACGGGGCCGACGGTATCGTCCCCGTGCCCGACGACCAGCTCCCCGTCCAGCTGCCCCCGATGGCGGGCGACGCCCTCGCGCCGAAGGGGCAGTCCCCGCTGGCCTCGAACCACGAGTTCGTGACGACGACGTGCCCGAACTGCGGCGGACCGGCGAGCCGGGACACCGACACGATGGACACCTTCGTCGACTCGTCCTGGTACTACCTGCGCTATTGCTCGCCGCAGTACCAGGAGGGCCCCTTCGACCCGGAGCAGGTCCGGGAGTGGATGCCCGTTCAGCAGTACGTCGGCGGCGTGGAGCACGCGATCCTGCACCTGCTGTACTCGCGGTTCTTCACCAAGGTCCTGCACGACCTGGGGATGATCGATTTTGACGAGCCGTTCACGGCGCTGATGAACCAGGGCAGCGTCATCAACGGTGGCAAGGCAATGAGCAAGTCGCTCGGCAACGGCGTGAACCTCGGCGAGCAGCTCGACAAGTACGGCGTGGACGCGGTGCGGCTGACCGTGCTGTTCGCGAGTCCGCCCGAGGACGACGTCGACTGGGCGGACGTGAGCCCGGCCGCCTCGGTGAAGTTCCTGTCCCGGGTCGTGCGGACGGTCTCGGACGTCGCCGCGGCGTCGGGCGGTGACGGCACCGGCGACGCTGCGCTCCGCCGCGCGGCCGCGCACTACGTCGACGAGATCACGACGCTCACCGAGGGCTTCCGCCTCAACGTCAGCATCGCGCGGCTCATGGAGCTCACGTCGGCGCTGCGCAAGGGGGTCGACGGCGGGACGGTGACGCCCGAGGTGCTGCGTGAGGCGGCCGAGTCCCTCGTCGTCATGCTCGCGGCCTTCGCGCCCTACGCCGCGGAGGAGTGCTGGTCGATGCTCGGGCACGACGTCGCCGCCGGCGATTCGGTGCACCTGGGGAGCTGGCCCGTGGCCGACCCGGCGCTGCTGGTCGAGGAGAGCGTCACCTGCGTCGTGCAGGTGAAGGGCAAGGTGCGCGCCCGGCTGGAGGTGGCCCCCGCTATCAGCGAGCGCGAGCTGCGGGAGCTGGCGCTCGCCGACCCCGCGGTGGTGAAGGCGCTCGACGGGCAGGCTCTCCGGACCGTGATCGTCCGGCCGCCGAGGCTGGTCAACATCGTCCCGGCGTGAGGGTGACCGGATGATCCCGGCCGTGCCGGGGCGCGTCGCCATCGTGACGGACTCGACCGCGTCCCTGCCGTGCCCCGGGCCGGGGGCGGACGGCAGGGCGGGCAGCTGGTCGGTCGTCCCGCTGACGGTGACGATCGACGGGGTACAGGGGCTGGAGGGCGTCGACGTCCAGCCGTCCTTCGTCGCGGCCGCGCTGCACGACCACCGGCGGGTGACCACGTCCATGCCACCGCCGGCGCTGTTCGACGAGGCGTTCGAGCGCGCACGGCGGGAGGGCGCCGAGGCGGTCGTCACCGTCCACCTGTCCTCCGCGCTCTCGGGCACCTGCGGGGCGGCCCGTGCGGCCGCCGCCCGGGCGCCCCTGCCGGTCCACGTGGTCGACAGCCACACCGTCGCCATGGGCCTCGGCTTCGCTGTGCAGGCGGCGGCCCGCGCGGCGGCCGACGGGGCGGACGCGCGGGAGGTCGTGAGCGTCGCCGAGCGCACCGCCGCGGCGACGCGCACCCACTTCTGCCTCGACGGGCTCGAGCAGCTCCGTCGGGGCGGACGGCTGTCCGCCACCTCTGCGGCACTGGGAACGGCGCTGGCCTTCAAGCCGCTCCTGCGGGTGGCGGAGGGACGGCTGGTCCTCACCGACAAGGTCCGCACGGTGTCGCGCGCCCTGGCCCGCCTGGAGGAGCTGGTCGTCGCCGACGCGGCGGTCGCCGAGAGCGACCGCCCCGCCATCGAGCTGGCCGTCCACCATCTCGGCATGCCGGAGCGGGCCGCTGCGCTACTGGCCCGGCTGCGCGACCGGGTCCCGTACCTGGGGAACACGTTCGTCAGCGAGGTCAGCGCCGTGATCGCGGCGCACACCGGCCCGGGGCTGCTGGGCGTCGTCGTCCGCCGGCTGCACCCCGAGGACGCTCCCGCCTGACCGGCCGGGGGCGTCACGACGGCTCCGGCCACGCGGCCGCGCGCTGCGCCTCGACCGTCGCCCGGACCGGGCAGTCGGCCAGGTGGTCGTCCACGGCACCGGTGGCCTGCAGCAGGGCGTAGGCCGTGGTGGGGCCGACGAAGCGGACCCCGGCCCGGCGCAGGGCCGCCGCCAGCGCCACGGACTCGGGGCTGGTCGACGGCACATCCGCCCGGGTGCGCGGGGCCGGCCGGGCCGGTGGGTGGTGCGCGCGGACGAGGGCCGTCAGCCCGCCGGTCTCCCGCAGGCTCAGGGTGGCCAGGGCGTTGCCGCGCATCGCCGCGATCTTCCGCGGGTTGCGGAGCGCACCGGGCGCCTGGAGCGCTGCGTCGAGCCGGGCGTCGTCCCACGCCGCCAGGCGGTCCGGGTCGAACCCGTCGAATGCGGCGCGCAGGGCGTCCCGGCGGCCGAGGATCAACCGCCAGGACAGCCCCGCCTGCAGCCCCTCGAGGCACACGCGCTCGAACAGGCCCTGCTCCGAGAGGACGGGACGGCCCCACTCGCTGTCGTGGTAGGCCGCGAGCACGGGATCTCCGTCGCCGAAGCACCGCCGGTCGCCGGCCGTGGGGGTGGCCGCCGGATCCGGGGCCGATGCACTGGTCATGGCGGGCAGCGTGCCAGCCCCGGACGGTGCCGCGCCGGGGCCTGTGGACAACGGAGCGAACCGAGGCGTCGTCCACAGGGCCGCTGGCGCATCGCCGCCCTCGGGTCCGCACGCTCCTAGCGTCCGGCCGGTGCCCACCGAACTCTTCCTCGTCCCCCCGCCCCCGGACGCGCCCGGCCCGCCGGAGCCGGCGGACGGATCGCCCACGCCGGCCGGCCACCGTTCGGCCTCCCGCCGGGACGCCTGGCGCGCCGCGCTGCGTGACCGGTTGCCCCTTGCGCTACGGGGGGCGCGCCTGGATCCCGGCCCGGCCGCCCTCGCGGCCGTCGCCGTGCTCGCGCTGGCCGTCGCCCTCGGCTCCCTCGTCGTGGGGGTGCACGGCCGGCCCGCCCGCGCCGCTGCGCCGGCTGCGGCGGTCGCGCCACCCGGTGCACCCGTCACGGGGGGCGGCGATCC
>JAOPWU010000175.1 GCA_025965515.1 Mycobacterium sp.
CGGCCGGCCGCGCGGCGCTGCGCCGCTGCCGGACGTCGCGGTGGGTGCACTCGTCGCCCGCCGCCTCGGCCGGCGCGCCGCCACGCGGCTGGTCGACCCGCTGCTGGGCGGGGTCTACGCCGGGCGCAGCGAGCTGCTGAGCCTGCGGGCGACCGTCCCCGCCCTCGCCGCCGCCAGGGACCGGGTCGGCGACCATTCCCTGGTGGCCGCCGCCCGCGCCGCGCTCCCCGTGGGGGCAGCCCCGGACGCACCGGTCTTCGGGGCGCCGGTCGGCGGCATGGGCTCGCTCGCGACGGCGCTGGCGGCGCGGCTGGACGTCCGCACCGGGCAGGCCGCCGTGGGCCTGTTCCGGTCGGCGACGGGCTGGGACGTCGTCGTGCGGAGCGCTGACGGCGAACGGACCGAGCAGGCCGACGGGGTCGTCGTCGCGGTGCCGGCGCACGTGGCGGCCCGGCTGCTGGCGGAGCACGTCCCGGGCGGCCCGGGGGCGTTCGGCGCCTTCCCCGCGGCCAGCGTGGCGCTGGCTTCGTTCGCGTTCCCGCAGGCCGCCGTGCCGCGCGGGCTGGCGGGCAGCGGCTTCCTGGTCCCGGCGGACCAGGGCAGGCTGCTGAAGGCCGCCACGTTCTCCAGCCAGAAGTGGCCCCACCTGGCAGCCGCCGCTCCGGGGCTGTGGCTCGCCCGGGCAAGCGCGGGGCGCTACCTCGACCAGCCGGGCCCCGGCGGTCGGACCGGCATCGACCGGGACGACCAGGAACTCGCGGGCGTCCTGGCGGGCGAGCTGCGCGCCGCGACCGGCCTGCGTGGCCGTCCGGTGGACGTCCGGGTCACCCGCTGGGACCGGGGCCTGCCGCAGTACCTGCCGGGCCACGTCGACGCGGTGGCCCGCGTCCGGCGCGGGCTGCCGCCGGGGGTGGCGCTCATCGGGGCCGCCTACGACGGGGTGGGCGTGCCGGCGTGCATCCGCTCGGCCCGCACGCACGCCCGGACGTTGCTGGCGGCGTTGTGCGCCGCCGACACGGGGGATGGCCCCGCTGTCGCACCCGGCGTGGCGGAGGGACACTAGGGGCGTGACCGAGACCCCCGCCGACCAGTCAGCGGCCGCCCCCACCGCCGAGGACAGCGCCGAGCGCCCCGAGACGAGGACGGCCCGGCAGCTCAACGACGAGCTGCTCTACACCATGTACGCGGTCTTCCGCGCCGTGACGCCGCTGCCCGACGGTTCCCGCGCGGAGCTCGCCGGCGAGACCGACCAGTTCCTCGCCGAGGCCCTCGCCAAGGACGTGTACACCCGCGGGCTCTACGACGTGAGCGGCTACAAGGGCGACGCGGACCTGCTGATCTGGTGGACCTGCCCCGACCCGGACGTGCTGCAGGAGACCTACAACCGGTTCCGCCAGACCGGCCTGGGGCGTCACCTGGCCCCCGTCTGGTCCTCGGTGGGGCTGCACCGGCCCGCGGAGTTCAACCGCAACCACATCCCCGCGTACGTCCGGCGTGAGGAGCCGAGGAAGTACGTCTGCGTGTACCCCTTCAACCGGTCGCTGCAGTGGTACCTGCTGCCGGACTACGAGCGCCGCGGCATGCTGGCCGAGCACGGGATCATGGCGCGCGACTTCGCGGACGTCCGGGCCAACACCGTCGCCGCGTTCGGCCTGGGCGACTACGAGTGGCTGCTGGCCTTCGAGGCCGACGAGCTCCACCGCATCGTCGACGTCCTCCGGCACCTGCGGGGCGCGAAGGCGCGGGAGCACACCAAGCTCGAGATCCCCTTCTTCACCGGTCCGCGCCGCACCGCCGGGGAGATCACGGTGGCGCTGCCGTAGCGGTCCGCACCGGCCGACGGCCCCGGCGAGGTGCGCCGGGGCCGCCGTCGTGCGCGCGGGTCAGGCCGTGCGGGGCTGCAGTGCGATCGAGACGCTGTTGATGCAGTAGCGGTCCCCGGTCGGCGTCTGGGGCGCGTCGTCGAAGACGTGCCCCAAATGGCTGCCGCAGGCCGCGCAGAGCACCTCGGTCCGGACCGTCCCGAACTGCCGGTCCTCACGCAGCACCACGGCGTCGCCCGCCCGCGGCGCGTAGAAGCTCGGCCAGCCGCAGCCGGAGTGGAACTTCGTGTCGCTGGTGAACAGCTCCGTCCCGCAGGCGCGGCAGCCGTAGGTGCCGACCGTCTCGGTGTCCGTGTACTCGCCGGTGAACGCCCGCTCCGTGCCCGCCTGCCGGAGCACCTCGTACTCCTGCGGCGAGAGCTCGGCCCGCCACTGCTCGGGCGTCTTCGCGACGGGGAACGGCGTGGGGTCGGTCTCGGGAGTGGTGTGGTCGCGCGACAGGAAACTCATGCCGGGTACAACGACGACGGCCCCGCGGTCCTTCCGCCGGAGCTCAGCATCCGGCGACCCGGTGGTCGTGGAGCAGCCGCCACGTCCGGCAGGGGAAGGGCACCCGGCACGCCGGGCACACCCACCGGCGGCGCCACGTGCCGCCGGCCACGGGCTCGTGGGCGGCGCGCACCTCCCAGACGGCGGAGGACAGCTGCTGGATCCGCGCGACCGCCTCGTCGAGCAGCAGGGAGGGCGAGCCGGTCAGCGTGCTCGAGGCGATGCGGGACGAGGCCATGCCGGGAGCATCGGCCGGGATCGACCTCCCGTCGAGTGCGCCCTGTGCACGCCGCGGTGCGCGACGTGTGCGCGGTGTGCCCCGCGGCTGTGGACGGCCGGCGGAGGGGCCTGTGGCTTTCCCGGCTGCATCCGGCCGCAGGGTGCTCCCACCTGCGGGAACGCCGTGCCCACCCTGGGTACGAAAAAAGATCGTGCGGGGGCGGGCCCGGCCGTTCGGCGCTAGGGTCCCCGGCATGGCGACACCGGCGCTGGAGCTGATCGTCGACGGCCCCGACGGCCCGCGCGAGATCCGGGTGAGCAACCCCGACAAGGTGTACTTCTCCGCGCTGCCGGAGGGCACGGGCCGCAAGATCGACCTGGTCGAGTACTACCGGTCCGTGGGCCCGGCGATCGTCCGGGCGCTCTACGACCGGCCGTGCGTGCTGAAGCGGCACCCCGAGGGCGCCGAGGGCGAGGCGATCTACCAGAAGCGGGTCCCGCCGAAGCACCCCGAGTGGCTGACGACGGCGACCGTGTCGTTCCCCAGCGGCCGCACCGCCGAGGAGCTCCGGGTCACCGAGCTGGCCGCCGTGCTCTGGGCGGCCAACCTGGGCACGCTCGACTTCCACCCGTGGCCCAGCCGGTGGCCCGACGTCGAGCACCCGGACGAGCTGCGCATCGACCTCGACCCCATGCCGGGGGTCACCTGGCAGCAGGTGCAGCAGGTGGCGCACGCCGCCCACGAGCTGCTCGACGGGCTCGGCCTGCCGAGCTGGGTGAAGACCTCGGGCAGCAAGGGGCTGCACGTGTACGTGCGGCTGCTGCCCGGTTCGACCTTCCTGGAGTGCCGGCGGGCCGTGCTGGCGCTCGGCCGCGAGCTCGAGCTGCAGCACCCGAACCTCTGCACGGCCGCCTGGTGGCGGGAGCAGCGCGGGCAGCGGGTCTTCATCGACTACAACCGCATGGCGCGCGACCAGACCATCGCGAGCGCCTACAGCGTCCGGGCCCGCCCCGACGCGACCGTCTCCACGCCGCTGCGCTGGGAGGAGGTCGACGACGCCCGGATCACCGACTTCACGATCCTCACGGTCCCGCAGCGGTTCGCCGAGATCGGGGATCCGTGGGAGGGGATGGACGACGCTGCGGTGTCGCTCGAGCCGCTGCTGGAGCTCATGGCGCGGCACGAGCGGGACCACGGCTGGACCGACGCGCCGTTCCCGCCGCAGTTCCCCAAGATGCCGGG
>JAOPWU010000187.1 GCA_025965515.1 Mycobacterium sp.
TGCTCCCGGGCCGCCCCCCGCTGCCGCTCCGCCGTGGCGGCGGCCTGCTCCGCGGCGTCGACGTCCTCCTGCGCCCGGGCGAGCCGCTCCCGGCGCTCCTGCTCGGCCGCCTCCCGCGCGGCGGCCAGGTCCGCGGCCTTCCGGTCGTTTTCCGGCGCGGCGCGCGTCCTCGCGGCCGGACCCGGGGCCGGCGCGGGTGGCGCGGCCGGCAGGTCCCCCGGCAGGGCGACCGCGCCCGCCAGGTCGACCGGGTCGAAGCCGCGCGGCTCCAGGTGCTTCACCAGCCGGCCCGAGCGGACTGCCGCGGCCGCCGCGGGGTCGGCCAGGGCCGCCTCGAGCGTGCTCTCGAGCTCCCGCTCCACGGCGTCGCCCACCGGCGCCCCGGCGTCCGCGGCCAGCCGGCGCCCCTCCTGCGCCAGTCCGTAGATCACCTGGTGGCGCTGCGACGACAGCTGGCGAAGCGCGTCGCCGGCGAGGTTCTCCTGCGCCTCGCGCAGCGCGTCCCCGAGGTCCAGCAGCCCGGCGAGCTGGTCGCCCGCGCGGCGGGCCAGCAGGTTCGCCAGCCAGGCGCTGCGGCTCGGCCGCTTCAGCTGCCTGACGGCCGTGGCGAGGTCGCGGTCCCCGGCCTTGCGTGCCTCGGCCGCGCGGGCGTCCCGCGTCGCCGTGAACTCCTCGGGCGGCAGGCCGTACAGCTCGTCGGCGATCTCCTGCAGCTCCACGGGCCCATCCTGCCCGACGGGGTCCCGCGGCCTGCCTGAACTAGTCAAGCGCGACTACCCTGCCCGCATGTCCGCCACGCGTCTGCTCGTCCTCGGGGCCATCCGCATCCTGCAGCCCGTGCACGGCTACGACGTCCGGCGCGAGCTGCTCACCTGGCGCCTGGAGGAGCTCGCCAACGTGAAGCCGGGGTCGATCTACGGCGCGATCCGGACGCTCGAGCGGGACGGCTGCATCGCGGTCCACGCCCGGGAGAGCGAGGACCACCGGCCGGAGCGCACCAGCTACGTGCTCACCGGGGAGGGCGAGAAGGAATTCCAGTTGCTGCTGCGGCAGTCCTGGTGGACGGTGGGGCAGGCCACGGAGCCGCTGATCCCGGCGCTCACGCTCATGCTCTTCCTGCCGCGGGAGGAACTGCTCGCTGCGCTGCAGGCCCGGGTCGGCCAGCTGCAGGGCAGCCTGTCCTCGACGGCCTTCACCCGCGCCACCATCGCGGACGGTGCCACGGGGGCCGGCGGCGAGATCCCCGAGCACGTCCGGGAGATCCTCGACTTCGTCTCCGGCCGCACCCGCGCCGAGCTCGAGTGGACGAAGGCGTTCGCCCGCCGGGTGCGGGAGGGCGCCTACCACTTCGCCGGCGAGCCGGGCTTCCCCGTGGTCGGGCCCGGCCGGGGGATAGGTGGCCCGGCTAATCAAGCTTGACTATTGTCCGACGTCCGCGGGAAGCTCGCCGCGACCGAAGGGAACACCGTGATCACAGCCACCGGGCTCAGCCGCACCTTCACGACCAAGTCGGGCCTCGTCGAGGCGGTGCGCGGCGTGGACCTCGCCGTGCGCCAGGGGGAGATCGTCGGACTCCTCGGCCCCAACGGCGCGGGCAAGACGACGACCCTGCGCATGCTCACCACCCTGCTCGTGCCGAGTGGCGGCACCGCCACCGTCGCGGGCTTCGACCTGGTCCGGCAGCCGCGCGAGGTACGCCGCCGCATCGGCTACGTCGCGCAGGTGGGCGCCGCCCCGTCCGCCGGCACCCGGGTCGGCGAGGAACTCGTCACCCAGGCCCGGCTCCAGGGGCTCTCCAAGGCCGACGCCCGCCGCCGCCTCACCGAGGTCGCGCCGCACCTCGACCTCGCCGGTCTCGAGGGGCGCGCGCTGGAGGAGCTGTCGGGTGGCCAGCGCCGCCGCTTCGACGTCGCGCTCGGGCTGATGCACTCCCCGCAGCTCGTGTTCCTCGACGAGCCCAGCACGGGGCTCGACCCGCAGAGCCGGGCCAACCTCTGGGGGCACATCCGCTCGCTGCGCGACGACCTGGGCGTCACCGTCGTCCTCACCACGCACTACCTCGAGGAGGCGGACGCGCTGGCGGACCGCATCCTCGTCATGGACCACGGCCGGGTCGTCGCCGACGACACCCCCGAGGCACTGAAGGCGCGGATCGCCGGGGACGTGGTGACGCTGGTCCTCGACGGCCCGACGCCCGCGCAGCTGACGACCGCCTGCGAGGCGGCCCGCCGAGCGACCCCCGTCCGGGGCGTCGTCGCGGGCGTGGGCGAGGTGCTGGTGACCGTCGAGAGCGGCGCCACCGCCGTCGCGCCGCTGCTGCGCGCGATGGACGCGGCGGGGCTGTCGCTCGCCTCCGTGACGGTCAGCCGCCCCAGCCTCGACGACGTGTTCCTCACCCTCACCGGGCGTTCGCTGCGCGAGCAGGGCGCCACCGGTACCGACACCGCCCCCGCCGCCGAGGCCCCCGCCCCGGCCGGCGTCTGACCGGGAGCCCCGCATGCTGACCGAGACGTTCGTCGTGTTCCAGCGCCAGATGCGCATCCTGCTGCGCAACCCGGTCTGGGTGTTCTTCGGGCTGACCCAGCCGATCCTCTACCTCGTGCTGTTCGGGCCGCTGCTCAAGCGGGTCTCCGGCGGCGGCCTCGGCGGCGACGACTCCTGGCGCGTCTTCGTGCCGGGGCTGCTGCTGCAGCTCGCCATCTTCGGGGCGGGCTTCGCCGGCTTCGGGATCATCCAGGAGCTGCGCGAGGGGGTCATCGACCGGCAGCGCGTCACGCCCGCCCGGCGGCTGTCGCTGATCCTCGGCCGCACGCTCGGCAACGTCGTCACCATCGGCGTGCAGGCCACCGTCCTGGTGCTGGTCGCGATCCCCTTCGGGCTCCGGGCCTCCTGGGACGGCATCGTGGCGTCGATCGTGCTGGTCTGCCTGCTGGCGCTCGGCATCTCCGCCGCGTCCTACGCCATGGGGCTGATCCTCAAGGACGAGGACGCCTTCGCGCCGTTCATCCAGGGCGTCTCGCTGCCGCTGCTGCTGCTGTCCGGGGTGCTGCTGCCGATGTCGCTGGCGCCGACGTGGCTGCGCCGCGCCTCGGAGGTGAACCCGCTGACGCACGTCGTCGACGCCACGCGGGCGCTGTTCCGCGGCAGCTTCGGCATCGCCGACGTCGCCTGGGGGATCGGCGTGACCGTCGTGCTGGCGGCGCTGCTGGCGCTGTGGGGCACGCGGACCTTCCAGCGGCAGAGCGCCTGACGCGTCAGCGGCCGGTCAGCGGTCGAACGCCAGCCGGGCCTGCCGCGGCACGGGGCCGAACTTCCCGGCATGGAAGTCCGCGAAGGCCTGTCCGATCTCGACCCGCCGGTTCATGACGAACGGGCCGCCGAAGGCGACCGGTTCGTGCAGCGGGGTGCCGCTGTAGACGACCAGGCGCGTGACGGCGTCCCCGCCGCCGGGGGTGGCGAGCGGCAGCACGCTGCCGCCCGCCACGCCGCCGCCGAGCGGGTCCGACCAGGCCGTCTGCCCGGCCCGGACAGCGCGGCCGGCGACCGCGACCCCACCCGCCACCACGTGCACGAACGCGCGGTGCGCGGCCGGTAGCGGGTAGTCGAGCGTCGTGCCCGGCTCCAGCGTGACCATCACGCCCTGCACGTCCACGTGGTTCAGCGCGGGGCCGGTGACGCCGTCGACCGTGCCGGAGACGACGTCGAGGACGGCGCCGGGGCGGGTGACGCGTGGCCGGCCGCCGGCGAGCAGGTCCTGGTACCGCGTGGCGGTCAGCTTCGACGCCGCGGGCAGGTTGAGCCACAGCTGCAGCGTGTGCGCGTGCTCGTCCCGGTAGGCCAGCTCGCGGTGGATGATGCCGTGGCCGGCGGTCATCCACTGCACGTCGCCTGCTTCCAGCGCGCCGGCGTTGCCGGCGTTGTCGCCGTGCTCCAGGACTCCGTCGAGCACGGTCGTGACCGTCTCGAGGCCGCGGTGCGGGTGCCACTCGAAGCCGGGCGAGGAGAACCAGTCCTCGCTCAGCAGCAGGAACGGGTCGGTCAGCGCCGGGTCGGCGGGCGCGATGA
>JAOPWU010000197.1 GCA_025965515.1 Mycobacterium sp.
CAGCTGCTGGTGGCCGCGGGCGCCGACCCGGACCTGGGCTCACCGTCGGCCCGGGCGACCGCGCAGTTCTTCCAGCTCCCGGACTTCGAAGCCCTGCTCGGCTGACCCGCGTTACGCGTCCGTCACGCCGCGGCAACGCAGCGCGTCCTCGCGTCGGTCAGGCTGCCGCCTCGATGCGCGGGCGCCCGGCCCGCGCCGGTCGCCCCCGGAGGTTCCCGTGGCCGCGCCGCTGACCGGGGTCGCGCCGGCCGCCGCACCCGCCGTCCTGGCGCCCGGCGTGCCCGCCCACCCGTGGCAGGCCGAGGTGCTGACGCCCGCCACGCTCACGGACGTAGCGCAGGCCCACGTCGAGGCGGTCGCGACGTCCGCGGACTTCGTAGACTTCCTGACCCTGCCCGGCTACGGGCTGCTCCCCTGACCGGCGCCCCTGCCGTCGACCGGGCGCTCGCCGCCGCCGTCGACCGGCTGCTCGGGCTTGCCGACGCGGCGCTCGCGCGCGCGTACCCTGCACTCGCCACGGCCGACGAGCCGGAACGGCGACAGCCGCAGCCGGTCCACACGGTGTACGTCCCCGCCCCGGCCGTCACGGCGGACCTGCCCGCCCGGTTCGGCGCGGCCGCGCTCGCCGCGCTGGACGCGCACGCGGGTTCCCCCGCCGCCTTTGCCGCCCTGGTCGGCGTCCCGGCCGAGCTCGCCGACGGCGTGTGGGACCGCGTGCGGGCCACGCTGGCAACCCGGCCGGTGCAGGACCTGCGGGTCGACCTCGAGGACGGCTACGGCCGACACCCCGACGCGGCCGAGGACGCGGCGGCCGCCGGCGCCGGGGACGCGGTGGCGGCGCTGCTGCGCCGGCCGGACGCGCCGTTCTGCTTCGGCGTCCGCTGCAAGGCCCTCGAACCGGCCACCCGCGCCCGGGGACTGCGCAGCCTCACGCTGTTCTGCACGGCCCTCGTCTCCGAGCTCGGGCCCGACTCGACCGCCCTCGCCGGGCTGCGCGTGACGGTGCCCAAGGTCATGGCGGTCGCCCACGTCGAGGCGATGGTCCTCGTCGCGGCCCACCTGGAGACGCAGCTCGGGATGGCCCCCGACACCGTCCGCCTGGAGCTGCAGATCGAGCAGCCGCAGGCGGTCGTCGCCGCGGACGGCACCGTGCCGCTCGGCCAGATGATCGCGGCGGGCGCGGGGCGGGTCGTCGGCCTGCACTACGGCACGTACGACTACAGCGCCGCCCTCGGCGTCCCGGCCGCCGACCAGAGCCTCGACCACCCCGTGGCCGAGGCGGCCAAGGCGGTCCTGCAGATCGCCGCAGCCGGCACGGGCGTCGACGTCAGCGACGGCTCGACGAACCTCCTTCCGGTCGGCGACGGCGACGCCGTCCGCGCCGCCTGGGCGCTGCACGCCCGGCTGGTGCGGCACGGGCTCCGGCGCGGCATCGCGCAGGGTTGGGACCTGCACCCCGCGCAGCTCCCGACCCGCTACGCCGCGGTCTACGCCTTCCACCGCGCCGCGCTGCCTGCCGCGACCGCGCGGCTGCGCGCCTACGTCGCCGGCGCTGCGGGCGGCACCCTCGACGAGCCCGCCACCGCGCAGGCGCTGGCCGGTGCGCTGCTGCGGGGCCTCGACTGCGGCGCGCTCACCCCCGGCGAGGTCACCGCCGCCTGCGGGCTCGACCGCCCCGCGCTGCTGCGGCTGGTCCGGCGGCAGGCATGACCCGCACCCGCGACGAGAGGACCCCGTGACCGACGCCCCCGCCCTCGACCAGCTGCTCGACCTGGCCAGCCGCGCCCTCGGCGGCAGCGTCGTGGCCGCGAACGACGACTCCTTCGCCGAGAAGGAGAACCTCATCAAGCCGCAGGCCCCGACGCACGACCCGCTCGCGTACGACCACCGCGGCAAGGTCTACGACGGCTGGGAGACCCGGCGCCGCCGCTCCCCCGGCCACGACTGGGCCATCGTGCGGCTCGGCGCGCCGGGCGTCATCCGCCAGGTCGTCGTCGACACCGCGTTCTTCGCCGGGAACTACCCCCCGACCGTGGAGATCCACGGGCTCGCCGCGGCCGGCTCCCTCGTCGCCGACGAACTGGCGGCCTCGCCGGACTGGGTGCCGCTGGTGCCCCGCTCCCCTGTGGCGGGGGACAGCACGACCGGCTTCGAGGTCGAGGACCCACGGCGCTACACGCACGTCCGGCTGCGGATCTTCCCCGACGGCGGGGTGGCCCGGCTGCGGGTCCGCGGCGAGGTCGTGCCGGACCCGGCCTGGTTGGCGGCGGCGCCGCTCGACCTACTGGCCCAGGAGAACGGCGGCCTCGCGCTCGAGGCCAGCGACGCGTTCTACAGCTCGCCGCACGCGCTCAACGCCCCCGGCCAGGCGCGCCACACCGGCGAGGGCTGGGAGAACCGGCGGCGCCGCGACGACGGCAACGACTGGGTGCGCTTCCGGCTCGCCGCCTCAGGGCTGCCGCGCGCGCTGGTGCTGGACACCACCCACTTCGTGCACAACGCGCCCGGCTGGGCGGCGGTGTGGGGGTGCGACGAGGCGACGGCCGACCCGGAGGACCCGGCGGCGTGGTTCCCGCTGCTGCCCCGCACCCGGTTGCTGCCGGACGCCGCCCAGCGGTTCCTGCTACCGGGCGCCGGGCCGACTGGCGACCGGACGGCCACGCACGTGCGGCTCGACGTGTTCCCGGACGGCGGGCTGACGCGGCTGCGGCTCTACGGGACCCTGTCGGAGGCCGGCCGCGCGGACGTGCAGCGGCGGTGGGACGCGGCGCAGCCGGACTAGCGCGCCCGTTCGCCGTCTGCCGTCCGCGGGTAGGGAGCCGCGGTGCCGGACTGGACGCTCGAGCTGCAGCGGGTCGCCCGGACGACGTTCGGGTGGGCCGAGCTGCACCCCGACCAGCTCCGGGCCATGGAGTACGTCATGGCGGGCCACGACGTACTGGCCGTCCTGCCGACGGGCGCCGGGAAGTCCGCGATCTACCAGGTCCCCGCGCTGCTGATCGACGGCCCCACCGTCGTCGTCTCGCCGCTGCTCGCCCTCCAGCAGGACCAGGTGGACGGTATCGAGACGTCGCGCGCCCCGGAGGCGGTCGCGGTGAACTCGACGCTCACCGGCACCGAGCGGGAGCACGCCTGGACGGCGGTGCACAACGGGGACGCCGAGTACCTGTTCCTCTCGCCCGAGCAGCTGGCCCGCGACGACGTCGTCGACGAGCTGGTGGCGGCGGGCGTCTCGCTGTTCGTGGTGGACGAGGCGCACTGCGTCTCGGCGTGGGGCCACGACTTCCGACCCGACTACCTCCGGCTCGGCCCCGTCATCGAGCGCCTGGGACACCCCCGCGTCATCGCGCTGACCGCCACCGCGGCCCTGCCGGTCCGGACCGACATCGTGGCCCGGCTGGGGTTGCGGGACCACCGCGCGGTGATCGCGAGCTTCGACCGGCCCAACCTGCACCTCGCGGTCCACCGCGCCACCGACGACGCGCAGAAGCGGGGCGCCGTCGTGGCGCGGGCCGGCACGCTCACGGCGGACCCGGCGACGCGGCGCGGGCTCGTCTACACGGCCAGCCGGAAGGACGCCGAGTACTACGCCGGGGAACTCGCCACGCTCGGCATCCGCGTCGCGGCGTACCACGCGGGGATGAAGGCGGCGGACCGGGAGCGGGTGCACGCGGAGTTCCTGGCCGACGAGCTCGACGTCGTCGTCGCAACGTCCGCGTTCGGCATGGGCATCGACAAACCCGACGTGCGGTTCGTCCTGCACGCCTCGGCCCAGGAGTCGCTGGACTCCTACTACCAACAGGTCGGCCGGGCCGGGCGCGACGGCGCCCCCGCGGACGTCACGCTGTTCTACCGGCCCGAGGACCTGCACCTGCAGACCTTCCTCACCGCGAGCGCCGCGCCGGAAGAGGTCCTGGGCGAGGTCGCCCGCGCCCTGGAGAACGCCCCCGGGCCCGTCCGGCCCGCCGAGCTGGGGGAGGCCGTCGACGCCCCGGCCGCCCGGCGCACCCGGGCGGTGAACCTGCTCGAGCAGGCCGGCGCGGTGGGCACCACGGCGGACGGCCGGCTGGAGTACCTCGACCCGGAACTGCCGCCCCGACAGGCGGTGGCCGAGGCCGTGGAGGTCGCCGACGCGCACCAGCGGCTCACCCACTCCCGCATCGAGATGATGCGTGGGTACGCCGAGACGACCGGCTGCCGCAGGCAGTTCCTGCTCGGGTACTTCGGGGAGCAGCTCGCGCACCCGTGCGGGAACTGCGACACCTGCGAGGCCGGGACGGCGCAGGAGCACCCCGCCGAGGACACGCGCTTCCCGCTCAACAGCGGGGTGCGGCACGCGGAGTGGGGCCACGGCGTGGTCATGTCGGTCGAGGAGGACCGGCTGACCGTGCTGTTCGACCAGGTCGGCTACAAGACGCTGGCGCTGGCGGCGGGGGAGGCCCAGGGGCTGCTCGTGCCGGAGGCAGCGGGCTGAGACGGCACGGCGAACGCCCGGCTGAGAGCTAGGCGCTGAAGCGGCCCACCAGGCGGGACAGGTCCTCGCTGACGGCGGTCAGCGTGCGGCTGACCTCCCGGACGCCCGTCACCTGCTCGTCGGCCGTCTCCACCGCGCGGGTCAGGGCGCCCGTGCCGGCCGCGATGGTGGCGTTGCTGCCGGCCGCGTGGTGCACGTTGCGGCTGATCTCGGCCGTGGTGGCCGTCTGCTCCTCGACCGCGCCCGCGATCGAGGTCTGGTGGTCGCCCAGCTGGGCCACGGCGTGCGCGATGGCGGTGATGGACCCGACCGCCTCCGCCACCTCGGCCTGGATGTCCTGGACGCGGGCGCCGATGTCCGCCGTCGCCTGCGACGTCTGACCGGCCAGTTCCTTCACCTCGGAGGCGACGACGGCGAAGCCCTTGCCCGCCTCCCCCGCCCGGGCGGCCTCGATGGTGGCGTTGAGAGCCAGCAGGTTGGTCTGCTCGGCGATCGCGCTGATCACCTGCACGATCCCGGAGATGCTGGCGGAGCTCTCCCCCAACCGCAGGACCTGATCCTGCGCCGCCGCGGCCAGGTTGGACGCGTCCGCGCCCTGCCGCGCCGCACGGGCGGCGCCGCCGGCGATCTCCGCGATCGCTGCGCTCATCTCCTCGGCCCCGGCCGCGGCCAGCTCGACCTGCCCCGAGACGTCCTCGGCCGCCCGCATCAACTCCCCGGCCTGGGCCGACGTCTCGCGGGTGCCCGCGGCCAGCGCCTCGGACGAGCGCGAGAGCGCGGCCGTGGCCGTGATGACCTGGTCGGCGCTGAGCTTCACGCGGCCGACGACCTCCTGGATGCCGGCGACGAACCGGTTGAACGTCGAGGCGAGGACGCCGAACTCGTCGCCCCGGCCCTCGGGCAGGCGCCGCGTCAGGTCGCCGTCGCCGTCCGCGATGGCGGCCAGCCGGTCCCGGAGCGCCGCGATCGGCCGCAGCACGCCGCGCCGGAACCCGACGTACAACAGGAGGAGCGCCACGACGGTGAGCACGCTGGAGCCGACCCCGATGATGGCGCTGACCCGCTGCCGGTGCTCGACCTGGCGGAGGTCCTTCGCCACCGCCGCATCGATGCGCCCGGTGGCGTCGTCGAGCGTGGGCATGATGTCGTTGGACGGCTCCAGGTTCCCGACCGTCACGAGGTTCAGCGCCTGGTGCACGTCCCCGGCCTGGGCGGCGGCGCGCGCCTGGTCGGCGAAGCCGTTGTAGGCGACGAGGTCGTCGTGGACCCGGGCCAGGACCTGCTGTGCGCCCGCCAGGCCGGCCAGCCGCTGCGCCTCGCCGAGGTGCGCCGTCATCTCCGCCCGCGCCTGCGCGGCCTGCTGGTAGGTGTCCTCCGCGAGCTTCTGCTTGTCGGGCGACCCCAGCAGGACGGCGACGTACATGTTCATCTGGTCGTCGTAGTTGTAGAAGGACTGGGCCGTGCTCAACACCGCGGTGTGCAGTGCGTCCGTCTTCTCGCGGTAGTGGGTCAGCTGCGTGCCCACGCTCGTCGAGAGCAGGGCGACCGCGACCGCGGCGGCGACCGCCACGGCCACCATGGCGCTGAACATGGCCAGTACCTTGCGCGCCAGGGACATGGCGGCTTCCCATCGTCGACAACCGGATGGGCACCACCGTCGGCGGCACGCCCGTGTCGTGAAGGGTGGGGCTGGGGGGTCACCCGTTCGGCGGTGGACAACCACGGCCGAAACGGGCGACGGACCCCGGACAGCACTGCGGGCCCCCCGGACAGGGGGACCCGCAGGTGGTGGTGCCGTGGCTCCCGCGACTGGACTCGAACCAGTAACCGTCCGATTAACAGTCGGAAGCTCTGCCAATTGAGCTACGCGGGATCAGTGGTGCTCGCGCTCCGCAGGGGCGTCCCCGCCCCGTGGAGGCGTCGCTACCTTACCGCATCGGCACGGAGCGCCCTGAAGTGAGGGGTCCGACGCGACCGACCGGAGCCGCGCGGAGTGACACCGGATGCCCTTCACTCGAACAAGTTTTGCATCGCCACTTCGAGGGGCATGGCTAGCGGGGCCACAGCACACCAGCGGAGGGAACCCCATGAGTGCAGTCACCCACTACGTCGAGGTAAACGTGCCCGTGGCGCAGGCCTACGCCTGGTGGCGGGGGCTGACCAACCTGCCGTCGATCATGCCGGACGTCGAGTCCGTCGTCCCCACGGGCCCGGGCACCGAGACGACGCTGTGGAAGGTCCGCGGTCCCCTCGGCACGCACGTCGAGTGGGAGGCGCGCATCGTGGAGGACGTGCCGAACCAGCGCCTCGCCTGGGCCAGCATCGACTCGGGCGCGACCCAGGTGAAGAACGCGGGCGCCGTCCGCTTCGACGACCACGGGCAGACGACGGGCGTCGAGGTGAGCCTGCAGTTCGATCCGCCCGGGGGCGCGGCCGGCGAGGCCGTCGCGAAGCTCGTCGCCGACCCGCAGCAGAAGGTCGAGAAGGCCCTGGCCGCGTTCAAGGCGACGATCGAGGCCGCCAGCCCAGCCGACACCGACGCGGCCACCACGGTGAAGAGCGCATGACCGCCCCCGACGGCCGGCGCATCCCCGAGCCGCCCAGCGAGGCCGAGAACGAGGGCGTTCCCGAGACCGAGCAGGAGGCGCCCGGCGACGCCCTCGACGGCTACGGCGACGAGGAGGTGATGCCGCCGCGCGACCGCCCGCTCGGCGTGACGAAGTACGGCACCACGGCGCGCGAGGAGATCGAGGGCGAATCCCTCGACCAGCGGATCGCCGAGGAGGAACCGGACGTGCTCGCTGCCGGCGCGACCGCCACGGACGGCGACGACCGCGACGACATCGACCCCGTGCGGGCGTCGGGCGACGGCTACGACGTCGGCCGGCTCGTCGAGGACGACGAGGGCGCCGGTCCCGACGAGACGCCGGAGGCCGTCGCCCACAGCGCGGGCATCGACCGCGGCGGCTTCACGGCCGAGGAGTCCGCCATGCACATCGACCCGGACTCCTGACCACCGCGGTCATGAGCACGTTCCAGGAGGTCAGCCCTGCCACGCCTGCGCCGTAGCGACTGCTCGGCACCCGGCATCACGCGCCGGCGGGCGGGCAGGGGCTGGTCCTTCCGGGCACCCGACGGCTCGCCCGTCGACCCGGTCACCCGGGAGCGCTGCGCGGCGCTCGTCCTGCCGCCCGCGTGGACGGACGTGTGGATCTGCCCGTGGCCCAACGGCCACATCCAGGCGCTCGGCACGGACGCCCGCGGCCGGCGGCAGTACCGGTACCACCCCGCCTGGACCGCCCGGCAGGCGGAACGCAAGCACGACCGCGTGATCGCCTTCGCCGCGGGCCTGCCCGAGCTGCGTAAGCACGTCGCCGCCGCCCTGACCGGGGAGGGGCTGACCCGCGACCGGGTGCTCGCCTGCGCGATCCGCCTGCTGGACCTGGGCTTCTTCCGGGTGGGCACGGACGAGTACGCGGAGACCAACCAGACCTACGGCCTGGCGACGCTGCGCCGCGACCACGTCACGATCGAGGCCACGCCCGCGGGCGAGAGCCTGACGTTCGACTACATCGCCAAGAGCGGGAAGCAGCGCGTCCAGGCGATCGCCGACCCCGACGTCGTGCAGGTGGTGCGCGAGCTGCTCGTGCGGGAGGACGAGAACCCCGAGCTGCTCGCCTGGTGGGAGGACGAGCGCCCCCGCCCCGGCGGCCTGCCGGACTGCCCCGCGGGCTGGCGCGACGTGAAGGCGGCGGACATCAACGACCGGCTGCGCGAGCTCACGGGGGTGGACGTCTCCGCGAAGGACTTCCGGACGTGGTCGGCGACGGTGCTCTGCGCCGTCGCGCTGGCGGTGTCCAGCCGCGCCGCGGCGACGCCGTCCGCCCGCAAGCGGGCCGAGGCCCGCGCGGTGGCGGAGACGGCCCGCTACCTCGGCAACACCCCCGCCGTCTGCCGCGCCAGCTACATCCACCCCCGGCTGTTCGACCTGTTCGCGGACCGCGTCACCATCGCTCCCGTGCTCCACGACCTCGGTACCGACCTCGACGCCGGCGACCTCGCGACCCAGGGCGCCGCCGAACGGGCGGTGCTGGAGCTGCTGACCGACCCGCAGGCCGCCCGCCAGCACGCCCGGGCGGAGGAGAAGTCGCTGCGCCGGCTGACCACCGCTGGGTCGCGGGGCTGACGCCGTGCCCCGCTCGCAGCCGCCACGCCCGGCCCCGGTCGAGGCGTTCCCGCTCGGCGACCTCGTCGACCTGCTGGGCCGCCGCGGGTCGCTCATCGCCCTCTGGAACCTGCGGTCCGGGTCGCAGCCGTTCCGCACGCTCGTGCAGCTCACCGGACTCGGCGAGGCACAGGTGTCGCAGCGGCTGCGGGAACTCCGGGAGGCCGGCATCGTGGAGATCGACGAGGGCGGCGAGTACCGGCTGTCCAGTCACGGCCGGCGACTGCAGGGGCCGCTCGAGGACCTGGGGCACTGGGCGGACGGGTGGGCCGACCTGACCCCGCGCCAGCGGGTGCCCCGCGGTGCCGCCGACCGCGGCCGCGGCGAGGGCTGACCGCGCCGGTCCGCCGCGCGACGCTCGGGTTTGCCCGGATGGATCTACAGCCGTGCGGCGCGCCGGCAGGGCACACTACCGGTGTGCGAACGACGGGGCGGCGCCGAAGGCGTGGGCCGGGGCGCCGATGGGCCGCGGGCCTCGGGGCCCTCGGCCTGCTCGGGCTCAGCGCGTCGCCTGCCGTGGCGGCCGACTCCCCCGGGCTGTGGAACTTCCAGCAGGCCCGTATCTACGGCGCGCAGGGGCCGGGGAACGACGGGTCCGGTATCACCGTGGCGGTCGTCGACACCTGGGTGGACCCCAGTCACCCGCAGTTCGGCGGGCGCGTGCTGCAGGGTGCCGACTGCACCCTGG
>JAOPWU010000202.1 GCA_025965515.1 Mycobacterium sp.
GTCCTGGACGCGCGCCGCCTCCTCGGTCGCGGCGGGGCGGTCCGGCCCGAGGTCGCCGCGGACCCCGCGGTCCGGCTGGCCGAGGCAGCCGTCCCGGCGGGCTGACCCGGACCCGGAACCGAGGCGCTGAGGTGCGGTCGAGCTGCTCGGGGAAATGCGAGCAGGCCCGCTCGCCGGGCAGCGGACGGCCGCCGTGGCTCCGGTACGTCGCGATGATCTGGGAGCCAACCGCAGGCCCACGAGCCACGGCTCGAGGTATTCGTCGAGGCGCTGACCGGCGGCCGGCCGGCAGGCCAGCATCCGCCGACAGCTCGGGTCTGCTCTTCAGCAGGGTGGCCGCCTCGATTTACCGATAAGGCCATGATCGTGAGTGTCCGAGGGGGGACTTGAACCCCCACGCCCTTTTGGGGCACTAGCACCTCAAGCTAGCGCGTCTGCCATTCCGCCACCCGGACGAGTGCCTAGCCAGATTACACGAGGGCGTCGGCGACCTTTCGGGCGCCCCGCCGGGCCACGCGCGGGCGCGTCGGGGGAGAAGATGGGCCGATCCGCGCGCCGCCCGGCGCCCGTCCGCCCCCCGACGGAGGCCCCGTGACCCAGCAGCCCGGCACGCACCCCACCGCGGCCGACGAGGTGACCGAGCTCTGCCGGGACCTCATCCGCATCGACACGTCGAACTACGGCGAGGACCGGGGGCCGGGGGAGCGGGCCGCCGCCGAGTACGTCGCCGCGAAGCTCGCCGAGGTGGGGCTGGACCCGACCCTCGTCGAGTCCGCCCCGGGCCGCGCCAGCGTGGTCGCCCGCATCGCCGGCGAGGACTCGTCCCGCGGCGCGCTGCTCATCCACGGCCACCTCGACGTGGTGCCGGCCCAGGCGGCCGACTGGTCGCACGGCCCGTTCGAGGCCGACGTCGTCGACGAGCCGGGCCACGGCCCCACGATCTACGGCCGTGGGGCGGTCGACATGAAGGACATGGACGCCATGACCCTGGCGGTCGTGCGCGACATGCTGCGGTCGGGCCGCCGGCCACCGCGCGACCTGATCGTCGCGTTCCTCGCGGACGAGGAGACCGGGGGCAGCCGCGGCGCCCGCTGGATCACGCAGGCCCACCCGGAGCTGTTCGAGGGGGCCACGGAGGCGATCAGCGAGGTCGGGGGCTTCTCCTACTCCGTCAACGACGACCTGCGGCTGTACCTGATCGAGACGGCGCAGAAGGGCATGGCCTGGATGCGCCTCACGGCGGAGGCGTCGGCCGGCCACGGCTCGTTCGTCCACCGCGACAACGCGGTGACGGAACTCTGCGAGGCCGTCGCGCGGCTGGGGCGGCACGAGTTCCCGCTGGAGCTCACCGACACGGTCCGCACGTTCCTGGAGATCGCGTCGGAGTCGCTCGGGCTCACGCTGGACCCGGAGCACCCGGAGGAGGTCGTCGCGAAGCTGGGGCCGATCTCGCGACTGATCGGGGCGACGCTGCGGAACACGGCCAACCCGACCGTGCTGGACGCCGGCTACAAGCACAACGTCATCCCGGGCATGGCCACGGCGCTGGTGGACGGCCGCTTCCTGCCCGGCAACGCGGAGGCCTTCGAGAAGCAGCTCGACGCGATCCTGGGGCCCGACATCCGGCGCGAGTACGTCTACCACGACGAGGCCGTGGAGACGACGTTCGACGGGGAGCTGGTCGAGGCCATGTCTGCGGCGCTGCGCGCGGAGGACCCGGGCGCCCAGGCCGTCCCCTACATGCTGGCGGCCGGCACGGACGCGAAGCACTTCAGCCGTCTCGGCATCCGCTGCTTCGGGTTCGCGCCGCTGCGGCTGCCGGCCGACCTGGACTTCTCCGCGCTGTTCCACGGGGTCGACGAGCGGGTCCCGGTGGCCTCGCTGCAGTTCGGGGTGCGGGTGCTGGACCGGCTGATCAGGGCGAGCTGAGGGCGGCGGGGTCAGCTGGCGAACGGCAGGGGAAGCTCGCCGCGTCGCAGTCGGCGGCGCAGCGTCACCCGACGGCGGCCGTCGGGCCAGATGCGGGTCCGCGCGAGCTCCCACTCGCCGAACTGGGCGTGGATCACGAGGACGTCATGGGCTTGACGGCGATCCGTGCCCAGCGGCAGAGAGAGATCCCGGTATTCGTACTCAGCCATTACCGACAGTCTACCGGGCCGACGCCTGCGTCGCGCCAGCCGTTCGTGCCCCCTGCACCACGAGAGCCCGGCCCCGCGGACGGGGTCGGGCTCTCGCAGGTCGTCGCCGACGGGCGGCGGATCGGTCAGACGCGGATGGCCGGGCGGGCCGCCGCGGCCGCCTGGGACGGCGCCGGAGAGACCTCCTCGTGGTACTCGTCATCCACATTCACGGCCCAGATGTCGTGGCCGGCGTCGTCCAGGATGTTCTCCGCCGCGAGCATCGCCGTCAGCATCGAGTGGTCCTGGTTGTTGTAGCGGTGCATGCCGTTGCGCCCCACCGGATAGCAGTTGGGCACCTCGGTGGCCAGCCACTGCGCGATGGTGTCGACGTTGCCCTTGTAGGCCTTGTCGTAGAACGGGTACGCCTTCGGCATCCGGACGACATAGCCCTGCTCGATCTGGTCCGCCGGGACGAGGCCGAGGTGCGCGAGCTCCTTGATGCCCTGCTGGATCAGCTCGTCGTCCGGGGTGTTCCAGGTCTCGTCGCCCTCGAAGACGAAGTACTCGAGGCCGAGGCAGGTGCGCCCCTCCTTGACCAGGTACGGCGACCAGGAGCCGAAGTTCTGGATCCGGCCGACCTTGACCTCGGGGGAGTGGATGTAGACCCAGTTGTCCGGGAAGCCCGCGCTCTCGGGCACGACGAGCGCGACCGTGAGGAAGTCCCGGTACTTGAGGTCCGCGGCGGCGGCGCGCACGTTCTCCGGCGCCGGCGGGTCCATCGAGCGGATGAGCGAGGACAGCGCCATCGTGCTGACCAGCGCGTCGCAGGAGGTGTAGCTCTCCTGTCCGACGTCGGTGCGCGAGGTCTCCCGGGCGCCCGCACCGGGGCCGTAGCCGCCGGTCACGAACGACGTCACGCCGACGACCCCGACGCCGGGCTTGCGGTGCACGGTCCGGACCTTCGTCTCCATGACCACGTCGCCGCCGCCGGAGATCACCTTGTCGGTGGCCGCCTCCCACATCATCCCGGGCCCGAACTTCGGGTACTGGAACTCCTCGATCAGCGAGGTGATGTCCTTCTGGTTCCGCTTCGGCAGCAGCGCGTTGAGGATGGCCGACATCAGCGACAGGTTCTTGATCCGCTGGGCGGCCCAGTCGGCCTGCAGCTCGGTGGCAGGGACGCCCCACACCTTTTCGGTGTACGTCTTGAAGAAGATGCCGTAGAGCCGGCGGCCGAAGCGGGAGGAGACCCAGCCCTCGAAGTTCGACTGGTCCTTCGGCGGGCTGATGCGCGCCCACACGTAGGACAGGATGCACAGGAACGCCTCGACGATGCCCAGGCCCTTGAGGGCGTTCATCGCCTTGAGCGGGTAGTCGAACAGCTTGCCGTTGTAGAAGATGCGGCTCATCCGCGGACGCATGATGAAGTCGCCGTCCGGCAGGATCTCGTGCCACAGCGCCTCGACCTCGGGCACCTTGGTGAAGAAGCGGTGGCCGCCGATGTCGAAGCGCCAGCCGTCCCGCTCGGCCGTGCGGCTGATGCCACCGACCACGCTGTCGCCCTCGACGACGGTCACCTTCGCCTGCCGCTTCACCAGCTGGTAGGCGGCGGTCAGGCCCGCTGGGCCCGCGCCGATGACGAGGACGTGCGGGGCCCCACCCGTTGTAACACCGGTCTCCGGTTGCGTCTGCGTCACTGTTGCGTCCTCCCGCGTTGTGCCCGACCCAGGGACCGGGTCACCACGTGTCGACCGCCCGCATGACGGAGAACGCCCTGCGCGGGCGCTGAGCCAGGTGCCCCCAGGGCGCCTGCTCGACGGTCGGGGCCGGCTGGCCCGTGGCGTCTAGTGTGGCGTACCAACATGCGCCGACCGGGATCGAAGCCCCCCTACTACGGTCACGGTGTGGTCACAAGTCGGGCACGTCCCGGGGGGCGCGTGACGGCCGTCACCGGACTGCTGCTGGCCGCCTGGACCGCACTCTCGGCAGGCATCGCGGTGAGCGAGGGGCACTGGTCGATGGGGGGCCTGGTCCTCGTCGTGCTCGCCACCGTCGTGCTCGCCGGCACCCTGCTGCTGCGCGACCGCGTCGCAGGCCGGGAACCAGCCGAGGGGACGGCCGACCGCCGCGGCGAGCTGCTGGGCCGCGCGGGTCTCGTCCTCGCGGCGGGGTGGGTGATGCTCGGCGCGCTCGTCGCCGAGCCGGGCTACTACGCCCACGGACCCTGGTGGACGGCCGCCCGCCTGCTGGCCGGCGCCGGGGTGGTCGCCGCCGGCGTGCTGACGGCCCGCCCTGCCCGGCGGCGCTGGTCGGCAGTCCCGCTCGCGCTGCTGGGGGCAGCGTTCGGGGCGACGGTCATGGCCGCGCCCGCGCCGAACATCGACGTCTGGTACCTGCTGCAGCAGAGCACCCGCGGACTGCTCTCCGGCGCGGACATGTACCGCCAGACGTGGGTCGGCGGCTACGGGCTGCGGGCGGTCTACCCGTACCTGCCGTGGACGTCGGTGCTGCTGGCGCCGGCCAGGCTGCTGGGCGACGTACGGATCGGCGAGGCCGCCGCCCTCGTCGGCGCGGCAGCGCTCCTGGTGGCGATGCGCCGCAACGGCCCGGTCCCCTCGCGGGTCCGCACGCTCGCGCCGCTGCTCGTGGTCGCGTTCCCCGCCGCGCCCTACGCCATCGAGCAGGCCTGGACCGAGCCGTTACTCGTCCTGCTGCTGATCGGCGGCGCGCTCGCCGTACGCAGCGGTCACCGGGCGGCGGCCGTCGTCGCCTTCGCGCTGGCGCTGGCCTGCAAGCAGCACGTCACCCTGCTGCTGCCGCTGCTGTTCGCCTGGCCCGCCTTCGGCCGGCGCCGGGCCGCCGCCGCCGTGCTGCTGGCCGGAGCATTCGTCAGCCCGTGGCTCCTCGCGGGCCCGCACGACTTCTGGCACGACGCGGTGACCGTGAACCTCGGGTACAAGGTGCTGCCGGGCGCCCTCGACCTACCCGCCCTGGCGACGCGGCACGGGGTCACCCTCAGCTTCGCCCCGCTCCTGGCGGCCCTGGTCGTGGTGTACGTGGTCGCGCTACGGCGGCGGGTGCGCGACACCACCTGGTTCTTGCTCTGGTCGGCCCAGGTCCTGCTGGTGCTCGACCTGTTGAACAAGCAGTCGTTCTTCAACCATTACGCCCTGCCGCTCGCGCTCGTCGCAGCCGCGGTGGTCACCGAGAACGCGGGCGCGGACGACGAAACCGCCCCGGGGGAGGCCGAGGTCCGGGCCGCCGCGGGCGAGGGTCAGGGGCGGGCCGGGTCGAAGGAGAGCAGCGACGCCCGCTCGTAGGCGCGCCCGTTGGGGGAGAGCTGCACGACCGGGGTCCCGCGCAGCTGCCGGAGCACCTCGGCGATCCGCGCGCAGTCATCGCTGAACGGCTTGTAGCCGTCCTGGGCGGCGAGGAAGACCGGGCGGCTCGGGCCGGCGAGCCGGTCGAGCTCCGCGGCGAACGCCGCGGGGTCCGCGGCGGTCACGCGCTGCGCGTAGTCCCGCCAGTCGACGCCGGTCGGCCCGAGGGCGTCGGCGAAGGTGACCTGCCGGAGGACCGGCGCGCCCCGCACGTGCCCGAGTGCCCGGTCGACGGCCGGGGCCAGCTGGTCCGGGCAGTAGCCCAGCACGTCACCGGGGACCGCGAGGGCCGCGACCCGGGCGGCGATCTGCCCGGCCTGCGTCCGCGGGGCGCGGGCGGTGACCAGTGACCCCGCGAGCGACCCGACCAGCAGCAGCACCGTGGCGACGGTGAGCGCGCGACCGCGCCCCAGCAGCACCAGGCCGAACCCGAGGCAGAGCGGCCACAGCGGCCAGACGACGGACGTGTACCGGATCGTGAAGCCCTGGTGGGTCGCCAGCGTGATCAGCTCGGTGACCACCAGCGGCGCCGCCAGCGCCAGCACCCAGCGGCGACCGGGCGGCACCCCGCGGCCGCGGAGCACCAGCGGACCTCGGGCCGCCACGGCCGCGGCCGCCCCG
>JAOPWU010000215.1 GCA_025965515.1 Mycobacterium sp.
TGCCGAACATCACCTCGCGGACCGCCAGCAGGGACCAGCGGTCGCCGACCAGCGCCAGCGCCGACGCGATGGAGCAGGGTCGCCCGGGCAGTGCCTCCTGCAGCGGGAGCGGGGAAGTCATGAGCGCCGGCCCTTCGGTTCGCGTTCCCACGTCGGCCCAGCCGCGCAGGCCGGTCCAGGAACCAAACCAGTCTACGGCTCCGACGGGCGAGCTGCCTGGCAGGAACAGAACCGATCGGTGGGCACCTGAGGCGGGGCCATCGAGGGCTTTTCCTACAAGACCACTAGGGATAGCCTGGGACCACTGCGCCCGACCCCGGAAGGGAACCGACCATGAGCGTCACCGACGAGCTGCTCACCAACAATGCCGCCTACGCGGCCACCTTCTCCGGCCCGCTGCCGCTGCCACCCGCCAAGCACATCGCGGTCGTCGCGTGCATGGACGCCCGCATCAACGTGTACGCCGTGCTGGGCCTGCAGGAGGGCGAGGCCCACGTGATCCGCAACGCCGGCGGCGTCATCACCGAGGACGAGATCCGGTCCCTGGCGATCAGTCAGCGGCTGCTGGGCACCACCGAAATCCTGCTGATCCACCACACCGACTGCGGGATGCTGACGTTCACGGACGACGCGTTCAAGGCGGCCATCCTGGTGGAGACGGGCATCAAGCCGCCGTGGGCCGCCGAGGCCTTCGGTGACCTGGAGGAGGACGTCCGCCAGTCGATCGCGCGGATCACCACCAGCCCCTTCATCCCGCACACCGACGCGGTGCGGGGCTTCGTCTTCGACGTCGCGACCGGGAAGCTGAACGAGGTCGTCTGACCCGCGGGCCGGGGGCTCCCGGTGCCCGGGGCCTGCGCCGTAGGGTGGCAACTACGCCCGGCGGGGGCAGACCGTGCGGGGCGCATGCCGCACCCGCGCCGCCCTCGGGCACCGGGACCCCGATCAGTGAGGACTACACGCGCTATGGCCGATGAGCTCTACGCCACCCTGCGGACCAACAAGGGTGACATCGAGATCAAGCTGTTCCCCAACGAGGCGCCCAAGACCGTCGCGAACTTCGTCGAGCTGGCGGAGGGCACCCGGGAGTGGATCGACCCGAGCAGCCGCGAGAAGACCAGCAAGCCGCTGTACGACGGCACGATCTTCCACCGCGTCATCTCCGGCTTCATGATCCAGGGCGGCGACCCGCTGGGCACCGGCACGGGCGGCCCCGGGTACCGGTTCGAGGACGAGTTCCACCCGGACCTGAAGTTCGACCGCCCCTACCTGCTGGCCATGGCCAACGCCGGCCCGGCCACGAACGGCAGCCAGTTCTTCATCACGGTCGGCCCGACCCCGCACCTGAACCGCCGTCACACCATCTTCGGTGAGGTCACCCAGGGGCAGGACGTGGTCGACGCGATCGCCACCGCCCCCACTGCCCGCCAGGACCGGCCGGCTGAGGACATCGTCATCAACGGGGTCACCGTCGAGCGCCGCTAGATCCGCGAGTGCCCCCGAGGGGGCACAATCGCCCCCATGAGCACCCCGCCAGCCCCGCCGGAGCGACCGTTCCCGACGGGGCTGGCGCCGTGTTACCGGCACCCGGACCGGATGACGGGCATCCGCTGCATCCGCTGCGAGCGCCCCATCTGCACCGACGACATGGTCCCGGCCTCCGTCGGCTTCATGTGCCCCGACGACGTCCGGGCCGGCCAGCGCACGCAGCGGCAGCCCCGCACGACGTTCGGCGGCCGCCTGGCGGAGGGCGGCCTCTCCGTCACCGCGGTGCTCGTGCTGCTCAACGCGATCGTCTTCGCGCTCACGGTCATCACGGAGCCCGACTCGCTGTTCGGGGGCGGCGCCGCGGACGGGCCGATCTACCGGTACCTCGCCCTGCAGCCGACCGCCACCTACGACCTGCGCACCGGCGGCATCGTCGACGGCGTTGCGCAGGGCCAGTACTGGCGGCTGATCACGGCGATGTTCGTCCACTTCGGCCTGCTGCACATCGTCTTCAACATGTTCGCCCTGGTGGCCTTCGGTGCCCCGCTCGAGCGGGCGCTGGGCCGCTGGCGCTACGCGGCCCTGTACCTCGTCGCGGGCCTCGGCGGTTCCGTCGCGAGCTACACCTTCGGGGCGGTCGGGGAGCGCGCGGCCGGGGCGAGCGGCGCGATCTTCGGTCTCATCGCCGGCTACTTCGTCGTCGCCCGCAAGAGCCGCGTGGACACGTCGCAGCTGATCCCCGTCCTTCTCCTCAATGCCGTCCTGGCCTTCGTGCTGCCGGGCGTCGACTGGCGCGCGCACGTCGGCGGCCTCGTGGCGGGCGCCCTGGCGGCGGCCGCGGTGGCGTATGCGCCGCGCCTGCGGCGGACAGCGGTGCAGGTCGGCGGGCTGGCGGCCATCGTCGTGGTCGAGGCCGTGGTCACGCTGCTGCGGACGACCGCGCTCAGCTGAGCCCGCCCGCTCAGGCGCGCGCGGCGGCCCGGTAGGCCCGGAGCCGGTCCACCAGCTCGTCGGCGGGGACGTCCAGCACCCAGTCCGGCAGGTGCACCAGGTCCGACCGGCCGGCGGCCACGGCTGCCGGGTCCACATCCAGTTCGACGCCGCGCGCCCGGCGCTGGCCCTGCCGCCGCACGGCCTGCACCGCCGACCAGGGCAGGGGTGCCCCGCGGCCCACGGTGACGCCCGCTTCGTCGGCCCGCAGCTGCACCCGGTGCGCGAGCCCCCAGCCGGTTGCCGCGAGCAGCGCCGCCGCCACGACGGCGCAGAGCAGCCGGCCCGGTCGGTCGAGCCCCACCGCGGCGACCCCGACCACCACGGCCAGGAGCGGCCCGCCCGCCAGCACCCGGCCCGGGATGCGGACGACGAGCGGTGCGGGGGGCGTCATGCCCCTATGGTGCCCGTCCCCGCGGGCGCCGTCAGTCGTGGCCCGGGCGCCGGGGTCACCCGTGCGGGGCATGCACCTTTCGCCGTGATCGACCGACCAAACGATCACGCACAACACTGAAATCCGGCGAACCAGCTGGTTATCCACACTGTGGACAAACCCTGGGGATGAATCACACAGGTGTAAGTCCGGCTGCGGCGTGCCCTCCCGCTGCCGTCACCGCCAGTTCGTCGCCAGCCCGAATCCGACGAGGATCGGGCCGAACCCCACGGCGAGGTTCCAGCCGTTGATGCTCCGCTGCCCGGGCAGCGTCCCGCCCGTCGCGTAGTAGACGACCAGCCAGATGATGCCGACCGCGAAGCACGCCAGCATGAGGGCGACGTACCAGCGCGGGGAGGGGCCCTTCTTCTTCCGGACGACCGGAGCCGCCGACCCCTTGGTCCCGGAGGACTTGGTCGTCTTGCGGCGCTTGGACTCGGGCACGGCTCTCCTCGGCGGGTGGCGCCGGACGCTCCGGCGGCGGACGGCAACGGGTCGGCGGCGGCGGGCCGTCCAGGGGGGAACGGCCGCCGAGCCGCAGTGTGACCGTTAGCCTAGGGACCGCCGGTGGGAACCCGGCGCAACGTGCCCTGTGGACCCCGGGGGAGTGGTGGACGATCTTCTGTCGCTGGTGCGCGGCCGGTGGCACGAGGCCGTCGCCGCCGCCCGGTCGCAGCGCGCCCGGCCGCACCGGCCGCACGGTGCCTGGCGCACGGCCGTCCCCGTGGTGACCGTCGCCGCCGGACTGCTGGCCGCGCTGTCCGCCAACACCTCGGGCGGCATCGACCTGCGCAGCCGCTCGACCCGCCTCGTCGACGTCGTGGCCGAGCGGGAGCGCTCCGTCACCGCGCTCGAGGCGTCGGTGGACCGGCAACGGCGCCAGCTCGCGGCCGAGACCGCGGCGCAGGCCGCCTCCGACGCGCGCATCGCCGCCCTGACGGAGTCGGCTGCGGGACTGCGGGCGGTCGCGGGCCTGACCCCGGTCAGCGGTGCGGGCCTGCGCGTCACGCTCAACGACGCCCCCACGACCGGCCACCAGGACTCGACCGTCGACCCGAACGCGCTGGTCGTGCACCAGCAGGACGTCCAGTCGGTCGTCAACGCGCTGTGGGCCGGCGGCGGTACGGCGATGATGATCCAGGACCAGCGGGTGGTCTCCACCAGCGCCGTCCGGTGCGTGGGGAACACGCTCCTGCTGGGCGGCCGCGTCTACTCCCCGCCGTACGTCGTCACGGCCCTCGGCGACCCGGCGTCGCTGCAGCGGTCCCTCAACGCGGCCCCCGGCGTCCAGGTGTTCCTGCAGTACGTCGACGCCTACGGGCTCGGCTTCTCGAGCCAGCGGCTCAGCCGGGCCAACCTGCCCGGCTACACCGGGAGCACCACCCTCACCGTGGCGACCCCGCTGCCCGGCTCCCCGTTCCCGACGGTGGCCGGGTCCCCCACGGCGACCCCGGGTGGCGGCCAGTGAGGTTCGCCGCGGTACTGCGGACCGCCGGCGAGCTGCTGGTGACCGCGGGCGTCATCCTGCTGCTGTTCGTGGTCTACGAACTCAAGATCACGGATCTGCAGACGGCGCAGTCGCAGCGCACGCTGCGGTCCGAGCTGCAGCACCAGTGGGCCGCCCCGGCGCCGGTCGCCTCCCCCGCGGGGGGACCGCAGCTCCGGGCAGCCGACCCCGGGCAGGGCCTCGCCGTGCTGCGGATCCCGCGCTTCGGCGCGGCCTACGCGCCCGTCGTGGTGGAAGGCGTCTCGACGCACGACCTGGAGCTGGGGCCGGGGCACTACCCGGGGACCGCGCTGCCGGGCCAGGTGGGCAACTTCGTCGTCAGCGGTCACCGCACCACGTACGGCCACCCCTTCACGGACCTGGACCAGCTGCGCGTCGGCGACCCGGTGGTGGTCGAGACGCGCGACAGCTGGTTCACCTACAGCGTCACGTCGACCCGGGTGGTGCCGCCGACCCAGACGGGCGTCGTGCTGCCGGTGCCGGACCAGCCGGCCGCCACGCCGACGCAGCGGCTCCTGACCTTCACCACCTGCAACCCGAAGTACTCGGCGTCCACCCGCCTGTTCGTGCTGGCGACGTTGACCGACACCCACCCGAAGGCCGACGGGCTCCCCACCGCCCTCGCCGGCTTCTCGCAGTAGCCACCGACCCCGAGGAGACCCGTGTACGGCTGGCTCTGGCACCACCTGCCGGGCAACCGCCTGCTCAAGGCGCTGCAGGCGCTGGTCCTGACGGCGGCCGTCGTCACGGCGCTCTTCCTCGTCGTCTTCCCGGCGGTGTCGCCGCACCTGCCGTTCAACAACGTGACCGTCACCAGCCCCGCGGTGACGACCGACCCCGGGCGGTAACCCGCCGGACTAGCGGCCGAGGAGCAGCCCCGTGGGGGGCGGCGTCGGCGTGGGCGTCTTCGAGGCGGAGGAGGACGGCGTGGCCGTCGGCGTCGGCGTCCCGCTGGGCGTCGGGGTGACGGTCGGCTCGGGCGCGGGGGCCTGCGCCACGGTCAGCGTGATGGTGCTGCCGCGCTGCAGCTTGCCCGAGCTGGGGTCCTCGTTCACGACCGTGCCCGGCGTGTGCGCCGGGTCCACGACGCCCTGGACCTTCACGTTGAACCCGGCCTGCTGCAGGATCTGACCCGCGGCGACCTGGTCCTTGCCGATGACGCCCGGCACGTCGATCACACCGCTCGCCACCGCCAGGTCGACGGTCGTGTAGGCGTCGACCTGCGTGCCGCTGCCCGGCGTGACCTGCAGGACGGTGCCCGCGTCGGCGTTCACGTTGTCCCGCTGGGCCACGTTGCCGATGTCGAGCCCGAGGGACGACAGCTCCTTGGTGACCGCGCTCTGGGTCTGGCCCACGAGGTCGCCGGGGATGACGACCTTCGGGACGCCGGCGGACACCACCACGTCGACGCTCTTGCCCCGCCCGTAGAGGAACGGGTAGGCGGGGTTCTGCGACAGGATCGTGCCGGGGGGCCCCTGCTCGCCGCGGTTGAGCGGCCGGGTGGTGGTCTTCCCCAGCTTGAGGCCCACGTTCTTCAGCGTCTGGGACGCCTCCTGAGTGGTCTCCCCCACGAGGCTCGGCGTCTTCACCAGGCCGTGGGTGCTGGAGCCGACGAGCGCCCGCACCCCGAGGAAGCCCAGGGCGATCGCGAGGATCACCGCCAGCGACAGCAGGATCCACAGCGCCCGGCGGCGGCCCGGCTGGTCCTCGGCGTACTCGGCCGAGGGCGCCGCGGCGAAGCCGGGGACGACGGTGGTCGGCTGGTCCAGGAGCACGGGCGTCGCGCGGACGGGGCGGCCGTCGGCCGCGGCCAGGCAGTCCTCGCGGAACTCCTCGGCGCTCTGGTACCGGTTGTTCGGGTTCTTCGCCATGGCCTTGAGCACCACGGCGTCGATCGCGGGGGTCAGCTCGGGCTGCACGCGGCTGGGCACGACCGGGTCCTCGCGGACGTGCTGGTAGGCCACGGCCACGGGGGAGTCGCCGCGGAAGGGCGGCTCGCCGGTCAGCAGCTCGTACAGCAGGCAGCCGGCCGAGTAGATGTCGCTGCGGGCGTCGACGGTCTCGCCGCGCGCCTGCTCCGGCGAGAGGTACTGCGCCGTCCCCATGACTGCGGCGGTCTGGGTCATCGTGGCGCTGGAGTCGGCGACGGCCCGGGCGATGCCGAAGTCCATCACCTTCACGGCCCCGTCCGGCAGCAGCATGACGTTGCCGGGCTTGATGTCCCGGTGCACCAGCCCGGCGCGGTGGGCGTAGGCCAGGGCGGTGCCGATCTCGGCGGTGATCTCGAGCGCGCGGCGTGGCTGCAGCCGCCCCTCGTCGGCGAGGACGTCGCGGAGCGTCCGGCCCTCGACGTACTCCATGACGATGTATGGCACGCGGAAGTCGAGCCCGGCCTGCAGCTCCTCGCCGGTGTCGTAGACGCTGACCACCGTCGGGTGGTTGAGGCTGGCCGCGGCCTGCGCCTCCCGGCGGAAGCGGGCCTGGAACATGGGGTCGCGGGCCAGGTCGGCGCGGAGCACCTTCACGGCCACGTCGCGCCCGAGGCGGACGTCGCGGCCGCGGAAGACCTCGGCCATCCCGCCGTACCCCAGGACCTCACCGAGCGCGTACCGGCCGCCCAGGGGCGGGCGCGTGTCGTACGTGCCGTGCGTCATCCGCGCCCCTCGTGGCCTGCCGCCTCCGTGCGGCGTCCTGACGCCCGGCCCGGGGCGTGCCCCGCGTCGTGTCGCCGCGCTCCGTCGGTCCGGTCCGTCATACGACCCCTGACGGTACCTGGCCCGCCCGCCGCTCGACAGGAAGGACAGCCAACCGCGACCGTCCCGTGACCCGGCGTCACGGCGTACCGCCCCCCGGGTTCTGCGCCGCGAGCACCGCCTTGATGACCTCGCGGGCGATCGGGGCCGCCACCGTGCCGCCCGTGGCGTCGTTCCCGGAGCTGCCGCCGTTCTCGACGATCACGGATACGGCGACCGTCGGGGGACGCGCCGGGTCGCCCGCCGGTGCGAAGGCACCGAACCAGGCGTGCGGCGCCTTGCCGGGCGCGTTCTGTGCCGTCCCGGTCTTCCCGGCCACCTGGACGCCGGGGATCTGCGCCGCGGTCCCGGTGCCGTTGTTGACCACCGAAATCATCAGCTGCGTCAGCTGGTCCGCGACGGCGGCGCTGATCGGGCGGCCGAACTCCGACGGCTTCGTGATGTCCAGCGTCTTGAGCTGCGGGGTGAGCACCCGGTCGACGATGTACGGGGTCAGCTCGTGGCCGCCGTCGGCAACCGCCGAGACGATCATCGCCGCCTGCAGCGGGCTGATCCGCACGTCGTACTGGCCGATCGAGGACTGCGCCAGCTGCGGCAGGTTGAGGGTGGTGGGGAAGACGCTGCCTGCGTACGGCAGCGAGAAGGTGTTCGGCAGGTCCGTGCCGATCCCGAAGGCCTGCGCCTGCCGGCGCAGGGTGTCCTGCCCGAGGTCCATCCCCAGCTGGGCGAACGTCGTGTTGCAGGAGATCGTGAACGCCTGCAGCATCGTGGCGTTCTTGCCGTCGCCGCAGACCTCCCCACCGAAGTTGCCGATCGACGCGCTGGCCGTGCCGGGCAGCGGCAGCGTGGTGGGGGAGGCCAGCTGGCTGTCGGGGTTGTAGCGGCCGGTGGACAGTGCCGCCGCCGCCGTCACGATCTTGAACAGCGAACCCGGCGGGTAGACGCCCTGCGTGGCGCGGTCGAGCGCCGGGTCGTTGGGGTCGCTGTTGAGCGCCGCGAACGCCTTCTGCGTGGCCGCGCTGTCGTGGCTCGCCAGCGCGTTCGGGTCGTAGCTCGGCGAGGTGACCAGCGCCAGGATCGCGCCGGTGCGCGGGTCCAGCGCCACGACCGCGCCCTTGTGGTTGCCGAGCTGCTGCGCGGCGATCTGCTGCACGGCCGGGATGATCGTCGTCTGCACCGTCCCGCCCCTGGGCGAGTTGCCGGTGATGTAGTCGGACAGCTGCCGGACGAACAGCCGGTCGTCGGCCCCGGACAGGATGTCGTCCTGGCTCTTCTCCAGCGACGTGTTCCCGAAGGTGATCGACGCGTAGCCGGTCACCGGCGCGTACAGCGCACCCAGCGGGTACGCGCGCTGGTAGCGGTAGGTGTCGTTGCTGGGCACCGAGTCCGCGATCGCCACCCCGCCGGCGACGATCGGTCCCCGCTCGCGGCGCAGCCGGTCCAGCAGCTGCCGCCCGTTGTGCGGGTTGGCGCGCAGCGACTGCGCGTCCACGACCTGCAGGTAGTCGGCGTTGACCAGCAGGACCGCGAACAGCGCGACCAGGAACAGCGCGACCCGGCGCAGGGGGCGGTTCACCGGTCGTCCTCCTCGGGGGTGTCGATCGGGGGTTCGTCGACGACGGCGGGAATGGCCTCCGTCGGCGGGCCCGCGGCATCGCGGGTGGGGTTACGGCTGTGGTTGCCGGGCAGCCGGACGGCCTCGGTGGGTTGCTCGGCCGGGTCGAGCCGGACCGCCTCGGTCGGCTGGTCGGCCGGGTCCGCCGCGCGCACGGCCTGGGTCTCCTCGGCGTCCGGGCCGGACAGGGCCACGGCCTGGGTCTCCTGCTCGTCGGGGCCGGGTGGCGCGGCGACCACGGGCCGGGGCGCCACCTGCGGGGTGGCCTGCGGTCCGGGCCGCCGGGCCGCCTCGCTCACCCGCAGCAGCAGCGCCACCAGCACGAACTCGGTGACCAGCGAGCTGCCGCCGTAGGAGAGGAACGGCAGCGTCATGCCGGTCAGCGGGATGAGCCGCGTGACCCCGCCGATGACGATGAACACCTGGAACGCGAAGGAGAACGACAGCCCGCCGGCGAGCAGCTTCCCGAAGCTGTCCCGCACCCCCACCGAGGCACGCATCCCGCGGCTGACCAGCAGCAGGTAGCAGAGGATGACGGCCGTGAGGCCCACGAGGCCGAGCTCCTCGCCGATGGCGGCGGCGATGAAGTCGGTGCGGGAGAAGGGCACGACCTGGGGGCTGCCGCGGCCGAGACCGGTCCCGAACAGGCCGCCGCTCGCGAAGCCGAACAGGCCCTGGACCAGCTGGTAGCCCTGGGCGTCGGCGTAGGAGAACGCGTGCAGCCAGATGGTCACGCGCTCGCGCACGTGCGCGAACAGCTCGTAGGCGGCGAACGCTCCCACGAGGAAGAGCGTGAGGCCGATGATCACCCAGGACGTGCGCTCGGTGGCGATGTAGAGCATCACCACGAAGATCCCGAAGAACAGCAGCGACGACCCGAGGTCGCTCTCCACGACGAGGACGGCGAGGCTCGCCGCCCACGCGATGAGGACGGGGCCGAGGTCCCGCGCCCGCGGCAGCGCGATGCCGAGCACGGAGCGGCTGGTCACCCGCGCGAGGACGTCCCGCTTGCCCTCCAGGTAGGAGGCGAAGAAGACGAGCAGCAGGATCTTGCTGACCTCGCTGGGCTGGAAGGTCAGCGGTCCGATCCGCAGCCACAGCCGGGCGCCGTTGATCGTGGCCCCGATGCCCGGCAGCGCGGGCAGCATCATCAGCACGAGGCCGACGAGCGCGGCGGTGTAGCCGTACCGGGACAGCATCCGGTGGTCGCGCACCGCGTAGAGGACGGCGATGAAGGCCGCGATGCCGACGGCCGTCCAGACGAGCTGCAGCGACGCGTACCCGGACGGCGCCTTGGTACCGGCGAGTTTCGCGCGGGCCGTCTGGGCGAGGTCGATGCGGCTGATGACCGCCAGCCCGATCCCGTTGAGCGCGGCGACCAGCGGCAGCATCAGCGGGTCGGCGGTCGGGGCCAGCCGCCGGACGGCGAGGTGGGCGATGACGTACAGCGCCACGAGCCCCACCGCATTGGTGGCGAGGCCCATCCAGTCCAGGGTGAACGTGCCCTTGGGCAGCGTGTCGACGACGCCCTGCCGGACCAGGACCTGCGCCAGGATGGTCAGCGCCATCGCCGCGAGCGTCAGCCCCAGCTCGACGCCGCGCCGCTGCGGCCGGGTGACCGGGGCGGGGGCCGAGGTCACGGCGTCCCGGCCGCGGTGCCGGGAGCGGTCGGGACGGTGGTCGGGGGGGCGGCGCCCGGCGTGGGGCTGCCGGTCGGCGCCGGCACGGTGCCGCCGCCGGTGCAGCCGGCGACGCCCGAGGTGGTGGGGCCGCCGAGCGCGGCGGTCACGCAGGCCTGCCGCTCCGCGGCGAGCTGGTTCAGGATCCGCTGCGCGTCGGCCCGCGAGTCCGCGGGGATGCCCTCGGCGAGCCGCCGCTGCTCGTACGTCGGCAGCTGGTCGACGGCCACCCCGCGCGTCTGCAGCGACGACAGGTGGACGCCGGCGATCGATCCGCTCACGCCACGGAAGACGGCGACCTGCCCCCCGTCGGTTCCCACGTAGTACTGCCGTTGCACGTACACCCAGCTGCCGACGGCCGCGAGGACGATCACGCAGAGCACGACCGCGGCGACCGCGGCCCGGCGGAACCACCAGCGGGGCTGCCGCGGCGCGGGCGGGCTGTCGTCGTCGGTCCGTGCCGCGCGGGTGAGGAGCCGACCGGGCCGGCCCAGCAGCGCCGCGCGCCC
>JAOPWU010000233.1 GCA_025965515.1 Mycobacterium sp.
GCGGGCCGGGTGCCGCGCCGGACGGGGTCGCCGCCGGTGCCGGTGCTGCCACCAGCGCTGCCGCGGGCGCGCTGGGCGCTGCGGGTGCCGGGGCGGCTGCTGCTGCGGGAGCTGCGGCTGGGGCCGCGGCGGGGAACGCCTCCCGGAGGCGGCGGGCCACGGGGGCCTCGACCGTGCTGGAAGCGGACTTCACGAACTCGCCCATGTCTTTCAACTTGGCGAGTACGGACTTGCTATCGGTCCCGAGCTCTTTTGCGAGCTCGTGGACCCGGGCCTTGCCTGCCACAGGACTCCTCGTCTACCGGGCGGCGGACCCGCTCGGTGCTGTGCTACTGCATGGGCTTGCTCATCGGGAGGAACTCATCGAGCGCTCATAGCGGTTCTCGACCTGCTCTCGTCTCGAGACGACGGGGCCCGGTGCCGCCGGACCCATCCGGGTGGTGCTGGGTGGTACTGGGTGGTGCTGTGTGCCGGGCCGCACACGGCAGCCGCGTCAGGGACCGGTGGACCCGGTCTCCCGCTCGGCTCGCTCGACGGCCAGGCGCACCAACGCGTCCTGGGGGACCTCCGTGAGACGGAGGGCCCGGGTGAACGCGCGACGCCGGACGGCGAGGTCGAGGCAGCGGGACGAGGGGTGCAGGTGCGCTCCCCTGCCCGGCAGCCGGTGAGCCAGGTCCGGTACCAGAGCACCGTCCCTGACGACGACCCGTACCAGGTCCGACGCCGAGGTCCGTTCGCGGCAGCCCACGCATGTGCGCACCGGTCCCGGACCCCTGGGTGACAACACTCTACGCCCGCGGTCCATGCCCGGTCACCGCGGCGGGGCCGCCGCGCCGTCGGCGTGGGGCACGGTCTCGGCCGTGGCCGCCGCAGCCGCGTCGGAGGTGATGTCGATCCGCCAGCCCGTCAGCCGCGCCGCCAGCCGGGCGTTCTGCCCCTCCCGGCCGATCGCCAGGGACAGCTGGTAGTCCGGCACGACGACGCGCGCGGACCTCGCCACGAGGTCGACCACCTCGACGGAGAGCACGCGGGAGGGCTGCAGGGCCTCGGCCACGAATGCCGCGGGGTCGTCCAACCAGTCGACGATGTCGATCTTCTCGCCGGCGAGCTCCTCCACCACCGCGGCCACGCGGGAACCGCGCTGGCCGATGCAGGCGCTCTTCGCCTTCACGCCCGGGCGCAGCGACCGCACGGCCATCTTGGTGCGGAACCCCGCCTCCCGGGCGAGCGCCACGATCTCCACGGTGCCGTCGGCGACCTCGGGGACCTCCAGCTTGAACAGCCCGCGGACGAGGTCCGGGTGCGTGCGCGAGAGGGTCACCGAGGTGCCGCGCTGGGTCCGCTCGACCCGCACGACGACGCAGCGCAGGCGCTGGCCGTGCGTGTACGTCTCGGTCGGGACCTGCTCCACCGCCGGCAGGATCGCCTCGGTGTTGCCGAGGTCGACGAGCAGCGCGCCGGTGGTGCGGAACTTCGCGGCGTGCTGCGCGATCGTGCCGGTCACGATGTCGCCGACCCGGTTCGCGTACTGCTCGTGCATCGCGTCGTCGGAGGCGGCGCGCAGCCGCGACGCCATGACCTGCTTGGCCGTCGTGGTCGCGATCCGCCCGAAGTCGGCGGGTACCTCGTCGATCTCGCGCAGCAACGCGCCGTCGTCGTCGCGCACCGCCACCAGGACCGACAGCTCGCCGGTGGCGCGGTCGACGACCACGCGGGCCTCCTGCGCGGCGTCGGGCAGCTGCCGGTAGGCCGCGAGCAGCGCGGTCTCCAGCGCGCCGATCACCGTGTCGACGGGCATGTTGCGCTCCCGTTCGAGCGCCTTGAGTACTGCCAGGTCGATCTTCATGCCTTCGCCTCTGTCGTGCCCGCCGCGGCGGGCGGGTCGGTGTCGTCCGGGTCCGGCCCGTCGTCCAGCTCGTCGTCGTGCGCGTCGTGCGCGTCGTCAGCGCCGTCGTCCGTGGCGTCGTCCGCCCCGTCGTCCAGGCCCGGCGACTCCACGTGGCGGAACTCGATCTCCACCACGGCGTGGGTGACCTCGGCGATGTCGATCGCCGTGTCACGCAACCGGCCCTTGAGGTTCTCCCGCAGGACGGCGGCGCCGGGCACCGGACCGTCGATCGGCGCGTCGTCCGGCATCTCCAGCGCCACCAGCCGGCCCCGCACCGTCCGGCCGTCCGCCAGCGTGGCGACGACGATCCGCTGCAGCGCGCGCCGCCAGTGGCGCGGCCGCGTGAGCGGCCGGTCGACACCCGGGCTGCTCACCTCGAGCACGTAAGGGCCGCGGATGGGGTCCGCGGCCGTGAGCACCTCGTCCACGAGCAGGGTGGCGGCGGTGACGTCGTCGGCGTCGAGCCCGTCGCGGTCGACGAGCACGCGCACGACGGTGCGTGCGCCGACGAGCTGGACGTCGACCTCCTCGAGGTCGAAGCCTGCCTCGGTCAGGACGGGGGCCACGGCACGCGTGACCGACCCGGTGTCAGCGTGCACGGTGGGACAGCCTCTCGACGTGGTCTGCGCGGGCCCCCCACCCCGCGGCGCCGGCGGAGCGCTCCGCCCGGCGCCCCGCAGGGGTGCCGGACGACCCGGCGCCGGAGCGGTTCCCAGGATAGGCGTCGGGGCGCGCGATCCGGGAACCGGCGCTCAGCTAGCCTCCCGGAGTGCGCAACCAGGCGGCTCCCGCGGCTCTCCCGCCCGGCCTCGGCGTGCCGCGCCGTCGGGTGCTGGCCGCTGTGCCGCTGCTCGCCGTGCTGCCCGTCGCGGGGTGCCTCGGGCACGGCGGGCACCCCGGGGGCGGGAACGGCGCAGCCGGCACGCCCGACCCCGACAGCCTGGCGCGGCGCGATGCGGGGGGCCTGCTCGCGGCCTATGCGGCGACAGCGGCGGCGCACCCGGACCTGGCACCCGTCTGCGACGCCTTCCGCGCCGCCGTGGTGGCCGGGCTCGCGGCCCTGCCGTCCGCCACCCCGACGGGCCGGCCGACCCCGACCCCCTCGGTCGCGTCCACCGGCAGCGCCCCGGCCGGGACCGCGGCCCAGGCGCTCGCCTCCCTCGCGGCCGCCGAGGGCGCCTTCGCGGCGGGCAGGCGCGCTGCGCTCCCCCGGCT
>JAOPWU010000246.1 GCA_025965515.1 Mycobacterium sp.
CGAACTCGACGCCGCCACCGCGCCGCAGCTGCGCATCGCGCTCGAGGAGCTGGCCACGTCCGCCGCGGGCGTCGTCCGGCTGGAGCTGACCGACGTCCCCTTCTGCGACCTCAGCGGGCTGCGCGTCATGCTCGACGCCGACCGCGCGTTACGCAGCAGCGGCGGTCACCTGACGGTTGCGGACCCGTGCCCGTCCCTCTGCGTGCTCATCACGGCGCTGGATGTCGGTAGCTCGCTACTGGCGGACCCGCGGGTCCTGCAGGCGTACCGGTACCGCAGCCGCCGGGCGGCCTAGGCCTGCCCACACGCGACCAGGCGCTGGCACCTCACCGTGCCCGCCCCGCCACCGGGCGGGCTTCCTGATCGCCTGCGTCGGGCATCGCTCAGCCGCCCCCGAGCAGCCGCTCGCAGACCCAGATCAGCCCGGCCCGCAGCTCCGCCGCCCGGGCGGCGAGTTCCCGCTGCCGCACCACGTACTCCGCCTTCCCGGCGGGCGTCTCGATCGCCACCGCCGCGAGCCCGTACGACGACAGGTCGTACGGCGACGCCTGCATGTCGAGCAGCCGCACGTCGCCGGCCAGGGCGAAGCAGTCCAGCGCCAGCTCACCGGGCACGGCCGGGCCCAGCTTCACGGCCCACTTGTGGCAGTCCATCGCCGCATGCAGGCAGCCGGGCTGCTCGAGCTCGACCTGCCGCTCCCGCGTCGGCTGCACGGAGTTCCGCGGCCGCGCGGCAGCTGTGAAGAAGCGGAACGCGTCGTAGTGCGTGCACCGCACCGGGTGCGCCGCGACCACCGCGTCGGTGCCCGCCGGGCCCAGCCGCAGCGGCAGCGGGTGCCGCCGCTCACCGTCGCCGTAGACCATGGCCCACTCGTGCAGCCCGAAGCAGCCGGTGAAGGCGGGCCGGGCGGCGGTCGCCGTCAGCAGCCGGTGGACGAAGCGGACGGTGTCCTCGCGGTCGGCCAGGTACGCGGCGGCGGCCAGTTCGACAGCGCCACCTGCGGCGGCGTACCAGCGCCACCCGGCGTGGGGCGCGGGACCGTCGGTGCCGGGCGCCAGACCCACGCCGACGCCGGGGTGCCAGCGCCGTAACTGCCCCGGCCGGGTGTCGTAGTACGTGTAGAGGAAGTCCTCCACGGCGTGGCTGCGGCCGGCGCGGCGGCGGGCCAGGTGGCCGGCGGTGAGGGCGTCGGCGCGCTCGGCGTGGGCGGCCGAGCGCTGCTGCCACACGTGGGCGGGCAGCACGTGCGTGTGCCGCCGGGCCTCGACCTCCATGCTCGCAGCGTACGGGCCGCTAGCTCACGTACTGCCGCGCCGTCGACGCCTCCTGCGGCGCCTCCAGCGCCCGGAACCGCGCCTCCACGTGCGGCGGCAGCACCCGCCGCTCCCGCGCCACCCACGCCGCGCCGCGTGCCGCGTCCAGCAGCGCCAGCGCCGTCACCCGGTCCCGCGGCACCGTCCGCAGCAGGAAGCCGGTCCGTCGCAGCGCGGTCGGCAGCGGCCGCCGCAGCCACGTGAACCACAGCGTGTTGCGGATGCCGTGCCGCCGCCGCAGGTGCGGGTCCCGCAGCACGGACGCCCGGTGGTGGATGACCATCGCCGGTAGGTGGCACAGCTCCCAGCCCGCGGTGGCCAGGTCGCCGGCCAGCAGCTCCTCCTCCCCGCCCAGCCACAGCCGCTCGGAGAAGCCACCGACCTCGAGGAACGCGTCGCGCCGCACCACCGACGCCCCGGCGAGGAAGCTGCCCAGCGCCGGGCCCGGCAGCCCCGGAGCGCCCCGCACCGGCGACTCGCGGAGTTCGATGTTGATCGGGTCGTCGAGCCCGCCCGGCTCCACCAGGATCGTCGCGGTCAGCACCGCCACCCGCGGGTCCGCGTCCAGGGTGTCGGCGGCCAGCCGCAGCGAGCCGGGCTCCCACCAGGTGTCGTCGTCGCAGAAGGCCACGTAGGGCGTCTGCGCGGAGGCCACGCCGATGTTCCGGGCCACGGCTCCCTGGTTCGTCGGCAGCGTGATGACGTCCAGCCGCTCGGCGGCCGGGCTGCCGACCGGGTGCGCCGCCCGCAGCGCCGCCGAGGCGCCGTCGGTGGAAGCGTTGTCCAGCACGATCACGCGCGGCCGCTCCGGCAGCGCGAGCAGCCGGGCGACGGCCAGCAGCACCTCATCGCGGCGCTGGTAGGTGATCACGACCACGGTGACGCGGGGATCCGCAGCCCCGGGGGCGGGCAGGGCGATCTCGGTCATGCCGCGCCTGTTCCCCGTTCCAGCACCGCCAGCCGCCGTTCCACCACCTCGGGGTTGACGCGCCGCCGGCGCAGGGCCGCGGGCAGCCGCCGCAGGGCCAGGACGACGCCCGCCCGGGCATCCCCCCCGCGCGCCACCCGCTGCACCGTCTGCCGCGCGGCCACCCGCAGCGGCCGCCGCATCCAGGCCGTCAGCAGCGCATTGCGGTGGATCAGCCGCTGCCGCTCCCCGGCGCTCCCCCGCGCCGGGGAGGGCTGGTGGTGCGCGACGATCCCGTCGGCGTACGCGAGCCCCCATCCCCGGGACGTGAGGTCGTAGGCGACCCGCTCCTCCTCGCCGCCGAAGAACACCACGTCGTCGAAGCCGCCGACGGCGAGGAACGCTTCCCGGCGGACGATCGCCGCGCACGCGACGAACCCGAGCACGTCCGGCCCCGGCAGGTCCGCGGCGTGGCCCCACGGCGCGGCGGCCAGCTCCGCGCAGATCGGGTCCGCCACCCCGGCCGGTTCCAGCACCACCCGGGCGGCGAGCAGCGCGAGCCGGGGGTGCGCGGCGAACAGCTCCGCCGCCCGCTCCAGCGCGCCCGGCGCCCACCAGGAGTCGTCGTCGGCGAACGCCACCAGGTCGGTCGCCGCCGCCTCGACCCCCAGGTTGCGGGCGGTCGCGCCGAGGTTGCGCCCCGTCTCGAGCAGCCGCAGCTCCGGCAGCCCGGCCGCGTGACGCCGCTCCGCCTCGGCCCGGACCACCCCGACCGAGCCGTCGGAGGAGCCGTTGTCGACCACCACGACCGGCGCCGCGTGCCGGGGCAGCGTGGCCATCAGATCGCCGGCCCGGTCCCGGCTCGCCACGACGACGGTGACGCCCGGCCGGTCGCCCGCGCAGGCCATCGGCATAACCGCCGACGCTACCGGGCATCGCGTCCCCGGCGGGTCCCGCGATCAAGCCGGGCCCAGCAGGACCGGACGATCCGGTCGGAAGGAGCAGGCATGGCGAGCATCACCCCGCCCACGACCCGGCCCGTACCGCGGACCTTCCGGCGGGCGGTGGTGACCGGCGGCGCCGGTTTCCTCGGCAGCCACCTCTGCGAGGCGCTGCTGGCCGCGGGCACCGAGGTCGTCTGCCTCGACAACTTCCTCACCGGCAGCCCCGCCAACGTCGCCCACCTGCTGGAGCACCCCGGCTTCCGGCTGGTCCGCTGCGACGTCACCGACTTCCTCCACGTCCCCGGCGATCTGGACCTGGTGCTGCACTTCGCCTCGCCGGCGTCCCCCGTCGACTACCTGAAGCTGCCGCTGGAGACGCTGAAGGTGGGCTCCACGGGTACCTCGCACGCGCTCGGGCTGGCGAAGGACAAGGGCGCCCGTTTCCTGCTGGCGTCGACCTCCGAGGTGTACGGCGACCCGCAGGTGCACCCGCAGCCGGAGACCTACTGGGGCCACGTCAACCCGATCGGCCCGCGCGGCGTCTACGACGAGGCGAAGCGGTACGCCGAGGCGCTCACCACCGCCTACCGGACCACGCACGACGTCGACACCGCCATCGTGCGGATCTTCAACACGTACGGTCCCCGGATGCGGCCCCACGACGGCCGCGCGATCCCCACGTTCATCCGGCAGGCGCTGGCGGGTGAGCCCGTCACGGTGGCCGGTGACGGACTGCAGACCCGGTCGATCTGCTACGTCGACGACCTGGTCCGCGGCATCCTGGCGCTGGCGGCGAGCGGCCACCCGGGGCCGATGAACATCGGCAACCCCACCGAGCTCACCGTCCGCGACATCGCCGAGACGGTGGTCCGCGCCACCGGCTCCCGGTCCGAGCTCGCGTTCGTGGACCGGCCCGTGGACGATCCGCAGGTCCGCCGCCCGGACACCACGCTGGCCCGGCGCGTCCTCGGCTGGCAGCCGCAGGTCGCGTGGGAGGACGGGCTGGCGTCGACGCTGTCCTGGTTCGCCGAGCAGCAGGCCGTCAGCGCCTGACCCGGGTCA
>JAOPWU010000270.1 GCA_025965515.1 Mycobacterium sp.
CGCTCAGCAGCAGGAACGGGTCGGTCAGCGCCGGGTCGGCGGGCGCGATGAGCAGCGCCTTGTCGTCGACCTGCTCGTCCGGCCCGAGGCGCTGCCTGTCGGTGACGCGGGCGACCGTGCGGGCCGGGACGAGCGCGGTCACGGGCGCAGCAGCGAGGTGACCGCCTCGCGCAGCGGGGTGGCGGGCCGGCCGAGCAGGGCCTCGAGGTCGGCGGTGCTGGTCTCCAGCTCGCCGCGGGCCGTGCCCTCCTCCAGCGCGGTGACGAAGCCGGCGGTGCCCTCGTCGAGGCCCGCGCCGAGCAGCCCGGCCCGGAAGTCCGCCAGCGGCACGTCCCGGTAGGCGATGGTGGTGCCGGTGGCCTCGCTCAGCGCGGCGGCCAGCTCCGGCAGGGTGACGGCCGGCCCGCCGAGCTCGTAGACCGCGTTGTCGTGCCCGTCGCCGAGCAGGGCCTCGGCCGCGGCGGCGGCGTAGTCCGCCCGGGGCGCCGCGGCGACCCGTGCGTCGCCGGCCGCGCCGATGATCGCGCCCTGGGCGCGGTACTGGTCGAGCTGGCCCGTGTAGTTCTCGACGTACCAGCTGTTGCGCAGCAGCGTGAACGGGACGCCGGAGGTGCGCAGCGCCTGCTCGGTCGCCAGGTGCTCGGGGGCGAGCGGCAGCGTCGAGGTGTCCGCCCGCAGCAGGCTCGTGTAGGCGATCCGCTGCACGCCGGCGGCCTTCGCCGCGTCGATGACGGCGGTGTGCTGCCGGATCCGCTGGCCGACCGCGTTCCCGGAGACCAGGAGCAGCCGGTCGACGCCCGCGAGCGCGGCCGGCAGCGTCTCGGGCCGGTCGTAGTCGCCCAGTCGCACCTGCACGCCCCGCGCCTGCAGGTCGGCGGCCTTCGCGGGGTCGCGGACGACGGCGACCACGTCGGCGGCGGGGACCCCGCGGTCGAGCAGCGTGCTGACGACGAGGCGGCCCAGCGGACCGGTGGCCCCGGTGACGGCGTAGGTGGTCATGCGCTGGATCTCCCTGCGGTGGTCGGGTGGCGCGGCTACCCGGGACAGCAATGGTTGAGCCGTCAAGATTCCCGTCGGGTGGGGGGCAGCCCCGGAGCGGCCTAGCTCACCCCGTCCCGGGGCAGGAGCGCAGGGAAACCGTCGCCCTCCGGAGGTGCCCGTGACCCGCCCGTCCGACGCCCACGCGGTCATCAGCCGCGCCGCCCAGCAGCGGGGCAGCCGCACCGCCACGACGACGAACCGCTACGCCGCGGTGGGCCGGCAGACCGAGGAGGACTTCGGGCTGTTCGACTACCGGATGGCCCCGGGCACGGCCGGTCCCGGCGCGCACTACCACCACCAGTTCAGCGAGACGTTCTACGTCCTGGAGGGCGAGCTGGCCGTCCTGAACAAGGAGGAGTGGGTGACGATCGGGGCCGGCGACCTGGTCTACGTGCCCCGCAGCGTGGTGCACGGCTTCCGCAACGACGCCGCCGTCGACGCCCGGTTCCTCATCCTCTTCACCCCCGGCGTGCCGCGGGAGGAGTACTTCGACGGCCTGGCCGCCTGGGACAACGCGGGCATCACGCCGACGCCGGAGGAGCTGGACGCGTTCGCCCTGCGGCACGACCAGGTCAACCTGCGGTAGCCGGCCTGCGCCGGGGCGGCAGCGCGCTGACGACCAGCTCGTGCGAGCCGTCGATGAGCGCCGCCACGAGCCCGTCCGGCAGCCCCTCGTCGAGCGTCACCGTGACCCAGTGCCGCTTGTCCATGTGGTAGCCGCGGTCCACGGCCGGATGGGTCTGCACCAGCTGGTCGACCTGCTCGGGTGTCGCCTTCAGCGTCACCCGGCAGGGGTCCACCACCAGGCCCACGAACGCGAAGATGCGGCCGCCCACCTTGAATACCGCCACGTGGTCGCCGAACGGGTGCGTGAGGTCGGCGCCGGGCAGCTCGGCGCACTGCGCCAGCACGGCCGCGCGGTCGGTCTCCAACGAGGTCAGTGCGCTCAGGGTGCTCGGCTGCGGCTCCGGGGTCACGCCGTCAATGTGCCGCAGCGGGGCGCTACCGACCAGGGAGATCAGCCGTCCGGGTGCCCGGAGCGGTCGGCCGGCGCCGGGCGGGCAGCGCCGCGACGGCCCGCTCGTGGGAGTCGTCGAGCAGCGCCTCCAGCAGGCCGTCCGGCAGGTCGTCGCCCAGCGTGAGCGTCACCCAGTGCCACCGGTCGTGGTAGCCGCGGGCCACGGCGGCGTGCGCCCGCACCAGCTGGTCGACCTGCTCGGGGGTCGCCCGGACCGAGACGCGACACGGCTCGCCGATCATGCCCACGTACGCGAAGGCGCGGCCGCCGACCAGGGTCCTGGTGCCCAAAACGCCGCAGGCGCGCCCCGGGGGCCAGGGGACGCGCCTGCGGCGCTGGTGCGGACTGCGGGGTCGGTCAGCTGGCGGCCTTCACGAAGGTGTCCGTGTAGGTCGACGCCAGGTCGATCGTCTTGCCCTTGACGTCGGGCTGGAAGGCGGACA
>JAOPWU010000017.1 GCA_025965515.1 Mycobacterium sp.
GCCCGGCGACCGACCTCGGCGGCGGGCCCGTCGGGGATACCGGCGACGAGCTGGTCGAGCTGCGCGGCCCGGGTGGCGACCAGCCCCAGGTCGCGGCGCAGGTGCGGTGCGAGCGGCGGCCGCGGCATCCGACGTCGGGCCGCCGCAGCCGCCGAGGCGCCAGCCAGGGCAGACCCGGCGACCAGGACAGCGAACAGCCCGAGCATCGTGCAGAGCAGGGTGAGCAGGCCGCCGACCAGCTGGTCGGCCCCGAACGCTAGGACGGCGACGCCCGCGGCGCCGCTGCCCACGACCAGGGCCCGGCGCTGCACATGGGCGGCGAGCTGCTGCCGGCGCAGCGCCCGAGCCTGCCGCTGCGGGTAGGTGGTGACGGCGACGCGGTACGCGACGTCCGCGAACAGGTCGCGGGCGGACGCGGTGGTCATACGCACCAGTGTGCGTCCCCGGGCCGGGCCCGTCGACCGGTCACCGGAGTGGCGCCGGGACCTGGGCCGGGTCCACGAGGATCCGGAAGAGCGCCCGCGGGTCCTGCAGCGTGGCGGGCGGCCGGGCGGCGGCCCGCGGCACCACGTGGCCGAAGCGCGCCGGGCGCCGGTGCGGCAGTGGCTCCCGCGGGTCGAAGGCGTAGTCGCCGACCACCTCGCCCAGCAGCAGCCCGGCGCCCCGCTCCACGGGCACGCCGATCAGGTCCCCGGGGGTCACCTCGTCGAGGAACGCGGACAGCTGCCGCAGGTCCTTCGTGCCACGCCGGCCGGACACCTCCCGGGCCAGCGCCCGCAGGTGGGCGGGGTCCAACCCGGCGGCGTTGACGTCGATGCCCGACTGGGTCCCGAGGCCCACGACCCCGGTCGCGAGGGCGGCCCCGAGCTCCGCGGGCGTCCGCGGCCGCACGACCCAGACCGGCGTTCCCTGCGGCGGGTCCGGCGGCGGGACGGGGTCGGCCGGCGGCCAGACGTACGGCAGGTCGTCGGGCTCGCCGCCGAACAGCGGCCGGTAGAAGGCCGGGTCCTTGGCCAGCAGGTTCGACCGGTGGGCGCGGTGCAGCGCCGCGTCCCCCAGCCAGCTGGGCAGCAGCCCCGCCGCCGCGGCCTGTTCCTGCGTCATCCCCACCACGTCCGGGGCGAACTCGGCGATCAGCGGCCCGGTGGAGTCCGCGAACCCCCGCTCCCGCCAGACCCGGACCACCGCGAGCCCGTAGAGGACGAGCCCGGCGGTGTGCCCGCGCCACATCGTGACCACCGGGTGGTTGGCCCAGCCGTAGTCCGGCAGCTCCAGCGCGCGCAGCAGCTGCAGCGTCTCGACGCGCTGCTTGCCGAGCCGGGGCGGGTCCAGCAGCCGCGCGCTCTCGGTGAAGTCCGCCACGGGTAGGAAGGTCTGCATCACCGCGAGTATCCGGGCGCCCCCGCCCCTGCGCCTGTCGAGGCCCGGAACCGTCGCGCTCCGTGACGGCGCGCCAGGTTTCCCTGTCCGTCGCTGAGGCGATGTGCGCGCCGGGTGCCCGGCCCGCGCCGGGACGTGGCACTGTTGGTGCCCGTGACGGAAGCCTGGCGCATCGCCCCGAACGGCCCCCTGCAAGGGGAGGTCCGTGTCCGCGGTAGCAAGAACGCGGTGACCAAGCACATGGTGGCTGCGCTGCTCGGCTCCGGCCCCAGCGTCATCCACAACGTGCCCGACGTCGGTGACGTCGCCATCACCACCGACATCCTGCGGGCCGTCGGCGCGGAGGTGATCCTCGAGGACGACGGCGCGACGGTCACCGTGGTGCCGCCCAGCGAGCCGCTGTCGCGCGTCCCGTTGTCGTTCAGCGGCCTCAACCGCATCCCCGTGCTGCTGCTGGGCCCGCTGCTGCACCTCACCGGCGAGGCGTTCGTGCCCCTGGTCGGCGGGGACCGCATCGGCTCGCGGCCCGTCGACTTCCACGTCGAGGCGCTGCGGGCGCTGGGCGCGGACGTCGAGGTGCGGCCCGACGGCATCGCGGCGCGCGCGTCCCGGCTGCGGGGCACGCGCATCGTGCTGCCGTACCCGAGCGTCGGCGCCACCGAGTCGGTGCTGCTCACCGCTGCCGTCGCCGAGGGACGGACGGTGCTGCGCAATGCGGCCACCGAGCCCGAGGTCGTGGAGCTCGCCCTGTTCCTGCAGCGCATGGGCGCCCGCATCGAGTTCAGCCCGGACCGGCGGATCGTCATCGAGGGCGTGCCGCAGCTGCGCGGGGCGACCACGCGCCTGCAGGGCGACCGCAACGAGGCCTTCAGCTACCTGGCGGCCGGGCTGCTGACCGGCGGGCAGGTGCGGGTCGTCGGCTGCCCCCAGGAGCGGCTCGTCACCGCCCTCACCACGCTGCAGCGCATGGGCGCGGTCATCGACATCGACGATGAGGGCATGTCCGCCTCGGCGCCGGACGGGCTGCGTCCGGCTGCGGTCTCGACGGACACCCACCCCGGGTTCATGACGGACTGGCAGACGCCCCTCATGGTGCTGTTCACGCAGGCCGACGGCATGAGCGTGCTGCACGAGACGGTGTACGAGGACCGGCTGGTGTACGTGCCGTCGCTGCAGGCGATGGGGTGCGAGATCGAGCTGTTCCGCACCTGTCTGGGCGGGCCGGCCTGCCGCTTCCACGACAGCGACGCGGTGCACTCGGCCGTGGTCCGGGGCGTGTCGAAGCTGCACGGCGCCCAGGTGGAGATCCCCGACGTGCGCGCCGGCTTCTCGAGCGTGATCGCCGCGGCGGTCGCCGACAGCGAGTCGACGCTGACCGGCGTCCACCACCTCGTCCGCGGCTACCACCGCCCGGCGGAGCAGCTGCGCTCGTTGGGGCTGGAGCTGGCGGAGGTCGAGGTCTAGCCGCCTCGCCTCCCCGGTGACCGAGGTCGGGGCGTGCCTGCCCCTGCGGCGGCCG
>JAOPWU010000023.1 GCA_025965515.1 Mycobacterium sp.
CCGCGGCGGCCACGGAGTCCCCGGCCCGGGCCGCCGAGGCCAGCGCGACACCGTCCGCGCCCGCCGCCCCGCCCGGCGGCCGCCACCCCTCGGCGAGTGCCCAGGCGACGAGCGCCGGGCCCCGCGCGACGGCCTCCAGGCAGCCCCGGCCGCCGCAGCCGCAGGCCGCCCCGTCGGGCTCCACGACGAGGTGGCCGACGTGCCCCGCGTTGCCCGTCGGTCCGCCCGCGAGCACCCCGTCGAGCACCAGTCCCCCGCCGACGCCGGTGCTCACGACCATGCCCAGCACGCGCCCGGCCCCGGCGGCGGCGCCGCGCCACTGCTCGGCCGCCGCGAAGGCGATGGCGTCGTTGTGCAGCACCACGGGGACGTCCGGGTGCAGCTCGGCGACCCGGGCGCGCAGCGGGAAGTCCCGCCACCCGGGGATGTTCAGCGGGGAGACGTCACCGGCCGGCCAGCGCAGCGGCCCGCCGCAGCCGATACCGACGCCCGACACCGCCGGGGGCAGGCCGGCTGCGCCGGCCACCTCGGGCAGCGCGGCCCCGGCGTGCCGCAGCAGCTCCGCCACGGCGGCGAACAGCTCCTCCGCGGTGCCGCCCGGGGGCGTCGGCCGGCGGGCCGACCAGCGCAGCCGCCCCCCGGTATCGACGAGCCCCGCCGCCAGCTTGGTGCCGCCGACGTCGAGCGCCAGCACCAGGCCGGGATCCGCCGCTGGGCCGCCACTCACCGGGGCACCACGAGCAACCCGGCGGCCAGGCCGAACAGGTCGGCGCCCCGGCCTGCCGGTCCCGGCCCGATCTGGCCCCCCGTGTAGCCGCCACCGACGGCGGCCCGCGGCCCGAACACCCGCACGGCGAGCTCCGCGTCCCGGTCGGTCCCGGGGGTCCCCGCGCGGCCCCGGCCCGCCGCGGCCAGCAGCAGCGCCCCGGCGGCTCCCCCGCCCCCGCCGAGAGCCGCGGCCAGCCCGGCGTCGGCGACGTCGCGGTCGGCGAGCTGGAACTGCACGGTGCTCCCCACCTCGAGCACGTCCCCCACGACCAGGGCCTCACGGCGGGCCTCCGTGCCGAGCAGCGGCCGGACCAGCCAGTCCGCCGCGGTGGGCTCGGTGGCGTACTCGTCGCGGGCGAGCCCGAGGTGCAGCCCGGCGCCCGCCCGGGCGGCGTCCTCCGGCGGGAGCTCCGCCACGATCCGGCGCAGCACCGCGGCCGCCGGCTGGCCCGCCAGCTCCAGCAGCGCCGAGCCCTCGGCGGCGGTGACCGTCAGCACGGGCCCCACGGGGCGGCAGCCCGGCGCGACGGCCCCGCGCAGCCCGGCCAGCCCCTCGATCGTCGTGCCGACCGCGCCCCGCTCGAACACCCGGCCGTCGCTCAGCAGCAGCGCACCACCGTCCGCCCCGGCGCGCGACGGCTCACCCGGGTCGGCCAACCGCAGCGCCTCGGGCTCCGGCGCGGCGACGGCCCCGACGACCGACAGGTCCGGCAGCGCGGTGGCCAGCGAGCGCAACCACGTGGTCGTGGGGAACGTCGTGGGGTCCGCCAGCAGCAGGGCAGTGGCGGCGGCGGGGACCGCGTCGGGCGCGAATTCGGGCAGGCCGGTGACGGCCAGCCCCTGCGGCGTGGGGACGACCTCGAGGTGGAAGCTGCGCAGCCGCGCCCCGGGCAGCCGGGCGCACCACACGGCGACGCCGGGCGCCCCCAGGACCGCCGCACCGGCCCCACCGCCGGTCGCGGCGAGCACGCCCTCGACGCTGCAGCCGACGCTGTGCCCGGTCCCCGCCGCCTCCGCGGCAGCGAGGAGCGCTGCCGTCGCCGCCGGCCGGCCGTCGAACCCGGGGCCGGTCGCAACGAGGGCGACCAGCAGGTCGGGCGGCGGTCCGGCCCAGTCGGCGAGGGCGCTGGCCACGGCACGGCGCGCCGCGTCCGCGAGCCCCTCGGCGGCCGCCAGCCCGGGGACGGGACGCGCCACCGCCGCGGCACAGCGGTTCTCCTGCCTCGCCGAGCTGTCCACGCGCTCCCGTTCCCCGTCCGCCCGGGACGCCCGCAACGGCGGGTCCCGGCTGCTGCCTCGGCACGACCCTCTCATCGCTGGAGGGGCCGTCGGGGGACACCCGCGGTCCCGTCCCGGCCGCCGTACGGATGCGGCGGCTCCGCGCGGGACGTACCGTCGCAGGGTGACCGGCACACCAGACGCTCCCCCGCCCGCCGCCACGGCCCCTTCGGCGCCGCCGGCCCCCGCCACCCTGGGCGAGCTCCGCGCCTCCGGGCACGTGCTGCGCAGCGTCAAGGCCGAGCTGCGCGACAACCTGCTGGCGGCACTCGCCGCGGGCCGCCCGACGCTGCCCGGCATCGTCGGCTTCGCCGATACCGTGCTGCCGCAGGTCGAGCGGGCCATCCTCGCCGGGCACGACATCGTGCTGCTGGGCGAGCGCGGCCAGGGCAAGACCCGCATCGCCCGGACGCTCGTGCAGCTGCTCGACGAGTGGACGCCGGAGATCGCGGGTACCGAGGTGCACGACCACCCCTACGCACCCGTCTCCGCGTGGGGCCGGCGGCTCGTGGCCGAGCGCGGCGACGACACTCCGGTCGCCTGGCTGCACCGCTCCTTCCGGTACGGCGAGAAGCTCGCGACCCCCGACACGGGCGTCGGCGACCTCATCGGCGACGTGGACCCCGTGAAGGTCGCCGAAGGCCGGACGCTGGGCGACCCGGAGACCGTGCACTTCGGCCTCGTGCCGCGCACCAACCGCGGCATCTTCGCGATCAACGAACTCCCCGACCTCGCGGAGCGCATCCAGGTCTCGCTGCTCAACGTGCTCGAGGAGCGCGACGTGCAGATCCGCGGTTACGTGGTGCGGCTGCCGCTGGACCTGCTGGTGATCGGCACCGCGAACCCGGAGGACTACACGAACCGCGGCCGGATCATCACGCCGCTCAAGGACCGGTTCGGCGCCGAGGTGCGCACCCACTACCCGCTGCGGCTCGACGACGAGATCGGGCTGATCCAGCAGGAGGCCCTGACCGTCTGGGAGGGGTCCCCGCTGGGCGAGCCCGTGCTGCCGCTGCACCTGCTGGAGACGGTGGCCCGGTTCACCCGCCTCGTCCGCGACTCCCCGCAGATCGACCGCCGCTCCGGCGTCTCCGCCCGGTTCGCGGTCGCGAGCGCCGAGACCGTGGTGGCGTCCGCCGTGCGGCGGGCCGCGCTCACCGGGGAGACGCAGCCCGTGGCCCGGGTCAGCGACCTGCCGGCGGTCCTCCCGGCGGTGCGCGGCAAGGTGGAGTTCGAGTCGACCGCGATCGGCGCCGAGGACGAGGGCCGGGAGGTCGAGCTGCTGGCGCACCTGCTGCGCCGCGCCGTGGCCGAGACCTTCCGGTCCCGGCTGGCCGGCACCGACCTGTCGGGCCTGCAGGAGCGGTTCGCGGACGGCAGCACGGTGGAGACGGGCGAGCTGGTGCCCGCCGCCGAGCTGCTGGCCCGGATCGGCCCCGTGCCCGGGCTCGCGCAGCTCATGGCAGCGCTGGACGACGACGGCGCCGAGTCCCCCGGGCTCGCCGCCGCCGCCCTGGAGTTCGCCCTCGAGGGGCTGCACCTGACGCGGCGCCTGGCCAAGGACGAGGTACCCGGAAGGACCGTCTATGGCGGCTGACCCCCGACCGACCGCGCGACCGCAGGCCGCCGGCCCGGCGCCCGTGCTGCTGCGCTCCGTCGCCGTCGGCGTGCTGCTGGGTGTCGTGGTGGGCGTGCTCGCCTCCCCCGGCGCCGGGCTCGCGACCGGCCTGACGGTCGCCGTCCTGCTGGTGGCGGGCTCGTTCGCGGCGCTGGTCGCGACCCGCCGCCGTGCGGCGGCCG
>JAOPWU010000037.1 GCA_025965515.1 Mycobacterium sp.
CGGCGGGCCGCGGCCGCGCCGGTCGGCGACCGCCGCACCGCGGCGGCGGCGCTCGCCGTGTCGGCGCTGGTCGGCGTAGGGCTCATCGCCGTGTTGGTGGACGTGCCGCTGTTCGCGCGGCTCACGACCTTCCCGGACGACCAGACCGGCGCGGCGCTGGTGCTGGTCCGCTTCCTCGCGGCGGTCCCTGTCGGCGCGGTAGCGGGCGGGCTGCTGGCGCGGGGCCGCGCCCGGGCGCCGGTGACGGCCGCAGCCCTGCTGGTGGCGGCCGGGGCGGTCGGGGTCATGGCGCGGTGGTCGCCGCAGGCGCTGGGCGGCGGGCTGCGGGCGAGCGACGTGGCACTGGTCGTCGCCGGGCTGGGGCTGGGCCTGGTCCTGGCGCCGCTGAACGATGCGGCCCTGGCGGCCGCACCGCCCGGGGGCGCGGCCGCGGCGGCGTCGCACCTGGTGCTGGCGCGGTCGCTGGGGCAGCTGCTGGGGCTGGCGGTGCTCGCCGCAGCCGGCTCGGCGGTGTTCGCGCACCGGATCACCGCCGTGGGGACGCCGCAGCAGCTCTGCCCGGCGGACCCGGTGAACTGCAAGCCCTACAAGGACGCGGCGAAGGCGGCGGGCGTCGGGGAGGTGCACCTGATCCTGGCGGTCGCCGCGGGGTGCCTGCTGGTCGCGGCGGTGGCCGCGCTGGTGGGGCTGTGGCCGCGGCCGGCCCGCGCCTAGGACGAGCGGCCGCTCACCCCTCGAACCAGTCCCGCGTCAGCTCCAGCCACAGCCCCGTCCCGGCCCACCGCCCCAGCGGCGCGTACCGCCCCGCGATCTCCGCGTCGGTCATCGCCTCACGCCCCAGCAGCCGCGGCAGCTTCGCCCGGACCCAGCTGTCCAGCGCCAGCCCCCGCGGCCGGTCCAGCAGCCCGAGCATCCCCTCGGCCGCGTAGGGCCCGAAGCCCCGCAGCGCGCGGATCGCCAGCAGCACGTGGTGGTCCGACAGCTCGGGATCCCACCAGGCCTCCGGGTCCAGGGCCCCGTCCGCGACGGCGCCCGCCAGCTCCAGGAACGCCTGCCCGCGGTACCCCACGCGCACGACGTCGCGCAGGTGACCGGCGCCGGCGTCGCGGACGGCCTCGGGTGTCGGGAACGCCCGCTCAGCGTGCTCGCCGACCGCGCCCAGCGTGTCCACCAGCCTCGTGCAGATCAGCCGCGTCAGCGCCCAGCTGCAGTTCGTCGTGGCCAGCGTCTTCGCCAGGTCCTCCCACACCGTGGGGGAGCGCAGCAGCGCGCCTGCGCCGGCCGCGGGCACCCAGTGCAGGTCGGCGTGACCGGCGCAGGCGGCGTGCAGCTCCCGCAGGTCCGCGGTCACCGCGAGCATCCGCGACACCTGCGCGGCGACCGCGCGTCGGTCCGCTGCCGACAGCGGACCGCCGCCCCAGCTCACGACGAGCCCGGAAGCCCGCTGCGCCACGGCGACGCCGCGGGCGCCCGCCTGCGGCAGGGCCAGGACGCGGTGCAGCGTCCGGGTGCGGCGGTCGTACGCGGTGGGCGCCAGCCCCGACCAGCCGTGGCTGCGCGCCACGCGGTCCAGGGCGTATCCGGGCGGCACCGCAACGATGAGCCGCCCGGTCCGCGGCGCGTCCCAGCCGGCCGGCAGCGCGCCCGACACGTCGGCCGAGACCAGCTCCAGCTCCGCCGCCGCGCCCATCAGTCCACCGACCCGGCTGGCAGACTGCTGGTGTGACCACTCCCGGCGGCCGTGCCGACGCCCGCCCGGAGCTCCCCGCCGCCGGCCCGGTCGTGGTGGTCGCGGCGGCGATCCTGCGCCGCGGCGAGGACGGCCGCTGGCGCTGCCTGGCCGCCCGCCGCCGCGAACCCCCGGTGATCGCCGGCTTCTGGGAGTTTCCCGGCGGCAAGGTGGAGCGGGGGGAGACGGACGTCGCGGCGCTGGTGCGGGAGTGCCGGGAGGAGCTCGGCGTCGAGATCAGCGTGGCCGGTCGGCTCTGCGGCGACCTGTCCGCGTCCGGCGGCCGGGTGACCGTGCGGGTGAGCGTCGCCCAGCTGGTGTCGGGCGAGCCCGAGGCCCGCGATCACGACCAACTGCGGTGGCTGCATGCCGACGAGCTTGCCAGCGTCCCCTGGCTGGCGGCCGACACCGAGGCGGTCGACGTGCTGCGCCACCTGCTCGCGGAGGCCGACGCGGGGCGCGGTCCGACCTTCTCCCGGCCGGTCGCGTGAGCGTGCCGTCGGTCACCGCGGGCGGACTGCGGACCCCCGACAGCGGGAACAGATCGTAGACTGCGGGCGCTGCACTGTGCGGCGCTCCTTTCGAGCAGCCCCACACCCTTAGCCGATCAGCGGCGCGTCGCCTCCCGGGCACGTCCGCGTCCGCGTCCGGAGATACCTTTCGTGCCTTCCCAGCTCGTCCGCGAAGACCTGCGCAACGTCGCCATCATCGCCCACGTCGACCACGGCAAGACCACGCTGGTCGACGCCATGCTCTGGCAGTCGGGCGCCTTCTCGGCCCACCAGGCCGACTCCGACTCCGTCAACGAACGCGTGATGGACTCGATGGACCTGGAGCGCGAGAAGGGCATCACGATCCTCGCGAAGAACACCGCGGTCCGGCACGGCGGCACGGTCATCAACATCATCGACACACCGGGCCACGCGGACTTCGGTGGCGAGGTCGAGCGCGGCCTGTCCATGGTCGACGGCGTCGTGCTGCTCGTGGACGCCTCCGAGGGCCCGCTGCCGCAGACCCGCTTCGTGCTTCGCAAGGCGCTGACGCAGAACAAGCCGGTCATCCTCGTCATCAACAAGGTCGACCGGCCCGACGCCCGGATCGCCGAGGTCGTCGACGAGACGTACGAGCTGTTCCTGGACCTCGACGCCACCGAGGAGCAGATCGACTTCCCGATCGTCTACTGCCAGGCGAAGAGCGGCCAGGCGTCGCTCAACCGGCCCGCCGACGGCACCAGCCCGGACAGCCCGGACCTCGAGCCGCTGTTCGACACGATCATGAAGACCATCCCCGCCCCCAGCTACACCGAGGGCGCGCCGCTGCAGGCGCACGTCACCAACCTCGACGCCTCGCCCTACCTCGGCCGGCTCGCGCTGCTGCGCATCCACGAGGGCAGCATGAAGAAGGGCCAGACCGTCGCCTGGTGCAAGCAGGACGGCACCATCGAGCGCGTCAAGCTGACCGAGCTGCTCGGCACCGAGTCCCTCACCCGGGTGCCGATCGAGGAGGCAGGCCCCGGTGACATCGTCGCCATCGCCGGCATCCCGGAGATCACCATCGGCGAGACGCTGGCCGACGCGGACGACCCGCGGCCGCTGCCGGTCATCACGATCGACGAGCCGAACATCTCGATGACGATCGGGATCAACACCTCGCCGCTCGCCGGTCGCAGCGGCAAGAAGCTCACGGCCCGGCTGGTCAAGAACCGGCTCGACACCGAGCTCGTCGGCAACGTGTCCATCCGCGTGAACCCGACCGAGCGCCCGGACACCTGGGAGGTGCAGGGTCGCGGTGAGCTGCAGCTCGCGATCCTCGTCGAGATCATGCGCCGCGAGGGCTTCGAGCTCACGGTCGGCAAGCCGCAGGTCGTGACGCGGCTCGTCGACGGCAAGCTGCACGAGCCGATGGAGCGCCTGACCATCGACACGCCGTCCGACTACCAGGGCGTCGTCATCCAGCTCCTCGCCCTGCGTAAGGGCCGGCTGGAGCAGATGGTCGACCACGGCACCGGCTGGATCCGCATGGAGTACGTGGTGCCGGCGCGTGGCCTCATCGGCTTCCGCACCGAGTTCCTGACCGAGACCCGGGGCACCGGCCTGCTCCACCACATCCACGAGGGCTACGAGCCGTGGGTCGGCGAGATCCGCACCCGGCCGACCGGCTCGCTCGTGGCCGACCGCACCGGCGCCACCACCGGCTTCGCCCTGGCGAACCTGCAGGAGCGCGGGACCATGTTCGTGGGCCCGGGCACCGACGTGTACGAGGGCATGATCGTCGGCGAGAACAGCCGCTCCGACGACATGGACGTCAACCCCACCAAGGAGAAGAAGCTGACGAACATGCGTCAGTCCTCCGGGGACATCCTGGTGCCGCTCATCCCGCACAGGTTGCTCAGCCTCGAGCAGGCGCTCGAGTTCTGCCGAGAGGACGAGTGCGTGGAGATCACGCCGGACAGCGTGCGCATCCGCAAGGTCGTGCTCAACGCGTCCGAGCGCGGCCGCACCCGGGGTCGCGCCAAGGCGGCCGTCAACGCCTGACCCCCTGCCCCGGCGACGGGGCAGGATAGGGGCATGACGACCACGCCCTCACCGCCCGATCCGCTGGACGACCCCGCGGCGGGTGTCCCGGAGATCGACAGCCCGGAGGCGGCGGTCGCCAGCGGCGTCCCCTCGGACGCCGCGGCGGCCCTCCTCGCCGATGTGGCCGGCGAGGTCGACGCCCTGGAGCAGGAGATCGACATCGAGGTCCTCGATCGGCCGCGCCGCATCCTGCTCGTGCACGCCCACCCGGACGACGAGACGATCAACAACGCGGCGACGATGGCGAAGTACGTCAGCGAGCACGCCCAGGTCACGCTCGTCACCTGCACCCTCGGGGAGGGCGGCGAGATCGTCGTCCCGGACCTGGCCCACATGGCGGCCGACCGCGACGACACCCTCGGGCAGCACCGCGTCGGCGAGCTCGCCGCGGCCTGCGAGGCCATCGGCGTCACCGACCACCGCTTCCTGGGCGGCCCGGGCCGGTGGCGCGACAGCGGCATGATGGGCACGCCCGACAACGACGATCCGCGCAGCTTCTGGCAGGCCGACCTCGCCGAGGCGACCCGGGAGCTGGTCCGGATTGTGCGTGAGACGCGGCCGCAGGTGGTCGTCACGTACGACGAGAACGGCGGCTACGGCCACCCGGACCACATCCAGACCCACCGGGTCACGATGGCGGCGGTGGATGCGGCGGGCGACCGCTCGTACGCGCCGGGCGACGGCGAGCCCTGGCTGGTCGCGAAGGTCTACTACAACGCCGTGCCCCGCTCGGTGCTGCAGGCCGGTATCGACCTCATGAAGCAGCAGGGCTCCGAGCTGTTCCCGGGGCTGGAGAGCGCGGACGACGTGCCGTTCGCCGTCGACGATGCGCTCATCACCGCGGAGGTCGACGGCCGGGACCACTTCGACGCCAAGATCGCGGCGATGCGGGCGCACCGCAGCCAGATCTCCGTCGACGGGCCGTTCTTCGCCCTGGCGGACGGTGTCGGCATGCGGGCGTTCGGCATCGAGCACTACCGGCTCGTACGCGGCGACCGCGGCCAGGGCGAGGGCCCGTACGGCTGGGAGACGGACCTGTTCGCGGGCGTCCAGCACTGACGAGGCGGCGGGCGGGCGGATGACGCACGGGGTGCGGCGGGGCAGACCGCCCAGCACCTCCGCCGACCGGATCGCCCGGGTGGCGCTGGAGCTGTTCGCCCGGCGCGGCTACGAAGCCACGACCATGGAGGACGTGGCCGCTGCTGTCGGCGTGGGCCGGAGCACGCTGTTCCGGTACTTCCCGTCCAAGGGCGCCATCGTGTGGGCGGGCCGACGGGAGACCGAGGAGGCCGTCTCCGGGGCGCTGGCGGCCGTACCGGCCGCTGCCGACTGGCGGGTGGCCCTGCCCGACGCGCTCGCGTCCGGGCTGTGCTTCCCTGGCGACGACGAGGAGGCGCTGCGGTTGCGGCTCCGCCTCATCGGGTCCGTCCCGGAGCTCCAGGCAGGGCTGGCGGCCGCTGCGGGGCCGGCTGTCGCGGACATCGCCCAGTTCATCGCCGTGCGCATGGGCCTGGACGTCGGGGACCTGATCCCCTACACGCTCGCCCGGTCGGTCCTGGCGACCGTGCTGGCCGCGCTGGTGTGGTGGGGAGGGTCCGACGTGGGCGACCCGCGCTCGGTCGTGCGCCGGGCGGTCGCGGCCGCACTGGAGCTCCCTGCGGACCCGGGATCTCGCGAGGTGTGACAAACGGGACGCAGTCCCGTTAACCTGCCGCTCACCCGCCGCGGCCACACCTTGGAGCCCCATGCTGCCCACCCGCCGAGTCACACTGCCGCTCGTGGCGCTGCTCCTGGCTTCCGGCACGGTCGTGGTCACCAACGCCACCGCGGCGACCACCCCGGCCGCCAAGGGCACGCCGAATCCGCTGCAGGAGGCCGTGGCGGCCAGCGCCGCGCCAGGCCACTCCTGGCAGCCCGGGGCGGCGACCTACAGCGTCTCCCAGCAGACCAACGTGCCGGTGACCATGGCGGACGGCACGGTCCTGCGCGCCACCATCGACACCCCCACGGACAAGGCGACCGGCAGGCCGGCCGCCGGACCGTTCCCCGTACTGCTCACGCAGACGCCGTATGGGAACAACACGGCGGGCCTGGCCGGCTCCTCGGCCGTCGGGGTGGATCCCTACTTCGTGCAGCGCGGGTACATCGACGTCGCGGTGGACGTGCGCGGCACGGGGGCCTCCGGCGGCTCCTTCACGCTCTTCGACCCGCAGCAGGTCAGTGACGGCGTGGCCCTCGTCCGCTGGGCCGCGGCGCTCCCGCACGCCGATGGAAAGGTCGGCCTGCACGGCGCGTCCTACCTGGGGATCAACCAACTGCTCACGGCCGGCGCGGTCGGCAAGGACTCGCCCCTCAAGGCGGTCTTCCCGCTCGTCTCCGGAAACGATGTCTACCGGGACACCGCGTTCGAGGGCGGGATTCCCGACGCCGAGTTCGACATGGTCTACCTCGGCGCCCTGCTGCCCGCGGTCAACCTGCTCAACCCGGTCGTGAACCTGCTGCAGCACCCGGCGGGGCTCCTGCAGTCCGCCCAGGTGCTGCTGCAGCATCTCGCCAGCACCGTCGACTACAACGCGCTGTTCCTGGCGCAGACCTACGGCGGCGGCCCGAACTCCTACGACAACGCCTACTGGGCCGCACGCTCCCCGGCCGGGGTGCTCGGGGACGTGGTCGCCAACGGCATCCCGGCGTACCTGGTCGGCGGCGAGTACGACATCTTCCAGCGGGGCGAGCCCCTGAACTACGCCGCGCTGCAGAACGCCTGGGCCGGCCGCCCGGTGGACGGCCCGATGGCGGCCGGGCAGCGGACGACCGGGCGGTACCAGCTCCTCGACGGGCCGTACACGCACCTGCAGCTGGCCCTCGACGCCGGCGCGCTCGACCCGCTGCAGCTCGAGTGGTTCGACACGTGGCTCAAGGGCGCCGACACCGGCATGGGGGAGACCCCGACGCCGCTGCACTACTACGACCTGGGCACCGGCCATTACGCGGAGACGGCCACCTACCCGCTGACCGGCGCGACGCCGACGACGTACTACTTCTCCGGGACGCGCAGCGGCAGCGCGCCCTCGCGGAACGACGGCACGCTCACCACGACCGCCCCGACGGCCACGGCCGGGGCGGACCCGGTGGCGTGGTTGCCGGTCGGCTCATCGATCTGCGACCGCTCGGTCGATCAGTGGGCCATGGGCGCGGTCTCGCAGGTGACGAGCAATCTTCCCCGGCCGACCCCCTGCCTCGACGACGACCGCGCCGGGCAGACCGGGCCCACGGCGCTCACCTACACGACCGCCCCGTTGGCATCGCCCCAGACGCTGGCGGGCCCCATCGCCGCGACGATCTACGCGACGGCCACCACGGCGCAGAGTGAGTGGGTGGTGAACGTCGAGGACGTCGCGCCGGACGGCACGTCCAGACCGCTGACCCAGGGAGCCCTGCTGGGCACGGCGCGGGCGGTCGACGCGTCGCGGTCCTGGACCGTGGACGGCAGCACCGTGCTGCCGTACCACCCGTACACCCAGGCGTCGACGCTGCCCGTGACCCCGGGAGCGGTCACGAAGTACCAGGTGGAGGTCTTCCCGACCTACGCGACGATCGCCCAGGGTCACCGGATCCGCGTGACGGTCGACACGACGGACTTCCCGCACCTGGTCCCGACGCCGCCGCAGCTGCTGCAGTTGGCGGGCGGCCGGTACGAGGTGCAGCGCACCCACCTCGCCCCGTCCTCGATCACCCTGCCGCTGATCGGGCGCTGACCGGTAGCTGTCCGGGGGGCGCCCCTGCGCGGGGACGTCCGACGGTCTCCTAGCCTCTGGAGTCGTGCAGACCACCACGCCCGGACCCCGCTCGGACGAGGAGGTCCCCGGCTACGTCGCGGCCCTCGGGCTGCCGGGCCTGGC
>JAOPWU010000048.1 GCA_025965515.1 Mycobacterium sp.
GCCACGTGGACGTTCTGCCCGCCCGCGTCGACCCCGCCGAGGACGGCCAGCGGGCTGGCGTGCTCGGAGATCATGGCGATGTTCATACGGAGACCCCCGCGGTGACGTCGGACAGGACGGCATCCCAGTCGGTGAGGAAGCGGCCCACCCCGAAGGCGGTGAGGGCGTGCTCCCGGGCCGCGAGGCCCCGGTCGCGGGCCTCCGCCGGGTCGGCGAGCCAGCGGCGGGCGGCAGCGAGCAGGACATCCGGGTCGCTGCTCAGCACGCCCGCCTGGGCGGGCACCGCCTCGGGCGCCGCCGTGGTCGGCAGCGCCAGGACCGGCATCCCCAGCAGCATCGCCTCGATCAGGGACAACCCCAGGCTCGTCCAGCGGTAGGGGTGCAGGTAGGCGCGGTGCCGGCCGAGCACCTCGTGCAGCCGGGCCTGCGGCAGGTCCTCCAGCACCGTGAGTCCCGCGCCCGCGGGCGTGCCGGCCACCTGCGCCGCCAGCGCCGCCACGCCCATGCCGTGCAGGTGGACCGGCAGTTCCGTCGCGCAACGCAGGAGGAGGTCCGTCCCGGCAACTCGCCATCGGCGGACGGGCTCGTTCACGACCGCACCGAGCGACGGCGCCTCGCCGGTGTACCGGTAGCCGGGGTCCACGACGCCGTGCTCCACGACGAGCGTGCGGGCGTCACCGCAGTCCCACATCGTCCGGTTGAAGGGGGTCACGTGGGCGATCGGGATGTCCCGCTGGTCGGCCAGCGGGTGCCGGCTGCCGGCAGCGCCCTGCCGGGGAGCGTCGTGCTCCACGTAGACGGCCGGCAGGTCGACGCCGGGGCGCAGCCCGGTCCACCGCTCCACCAGCTCGCGCTCGTGGGGCCGCTGCAGCACCACGACGTCCGGCGCCGCGGCGCCGAGCTGCTCGACCGGCACCTCCACGGCCGAGGCCGGCCAGTCCCACGTGCGGGCACGGCCCCGGCCGTCCGGCCCACGGTCGGGCAGCAGCGGCAGGAGATACGTGTGGTCGCCCTGCAGGAAGGCCGTGCTCCACGAGCCGTGGACATGCCACACGAGGATCCTCATCGCCGTCCTTCCGGGAGTGCGGGCACGAAACCTGTGGGGGCCGCCGGGGCCGTCGCGGCGAGGGAGCGGACAGCCGCCACGACCTCCTGCGGGGAGATGCCGTCCAGGCACGGGTGACCCGGCACCGGGCAGTCGCGGGCGCGGCTGCCCCGGCAGGCGGCCTGCTGGTCGCCCAGGACCACCCGGGGCGCGCCGCACGGGCCCCACCGCTGCAGCGGGACGACCGGGGAGAACAGCGACACCACGGGCGTCCCGACCGCGGCTGCGAGGTGCGCCGGGCCCGTGTTGCCGACGACCACGCAGGCCGCGCGGTCCAGCACCGCCGCCAGGAGGGGGTACGGCGTCCGGCCGCCGAGATCCACGACGCCGGGCAGCCCCCCGGCCACCACGGCGGTCAACGCGCGCTCCCCGGGGCCGCCGGTGACGACGACGGCCCACCCGGCCGCCACCAGTGCCTGCGCGTAGGCCCGGGCCCGGTCCGGCGACGGCGCCCGCGCGGGGACCGACGCGCCGGGGTGCAGCACGACGTACGGGCCGGCCGGCAGCTCCGGCAGGGCCTCGGCCGGGTCGGGCAGGGGCCGCCGCACCGCGGGCCTGCCATCATCCCCGGGCGGCAGCGCGTGCCCGGCGGCCCGGACCAGGTCCAGCGCCGCCGCGACCTCGTGCCGCTCCGGCGCGCCCGGGCCCTCCCGCTGGTGCCGGACGTCCAGCAGCGCCCCGGGGTAGTCCTCGCTCGTCGCACTGATCCGGGGCACGCCGGCGAGCCGCAGCAGCAGCGCGAGCGGGAGCGGGCTCTGGTGGAACGACGTGAAGATCACAGCTTCGTCGTACCCACGGTCGGCGACGCAGCGCACCAGCGCATCCACCGCCGCCGGGTCGACGGGCGGCGGCCGGTAGCCGGTCCAGGGGGCCTCGAAGAGCAGCACCTCCCGCACGCCGGGCAACAACCGGCCCGCGGCCGCGCCCGCCGGCGACGCGAGCAGGTCCACCGCGCCACCGGGCCCGGCACCCGCCGCGAGCGCCCGGATGGCCGGGCCCGTCACGAGCACGTCGCCGTCGTTGTCCAGGCGCGCCGCCAGGATCCGGCTCATCGCCCGGCCCCGGCGGCAGCCGGCTCCCGCAACGGCTCCGGGGAGTCACCGAGCAGCAGTGCGACCGCACCCGCGAGGTCGGCCGCCACGGCCGGGGCCACGGCGATCTCCGCAGGCCGGGTCGCGGCGGTGGGGACGAGCACCGCCCGGGCCCCCGCGGCCAGGGCTGCGTGGACATCCGCGGCGATGTCGCCGACGACCGCGCACTCCGCCGGGGTCACGCCGAGCTCCCGGGCCGCCGCCAGCACCATGCCCGGCTCCGGCTTGCGGCGGGCGCAGCCGTCGACCGGCCCGTCGGCGCAGTACTGCCAGGTATCGAAGGGGCCGAGCAGCGTGTCGATGCGGGCGTTCACGGCCCGCACCTGCGCGTGGTCCAGCACGCCGCGGGCGATGCCGGACTGGTTGCTGATCACGCCGGTGGCGAGCCCCGCCGCGCGGACGCGGGCCAGGGCCTTCGCCGCGGTGTCGACGGGGACGACCAGCTCCGGGTCGCCGTTGTAGGGCACGTCGTGGACGAGGGTGCCGTCGCGGTCGAACAGCACGGCCCGCAGCGGGGGCGGCCACGGGGCGGGAGGCCGCCGGCGCCGGGCCAGCTCGCCGCGCAGCCGCGCCCGCAGCGCGAGCGGCGGGATGGCCGCGCTCGTGAGGAGCATCCGCCGCACCTCGTCGGCCGTCCGCGGGCCGGGGGCGATGCGGCGCCGGGCGAAGTCCGCCGTCAGCCCCGCCCACGCGGCCGCGCCCGCCGCCGCA
>JAOPWU010000072.1 GCA_025965515.1 Mycobacterium sp.
GCGGATCTCCGTGACGACCGTGTCGTCGGCTTCCGCGACGACGCGCTCGGAGACGATGTAGCGCCCGGGGAACTCGCTCGCGCTCCGGACCCCGTACGCGACGGCAGCGTCGACGCCCTGCACCGCCATGCCGTCGATGAGGAGCTCGACGTGGTCGTCGAACACGTCGCGCCAGGTGTCGAAGTCGCGGCCGTTGAACGCCCGGTGGTAGCGGGCGGGCAGCGCACCGAGACCCGTGGGCACGGGCTATCCCCTCGCCCGTAACCCGGCGAGCACGACCGGCGGCAGCCCCAGGGCGCCCGGGGCCGCCACGCGGCGCGGCACGGCCGGCACAACGGCGCTTGGCTCGCTCGTCCGGGTAGCCATCCGGGCCTCCGCCCCGGCGGCAGTTCCACCGCCTCCTTGCCCGATCACCCACTGAGGTCACAGCCTGCCCGCAGCGAGGAGGCCAATCAACAACCTCCCGGTGCACACGGTGGCCGATCAGCGTGCCCGCAGCGAGGAGCCCGCTCAAGGGGCCCCAGGGGCAGGTCCGACGCGCAGGGTCGGCGCGACGGCGAGCGCGACAACGCCCAGGAGCGCGGCGACGGGCACAGCGGGCACTGCGGCGGGCACCACGAGGAGCAGTCCCCCGGCCGTCGCGGCTCCGGCCACGTGCGCGACCAGCACGGCCAGGCTCCACCGGGTGTGGGGGTGCGACTGTCCGCCCGTGGCCAGGTCGGCGACGGCCGTGGTCAGAGTCCCGGTCAGGTAGGTCGTCGACAGTTTCGTCCCGGAGGAGCGCACCCCCGCGGCCTGCAGCCCCATGGCGAGTGTGCCGAGTGCGAGCAGACCGAACTGCGCGGCGCCCGCCGGGCGGCTGCCGGTGAGGACCCAGCCCACTGTGAACCCCGTGAGGGCGGCGAGCTCGATCAACAGAACCGCGGTGACCGGCCGCCACCGGGGCACGCCGACGCTCGCGGCGACGAGGCTGCCGAGCGCGGTGCCGGCCACGTAGCTGACGAGGGCGACTACGACGTGCGCCGCCAGGCTCCCGGACGTGTTCGCGGCAGCCAGGCCGAGCAGGGTCAGGTTGCCCGTCATCACGCCGGCGAAGACCTGGCCCAGCCGGGCGAAGCAGGCCGCGTCCACCGCTCCTGCACCCACCGCCAGGACGACGGCGAGCGGAGGGAACGGCACCTCCCGTCGGTCACCGCCGGCTCCCGGCACCCGCCCGCGATCCCGCGGGGGCGGCAGCCGGGTCGGGGGCCGGACCGCTCGGCTCATCCCACGTGCCACCCGGCGACATCCGGCACGCGGGCGCGGTCAGGCCGTGACGTGGGCACTGTCCCCACCGGTGACCGCGAAGGAGGTGCCGCTGACCATACGGGCGGCGTCCGAGGCCAGGAAGACGACGACGGGCGCCACGTCCTCCGGGGAGATCCACGGGACGCCGAGGGGCGTCTTGGCCGTCAGGGCGGCGACCGCGGCGCGTTCGTCCTCGGCGGCGTCGCCGCTGGGCCGGCCGCCGGCCTCGCTGATGGCCTGGGCGTAGCGATCCTCGTGCCGGGTCAGTGGGGTGTCGATCAAGCCCGGGACCACCGCGTTGACGGTGATGCCGTGGCCGCCCAGCTCCAGCGCGGCCGACTTCATGAGCCCGAGCAGTCCCCACTTCGACGCCGAGTAGGCCGCGCCGTTCTTCGTCCCGTGCTGGCCCTGGGTGGACGAGCTGATGATGATCCGCCCTCCACCCTGTTCGACCAGGAGCGGAGCGAAGACGCGGAGGACGTTCGCGGTGCCGGTGAGGTTGACGTCGATCTGGTCGTGCCAGTCGGGGTCAGTCATCTCCAGCAGCGGCTTGAAGGCCTGGATGCCGGCATTGGCGAACAGGATGTCGACCCCGTCCCAGGCCCGCGTCACCTGGGCGGCGGCGTCGGCGAGGGCGCCGATGTCCCGCTGGTCCGCCGTGATCGCCATCCAGCGCCGCCCGACCTCCTCCACCGCTTTCCCCGTCTGCGCGAGGTCGTCGGCGGTGGCGGGGCCGAAGTCCAGGATCGGACTGACCGGTCCGGCGATGTCGATGCCGGCGACGTCGGCACCGGCTCGCGCGAGGGCGACCGCGCAGGCGCGGCCGATGCCCCGGGCAGCGCCGGTCACCACGGCTACGCGGTTCTGGAGTGGGTCACTCATGGTCCAGTCCCCTCGGTGTGGGGCGTCGCCGGGCCGACGTCGGAGACCGTCAGCCGGGTCACGCTGCGGCGTGCCATCTGGGCGCAACCACAGGATTGCTGCCGCGGCGGCTCCGGTCATCTCCGCCAGCCTCAGGTCGGTGGCGAAGCTGGCGGTACTCCCCGTTTGCAGCTGACCCGCAGTGCACCCGAGTGGTCTCCTCCGGTGGGCTAGGACTCGCGCAGGCGCACGACCGGCGATGCGCCGGCCGTGCTGCCCCGGGCGTCCCGCGCCGCGATCCGGTCATGAACAGACCAGTAACCAGCGTCGTGTGCGCAACGCGGGCGGGCAGGCTTGGTGCGGCAGCCAGACCGCTCAGCGCGCCGCCGCAAGGTTCCGCCGCACGGCATCCCGGGAGGCGAGTTCGGCGCGCATGCGCTCGAACACGAGCCGGACGAGCTGCTCGCGGTCCGCGGGGGCGATGTCGACGAACCGGCCCTGCAGCTGCTCGTCCCCGGCCGACACCACCTCCAGCACCGCCTCGACCAGCCGACCAGGCAGCTGCAGCCGCACACCGAGCATGGCGCCGTCGAAAGCGTCGGAGTCGACCTCCCGGCAGTCGGCCCGCAGCCCGCCCGCGGACACGTCGAGGGTCACGCCCGCGAGCCGGCGGCCCGTCGGGTCGGAGGCGTACCAGGGCAGCCGGGCGCTCGCGCGGACGTGCTGACGCCGCTGCAGGCGCTGCACCGCACCCGTGAGCGTGAGCAGGCCGCCGCCCGCGGCGGTGGTGAGCAGGGCGGGTGCGCGGAGGACCCCGGTCGCGGTGACCGCCTCGACATCGCCCTGGAGCTGATAGGAGTCCGCCAGGGCGGCGCAGAGCACCTCCACGCTGGCGCCCTCCTCGAACCCGACGCCGTTCAGCGTCCGCAGCGCGACCCTGCGCCCGTCGCCGGTGAACAGCGTCAGCCGGGCGCCGTCGTCCACCCCGGGCATGCTGGTGCCTCCCTGTCGCCGTCTCGTTCCCTCCCAGTGTCGGCACCGGGGTGGCCGGATCTCCGGCGCGGACGAGTGAACCGTGCGTCCGGCAGGAGGAACGGTGTCGCCGACAGCGGACAGTGCTGGCCCGGCACCATGGCGGCGCTGCACCGGTGGTCCGGGCGTGGGTCTCAGACCAGGCCGCCGTCCGCCACGATGGCCTGGCCGGTGATCCACCGGGCGGCGTCGGACGCGAGGAAGGCAACGACGTCGGCGATGTCGTCGGGTTCGCCGAGGCGGCGCAGCGCGGTCCGGGCGGCGACGTGCTCATCGTCCCCGATGCTCGGGGGGCGATCCGCCCACATGTCCGTGCGCGTGGCACCGGGCAGCACACTGTTGACGGTGATCTGCCGCGGGCCCAGTTCTTGTGCCGCGGCGCGGACCAGCTGATCCCCGGCCGCCTTGCTCGCCGCGTAGAGCCCTCCGCCCGGGCGGGGCCGCACGCCGGCACGGGAGATCACGATGATCCGCCCACCGTCGGGCAGCCGGTTCGCCGCCTCCCGCAACGCCACGAAGGTCGCGCGGGTGTTGGTGGCGAACACCGTGTCGAAGTCGGCGTCGGTGGCCTGCGCGATCGGCACGGTGGACCCGATGCCGGCGTTGCTGACCACCACGTCCAGCCGGCCGAGGTGCTCCTCGGCGGCGGCGAACAGGCCCCGCAGCTGGTCCGCATCGGCGACGTCGGCCTGCACCGCGACGGCCCGTCCGCCCCCCGCGGTGATCGTCGCGACAACCTTCTCGGCGGCCTCCCGGTCGGCGCGGTAGTTGACCAGGACGCCGATGCCGTCGGCAGCCAGCCGCACGGCGACGGCCGCCCCGATGCCGCGGGAGCTCCCGGTAACCAGCGCTGCCCTGTGCCGTGCCATCCGTGTGGTCATGGCTCGGAAGCTAAGACCCCCAGCACACGGGCGCTGGCTGCGACTCCTTCACCACAGGGATGGGGGACGCGTCGGCGCTCGGCTGGGTCGCTCGTGTTGTGGCTCGCGCGAGGACGGCCCGACCGGACCGCTGCCCCGTGCGTTTGCTCCGCAGAGCGGCGGTTCACCCCGTTGCCGCTCCACCCGGGCCGCCGGGCGTCCGAAATGACCATTAGTCAGAATGGAGGGCCCCATGCCCGACGTCATGGATCTACTGCGGGATGGCGTTCCGCTGAGTTTGTTGATCGACGTGCTGGGTCATGAGGCGCCGGACTCCGCAAGCCTCTACGCGGAGGAGGGCGCACCGGCGCCGTGGTGGTTGCCGCGCGGCGCGTCCCAGGCCGGCTGACGGCCCCAGCCGCCTCGCTGCGCCGGTCCGGAGGCTGTGATGGCCATCACATCGGCGTACCGTCACCGCGAATGCCTGCCGTGACGCCCGTTACCCGGGTGCCTTTGTTCGCCGAGCCCTGGGGTCTCCGTGCGCCGTTACCTGATCGCCGCCGTCGCCGCCCTGGCCGCCGCAGCACTGGCCCTGGCCCCGAGCGGCTTCGCCAGCTCCGCGCCGCTGAACTACGTCGCCCTCGGCGACTCCTACAGCGCGGCGTCCGGCAACATCCCTCCGGACCTCACCGCCCCGCTGCTGTGCCTCCGCTCGGTGCGCAACTACCCGCACATGCTGGCGACCGCGACCGGCGCGCACCTCACCGACGTGACCTGCGGGGGTGCGGAAACCAAGGACTTCTTCACCGGGCAGTACCCCGGCGTGGCGCCGCAGCTCAACGCGGTCGGCAGCTCGGCCGACGTCGTGACCATGACGATCGGCGGTAACGACAGCGGGGTCTTCATCGACTCGATCGTCGAGTGCGGCGCTCTCGGCACCCTGAGCCTCGGGCAGGGCAGCCCCTGCAAGAACACCTACGGCGACTCGTTCGACACCACCATCCGCACGGTCACCTATCCGGTGCTGGTGAACGCCCTGACCGCGGTGCGCAAGGCGGCCCCGCACGCGAAGGTCGCGATCATCGGGTACCCGTCGATCCTGCCGCCGTCCGGCGGCTGCTTCCCGCAGATGCCCGTCGCCTCGGGCGACGTCCCGTACCTGGACGAGGAGCAGGCGACGCTCAACGACGCGGTGCGCCGGGCGGCCGCGGCTACGGGCGCCACCTACGTGGACATGACGCAGGTCTCACAGGGCCACGACGCCTGCAAGGCGGTCGGCACCCGGTGGGTCGAGCCGGTCGTGGGGACGACCAACCCGGTGGTCGTGCACCCGAACCCGCTGGGCGAGGCCGCCATGGGCACCCAGACGCTGCAGGCGCTGGGGCTCGGGGGCAGCATCCCGACGCCGGTACTGCCGATCGGCTGAGAGGCGGCCCGCGTCGGCGGGGACACGAACGGTGGGCGGCCCCGAGCGCCTCGGCGGCGGTCGGGCCGGCCCTCACCCCACCGGCGCAGCGGCGAACGTGTAGGTGGTGCCCACCGCATTCGGCACGAACGCGTCGGGCAGCGCCGCGGCGAACCGCTGCTGAGCCCTCCACCCCGTGCAGTGCGCGGGGACCAGGACGTCGGGGGCCAGCTCGGCGAACGCGGACACGGTCGGCTCGATGATCGGTGCGAACGCGGGCCCGGTGAGGTGGAACCCGCCGAGCAGGGCGTGCAGCCGGTCGGTGCCGGTGAGCCGCAGCGCATGCCGCGCGGCGTTCACCGCGCCCGTGTGGCTGCAGCCGACGAGCACCACGAGGCCCCGGCCGCGGACGAGGACTACGAGCGCCTGCTCGTCGAGGACCAGCGGGTCGGGCTCCCAGCGGCCGTCGCACAGCGTCTCGTGGTGCGGCAGGCCGCGCTCGAAGTCGGTCGTCCGGTCCACCTCGCCGGTGATCAGCACCGAGCCGTCCAGCAACAGGGACGGCTGGCGCCGTTCCACGACGCTGAACCCCTCGGCCTCCAGCGCAGTGCGGCTCAGCGTGGGCAGGTCCCACTGGCCGTCGTAGCTGTTGTCGACCAGCATGGTGAGGACGACCTCGTCGACGGGCTCCAGCGCGATGGGGTCCACCGCCGTGCCCTCGGCCGGGCGGGGCGCGGCGCGGCGGGCCGCCGCGGGCCCGCCCCCCTCACACACGGTCCGGCCCGCGGGGGGCGGGCTCAGCCCGCGGCGCCCTGTTCACCGCCGTGCTCGTCGTAGTGGCCCTCGTGGCTGGCGTGCCGGTGACCGTCGTGCAGGTAGTCCACGTGATCGCCGTGGGGGACGGCCTCGTGCCCGCACCCGTCGCCGTGGACGTGCTCGTGGTCGGCCGCCGCGTGCTGCCGGTGTTCCGCCGAGGTGGTCATGGAAGGCCTCCGGAGGAGAGCGTCGCCTCCGGCCAGGCTAGTGGCGGCCGACGGGGGCGACCAGGGTCGCCCGGGGGCGACTTGGGCAGGTACATGGGCAGCCGAGGGGCACGGCCGAAGGCTGACGATCACCGCGCCCTTTCGTCGCCGGCTCCAAGGCGTCCGCGGTCACGCGAGATCCAGCCGCTCGCGGGCCTCACCGTCGACAGCGGTCAGCGTCGCCGGCGGCCGCGGACCCACAGCCGCTCGACGTGCACGCCGGTCCCGCTCCCCCAGCCGCGCCGCATACACACCGAGCAGGGCCGAGAGCATGGGCGAGCCACCCGGACATCTACCCTCACCTCGCCTACATCCCGGGTCGTTCCCCGTGGGATTCGAGCTGACGGACCTCGACGAGGTCGAGCCCGAGCGCCTCGATCTCGGCGAGCACGCCGAACAGCGCCGACCGGTCGAGGACGCCGGTGAGCACCGTGTCTTCGCCGCGGCGCTGCGCGGCCATCTCGGGGAATGCGCACAGAACCATGGCCCCGAGATGCCCGTTGATCCGGATCGCGTAGAGGACGGACTCCTGGTCCATGTCGCCAGGGTCGAGCACTGCCAGGCGAGCGCGCATCACCAGGATCTGGTGACCGGCACGCCAGCCGTGCGCCCGTCCCCGAGCAGCCGCAGCGCTCGCGCACGCTGCACCGCTGACGAGCGACCCCGGGCCTGCAGCTTGGCGTAGATGTTGCGGATGTGGGTGTTGACCGTGTTCACCGACACCGACAGTTCCCTGGCGATCTCGGGCCTGGACAGGTTCGTCGGGAGGTAGCGCAGCACCCTCAGCTCGCTCGGGCTCAGCTCGTCGGTCAGCGGTTCCCCGGGGAGGCCGCCGGCCGGCCGGGATGATCCGTGCAGCACGTCGAGGATCTCGCTCCTCAGCGCGGCGTGCGCCGAGTCGTACGCGGGCAGCTTCTCGAGCAGCTCGACCGACCCGGTCATCGCGAAGGGCAAGACCAGACGATCCGGCTCGGCCAGGGTGAGGGCGAATTCCGTGGCCCGGTTTGCTGCACGCTGGTCGCCGAGTGCACGGTGCGCCAGGCCGGCCAGCAGGTGGGCCTCGACGACCGTGATGTAGCCGGTGACCGGCGCGCTGCCGTCGAGGACCGCGTGCACCGCGCCGAGCGCTGCCCCCGGATCGCCCGCCGTGAGGCAGACCGCCGCGTGGGCGTTGCGAATCTCGCCCGAGTTCGCCCGCTCGGCGTCGAGCGCGGCGATGGCCGCGCCGGCCTCGCCGCTCCTCCCCAGCCGGGCCTGCGCCGCCAGCATCCAGCCGGTCACCTGGTTCGCCAGAGCGTGCGGGCCCGCCAGCTGCGTCTGCCGCCGCTCGGCCTCAGTGAACTCCTCCAGCGCCTCGCGGACGCGGCCGCGGCCGACCTGCAGCATCCCGGCCACCTGGTGCATCAGGAGCGTGATTCCCGGGCCGGTGTCGGACTGGAGGGCCTGCGCGGTGCGCTGCAGCCATCGTTCGCCGTCGTCGAAGTCCCCTGTGCACGCGGACGCGCCGGCGAGCATCACCAGCGCGGGCGCGACGATCCACTCCGTTCCCCAGCCGTATCGCTCAGCCAGGGCGACCGCCTCGCGGCACCACCGCCGGGTGGTGGCCAGCGAGTGCAGCTTGGACGCAAAGCCGAGTTCCGCGAGACAGCCGACCTCGACCCAGGGCCGGCCGATCCGCCGGGCGAGATCGGCGCCCTCCCGCAGATGCCGCT
>JAOPWU010000080.1 GCA_025965515.1 Mycobacterium sp.
CCCGCGCCGGGAGGCGGCCGCGGAGCAGGCTGGTGACGATGACGGCGGCGAGCACGTCCACGGCGAGCGCGCCCAGCCCCACCCACAGCGGGCGGTAGGAGGCGGTCAGCGGCACCACGGTCGCGACCAGCGAGACGCCCGCGTACGGGTCCAACACCATCGACACCACGTGGCCGACGAGGAACACCACGCCCAGCAGGCTCGCGTTGCGGTGCAGCGCCAGCGACGCGAACCGCGGCAGTCCCGGCAGCGCCGCGCCGCGGCGCGTCACCAGGCCGAGCACCATCGTGAGGCTGAACAGCACGAGGGCCATGACACCCGTACCGCGGCCGACGGCCCAGATCGCGGACGTCATCGCGGGCCCCGGTCCGCCGGCCAGGGGCCGACCGTGGTGACGTCCCCGGTCACGGCGACGAACCGGGCCGGCAGCCCCAGCGAGCGCACCCAGCCGAGTGCCGCGGCGCCGCGGACGATCGCTGCGGTGCTGACCGCATTGGCCGCCAGGCACGTCGTCGCGGCCACCGTCACGGTGCGCCAGACCGGCGCGGGCGGCAGGCAGGTGCGGGGATCGAGGATGTGGTGCAGCAGCCGTCCGTCGCGGTTCCAGGTGCGCCGCACTGTGCTCGACGTCGCCATGGCGCCGCCGTGGTCCAGCGTCACGGTGGTGGCGGGCTGGTCGCCGTCGCGCTCCCCGTCCTGGACGAGCACGGCCCAGCCGCCGTCGGGCACCGGGCCGGCGGTGGCCAGGTCGCCGCCGCAGGTCACCAGCACGCCGGCCCCGGTCGCGGTCGCCGCCGCGACGGCCGCACGGTCGACGAGCCAGGCCTTCGCCGTCGCGCCGAGGTCGAGGACCACGCCCGGCGGGAGGGTGATCGTCCGGGCGGCGGTGTCGAGGTGCACGCGCTGCCACCCCGGTGCCGGGCGGGGCGCGATCCGCACGCGGGGACCGTCCGCCGGAAGCGCCGCGAGGTCGCGGTCGTAGCCGAGCTCGACGAGCGCGCCGCCGAGCGTGGGGTCGACATCGCCGTCCGTCGACCCCGCGGCCCGCAGGGCCGCGGCCACGAGGTCGGTGAGCAGCGGGCTGAGCGGGCGCGTGCCGCCTGCCGTCAGACCCGCGATCTCCGCGTCGGGGCGGAAGCGGCTGCAGGCGCGGTCGACGGCGTCGAGCTCGGCGGCCAGGACGTCCCGGGCCGGGGCCAGGGCCTCCGGCCGGGTGACGGTGATCGCGACGTCGGTGCCGATGGCACGCCAGCGCGCGGTGGGCAGCAGGTCGGCCGGCGCGGGGGCGGTCACGAGCCGCTCGACTGGGTGTGCGCGCTGCCCGACCCCGACGAGAGGGACGGCGCGGTGACCGTCCCCGTGCTGGAGCTGCTGCCGGGGGTCGTGCTGCTGCCGGCGCCGCCCGTGGCGGTGGTCGTCGTGCCGGTCGCCCCCGCGGTGCTTCCGGTCGTGGCCGTGGCGCTCCCGGCCGTGTCCGCGTAGGCGGCCGCCGCCGCGAGCCCGGTGCCGACCAGCCCGGTGGCTGCCAGGGTCGTCGTCAGGGTGCGGACCCGCCGCTTGCCCGCGGTCCGCCGCCCGGTGGCCGCGCGGAGAGCGCTACCGCTCGGGACGGCGGACGCCGGGGCGGGCCGCCCCCTGGTGTCGTCGGAGCGCTGCATGTCCTGTCCTCCCACACTGCCGGCCGGCGGGGTGCCGGCTCGCTCACCTGACGGTGGGCGTCGCAGTGCAGGAAGGCGTTAGACCAGGCTGGACGTGGGCTGGGAGCTGCCCCGCCCAGGGGCTAGGGCAGGCTCAACCGCAGGATCGTGCGCAGCGTCTGCCCGTACTGCCGGTGCAGCGGCCCGGTCGTGTACGGCAGGTCGTACTTCGCGCACAGCGCCCGGATGTCCTCGGAGATCTCGGCGTACCGGCTGCTGGGGATGTCCGGGAACAGATGGTGCTCGATCTGGTACCCCAGGTTGCCGGCCATGAGGTGGAAGAACGGTGAGCCCTCGATGTTCGCCGAGCCCAGCATCTGCCGCAGGTACCAGGCGCCCCGCGACTCGTTCTCCAGCTCGTCCTCGGTGAAGGTCTGGGAACCGTCCGGGAAGTGCCCGCAAAAGATGATCATGTACGACCACAGGTTGCGCACCATGTTCGCGGTCATGTTCGCCGTGAGGACCGCGGGCGCCGCCGGACCCGCGAGCAGCGGGTAGACGACGTAGTCCTTGGTGATCTGCTTCCGGATCTTGTTGGCGATGTGCAGGCCCTGGCCCAGCGTCTGCCGCAGCCCCTTCTGACCCCTGAGCACACGTTCGATCTCCAGGTCGTGCAGCGCCACGCCGTACTGGAAGAACATCGCCAGCGCCGCGTTGACGAACGGCTGCGCCAGGTGGACCGGCTGCCACTTCTCGTCCGGCGTCATGCGCAGCACGCCGTAGCCCACGTCACGGTCCTTGCCGACGACGTTCGTGTAGACGTGGTGGATCGCGTTGTGCGAGTGCTTCCACTCGTCGGCGGGGCAGGCCGTGTCCCACTCCCACGTGGAGCTGTGGACCTCGGGGTCGTTCATCCAGTCCCACTGGCCGTGCATGACGTTGTGGCCGAGTTCCATGGTCTCGATGATCTTGGCGGCCGAGAGCATGGCGGTCCCCGCGAGCCAGGCCGGCGGGAACAGGCTCGCGAACAGCACCACCCGCCCCCCGGCGGCCAGCCCGCGCTGCAGGCCGATGATGCGGCGGATGTAGTCGGCGTCGGGCTGGCCCAGCGAGTCCACGATCTTCGCCCGGATCCCGTCGAGCTCGTCGCCGAGCGCGGTCACCTGCTCGGCGGTCAGATGGGCGAAGCCGCGGACGTCCGGTGCCGACGGCGTCTGCGGCCGCGGCAGCCGGTACACGGTCGCCAGGGTGATCTGCTCACCGTCGGCGCTGTCGGCATAGTCCCTGCGCTGTTGGTAGGGCATGGGGGCTCCTTCCGGGGGGTCGCCCCGCGGCCGGGGCATCGGTCGGTCAGGTGCGGAAACCTCAGATGTCGAGGGCGCAGTCGCCGGAGGCAACGGACACGCAGGTCTGCACGGACCCGTCGTCGTGGTCGTCGCCGGTGCGGACGTCGCGGACGTGGCCCTTCGCGAGCGGCACGACGCAGGTGTGGCAGATGCCCATCCGGCAGCCATACGGCAGGGTGAGCCCGGCGCGCTCGCCCGCCTCCAGCAGCGTGGTGCTCCCGTCGACCTCCAACGTCGTCCCCGACTTCAGGAAGGTGACGGTGCCGCCGGCAGCGCCCACGTCGGTGTTGAGGGTGAACCGCTCCATGTGGAGCCGTTCCTCGACGTCAGCGGCCTCGAACGCCTCGGCGATGGCGTCGAGGAACTCCCCCGGGCCGCAGGCGAACGTCTCGCGCTCCCGCCAGTCGGGGCAGGAGGCGTCCAGGTCCGCCGGGAAGCCGAACCGGCCGTCCTCCGACGTGTACCGGCGCACGACGGTGAGGGCGTCGTTGCGCTGCTCCAGCGACGCGAGCTCGTCCGCGAACAGCATGTCGCCGGCGCGCGGAGCGGCGTACAGCAGCGTGGTGGCCGGCATCGCGTCGAACTGGTCCAGGGTGCGGAGCATGCCCATGACCGGAGTGACGCCGCTCCCTGCCACGAGGAACAGGAGCTTGTCGGGCATCACGGGCGGAAGCGTGAAATCACCCTGCGGCTCCGCCAGCCGCACGACCGTGCCCGGCTCCAGCTGGCGCACCAGGCGGGGCGAGAGCAGCCCGTCGGGCTCCTCCTTCACCGTGACGGTGATGGTCTCGCTGGCGCCGGCCGGTGACGTCAGCGAGTAGCTGCGCCACCGCCAGCGGCCGTCGACCTGCAGTCCCAGGCCGACGAACTGGCCGGCGCGGTGCGCGGGCCAGCCCCACCCGGGCTGGATCACCAGTGTGACGGCGTCGTCGGTCTCCTGGCGGATCGAAACGATGCGGCCGCGGGTCTCCCGGGCCGACCAGAGGGGGTTCACGAGGCCGAGGTAGTCGCCCGGTCGCAGCGGCGAGGTCAACGTCCCGAGCGCGTCGGCGATCGTCCGCCCCAGCGTCTCGCGTACGCCTGCCACCAGTGACCCCCCAGCCTCGGTGGGGACCGTCATTGACCGCGAGGTCAGTCCCGAGGGTCGGTATGCCCGGGAGGGCGGGGACCAAACGGCGCGGCGGCCGTCACGCCCCCGCCGCGGCGCCGGTGCTGAGGTCGTAGACCGTCTCCCCGCCGATGGTCGTTGCGGTGAAGGTGGACGCCACCCAGGCCTGGATGCGCTGCGCCACGTCGCTGCCGCCGGTGGCCGTCCCGCCGCCGCCAGGGCCGCGGGAGGAGGCAGCGATGTAGTAGTGGATGCGGCCGGCGGCGACGTCCGCCTGGAAGGCGGCGAGCGACGGCGCCGGGTCGGTGCCGTTGAACCCGCCGATCGCCATGACCGGGTAGCCGCTGGCCAGCTGGTAGCCGGCCGCCGCGTTCGACGTGCTGACCGCGGCCACCCACGTGTACGCGTCCCCGTCGGCCTGCAGCGCCGACACCAGAGCCGCCGCCGGCGCGCTCGTCGAGAGGATCCCGCCGGGGCCGCCACCGCGCGCCCCACCGAAGCCGCCGCCGGGGACCCCACCACCGGCGAAGGTGCCGCCGCCGAAACCACCCGGGCGCGCCCCACCGCCCGGCATGCCGCCGCCGAAGCCGCCGCCGGCCACGGCGGGCCCGGCCGACGGGATGGCGCCGGTGTGGGCGGTGGCCGCCGTCTGCAGGCTGTACGCCGCCGGGCCGGCGATCCCGGCCAGCAGCCCGGCTCCCAGCGCGACGGCCGTGACCCGACCGGCCAGTCGGTGCACCGGCAGGATCGCCACCGCCACCAGGGTCAGTGCGGCGACAAGACCGACCCAGAGCACCACCGGCCGCAGCCAGAGCTGGAACGGTGCGCTGCGGGCGAGCAGCACGTAGCCCCAGACCGCTGCGACCGCCGCGGCCCCTGCGAGCGCCAGCCGGCCGAGCCACCCGGCCCGCCAGGCGATCGTGCCGCCGATCCCGACGAGCGCCCCGATCGCCGGGGCCAGGGCGACGGTGTAATAGGGGTGGATGATGCCCTGCGCGAAGCTGAAGACCAGGCCGGTGACCACCAACCAGCCACCCCAGAGGAGCAGCGCGGCGCGGTCGCGGTCGCCGCGGGGGGCGCGGCCGCGCAGCAGGAGGCCCGACGCGAACAGCAGCAGCGCCGCGGGCAGCAGCCACGACACCTGGCCGCCCATCTCGCTGCCGAACAGCCGGGTCCAGCCCGTCGTGCCCCAGCCCCTGCCTACTCCCCCACCGACGCTGCCCGTCTCGTCGCCGGTGAGGCGGCCGAAGCCGTTGTAACCGAGCACGAGCTCGAGGACGCTGTTGTGCTGCGACCCGCCGATGTACGGCCGGGCCGAGGCCGGCGTCAGCGACACCGCCAGCACCCACCAGCCGGCCGCCACCACGAGGGCGGCGAACCCGGCGAGCAGCTGCCCGACACGGCGCCGCACGCCGACCGGCGCAGCCAGCAGGTAGACCGCGGCGAACCCCGGGACGACGAGGAACGCCTGCAGCATCTTGGCGAGGAACGCGGTGCCGATGAGTGCGCCGACCAGCACGAGCCACCGGGTGCGGCCACCCTCCAGCGCCCGGGTCAGGGCGTAGGCGGCGCCGACGAGGAGCGCCACCAGCAGGGCGTCCGGGTTGTTGAAGCGGAACATCAGCGTGGCCACGGGGGTCAGGGCCAGCACCGCCCCGGCTACCAGGCCCGCGGCCGGCCCGAACCACCGCCGGACCGTGGCGTACAGCAACCTCACCGCCACGACCCCGCACAGCGCCTCGGGGAGCAGGATGCTCCAGCTGTTCACGCCGAAGATCCGCGCCGACAGCTCCATGAGCCAGAGGGACGCGGGCGGCTTGTCGACGGTGATGAAGTTCGCGGCGTCGGAGCTGCCGAAGAAGAACGCCTCCCAGCTGCGGGACCCGGCCTGCACGGCGGCCGAGTAGAAGCCGTTGGCCCAGCCGGACGCCGACAGCCCACAGCCGTACAGCAGCGCCGTCGCCGCCAGCAGGACCGCGAGGGAGGGCCGCGCCCAGCGCGGCTGATCGCCCGTGTCGGTGAGCC
>JAOPWU010000103.1 GCA_025965515.1 Mycobacterium sp.
TCGACGTCGGCCGGCAGCAGGCCCAGCACGCGGGCCAACTCCTCGGTCGGCACCGCGGCACGCAGCGCCTCGAGGATTGCCAGCCGGCGGGCCGCGCGCAGCTCGGCGACCGACCTGCGTCGGTTCCAGAGGTCGTCGTCGGCCTGACGCGCGGCGGCGAGCAGCAGCTCATGGGCAGACCCCGTGGTCGTCACAAGCCGCAGGATGACCGGGTTCGTCCCCCGCGACAAGACGCAACCGGGAGGCGCCGGCGGCGCCACGGGGAACGATGCGTGGACCGTCGGGTAGGTCGAGGCGCCCGGGGGCGCGAGGCGCTGATCGAGCGGCACCGGACCGGCTGACACCGGTGGCGGCCACGCATCCTCGGTAGCTGGCGGCGGGCCGACCGAGGAGCCTGCAGAGTCGTGACCGTTTCCCAGCCGCGAGCCGCCCACGGGTGGCTGCGCCGCCCGCCGGGTCGGCGATGACGCTGCGGTCCGCGCCCCCCGGGACGCTGCGGGCCGCCCGGCGCCGCCGCCGCCGGGAGCGTCGTCGGCGTGCCCTCGCCGCGGTCGGCCTCGTCGTCGCGGTGCTGCTGGCCCTGGCCTGCGTCTCGATCGGGCGGGCGCTGACCGCACCCGGCACGGACTCGGCCGCCGCGCGCCTCGCGGAGTGGGCCCGCGGGCACCACTTCGGCGGCCCGGTCACCGGGCTCGAGAAGCTGCAGTACGCCGCGAGCCCGCCCAAGGTCGGGGGTCACCCGTCCCCCGGCCCCACCGCCGGCACGGCGGTCCCGCAGCTGGCCCCCGTACCCGCCGCGGCCACCCCCGCCCTGCCCGGCGAGGGCGTCTGGCGGCAGGTGGCGGCGGTCCGCGGCGCGCCGGCCGCGTGGGTGACCACCGTGCGGCCCGACGCGACCCACACGAGCTACCTGACCGGCCTGCTGCGGCTCGACCCGGGCGTGCTGTCGTTCGTGCTGCACCCGGGAACCGCCGTGCCTGGCGGCAGCGGCTGGTCGCAGCCGCCGCTGGTCCCGCCCGCCCTGCGGGCCGGCCTGGTCGCCACCTTCAACTCCGGCTTCACGCTGTCCGACAGCCGCGGCGGCTACCAGCAGGACGGCAGGACGGTGACGCCGCTGCGGGCGGGTGCCGCCACCCTGCTCCTCTCCCGGGACGGCCGGCTGCAGCTCGGCGCCTGGGGGCGTGACGTCGGCCCCGGCCCGACCGTGGCGGCGGTGCGGCAGAACCTCGATCTGATGATCGACGGCGGCCGCATCGCGCCCGACATCTCCTCCGCCTCCAGCGCCGCCTGGGGCGCCACGGTGGGGAACCGCGCGTACGTCTGGCGGTCCGGCGTCGGGGTCACGGGGTCGGGTGCGGTGCTGTACGCCGCGGGCGACGCGCTGTCGACCGACAGCCTGGCGCAGCTGCTCCAGCGCGCGGGAGCGGTGCGGGCGATGGAGCTCGACATCAACCGCGACTGGGTCAGCGGCCAGTGGTACGGGCAGGCGGGCGGCGTCACCGTCCCGCACAAGCTCACCCCGGACGAGTCGCGCCCGGCGGACCGGTACTTCGCGATCTCCAGCCGCGACTTCCTCGCGGCCGTCGCGGGGCCCGGCTAGCCCCCGGCGCTCTCGGACCCCAGGACGGCGTCGTCCCGCTCCACAGCGGCGGCGAAACGGTCGGCCACGGTCAGGTCGATCTGGCCGGCCGCCACGGCAGCCGTGCGCCGGGCCACGGCCACCGCGCCCACGGCCCACGCCAGCGCGGTCACAGCCCCGGCGAGCCACGTCGGGTGGCGCAGCGCGGCCCTGGCGAGCCCCGCCCACTCCCCCAGGGCGGGGAACAGGTAGATCCAGCCGAAGGCGCACGCGGCGGCGCTGGCGCCCACCGCGATGCGGCGCCGGGCCGCGACGACCAGGAGCGGCAGACCCCACAGCACGTACCAGGGGTAGAGGATGAAGCCGAGGAGAGCCACGGCGACGAGCCCCGTCCCCAGCGCCGCGACCCACGCCCGCCCGCCGCTGCGGACCAGCAGGACCGCGACGACGGCACCCGAGACGCCGAAGCCGCAGACCCGGGTGACGCTGAGCGCTCCGTCGAGGGTCATGCCGGACCCGGCGAGCCGCGCACCGGCGGCGATCACCTCGGCCAGGGCCGTGGTCGGCGTCCAAAATCCCCGCCCCATCGCGGGCGTGTGCACGACCGTGCGGGTCCAGCCCCACGCGTCCGTCACCAGCAGGGTGGCCCCGGCGGCGCCCGCGAGCAGCACGGCGACGTCCCGCGCCGCCACCCGCCAGCCCAGCACGGCGCGCCGCAGGTCCACGCCCGCGGTGCGCTGGTGCTGGACGAGCAGGAAGACGACGCCGAGCAGCGCCGGCGCCTTCACCAACCCGGCGGCGAGCGCGAGCAGCAGCGCCAGGAGGGGGTGACCGCGGCGCTCGGCGAGGACGGCCCCGACCAGCAGCGCCAGCATGGGCGCCTCCAGGTGCCCGGCGGACACGAGGTTGGTGAGGACCAGCGGGCTGGCGAGCAGCAGCAGCGCGAGCGGGCGGTGGGCCCGCGCGACCAGGGACACACCCAGCGCTACCGCGGCCAGCGTGCAGACCACGGCGACGACCCGCAGGCCGACGACCGTCGCGGTCGCGTGACCGTGGCCGACGAGAGCTGCCAGCCACTCGATCCGGAGGCCCAGCGGCCCGTACGGCGAGTGCACGCCGCGCCAGCGGGGGTCGACGGCCCCGAGCACGGCGGAGGCGCCCAGCGCGGCGGGCGCCTGGCTGTACGGGTTCTGCCCGTGCAGCACCTGGACGCCCTGCGCCGCGAAGTTGTAGATGTCGAGGCTGGTCAGCGGCGGCCCCACGACGAAGGGGATGCTCCACGCCCCGACGCCGCCCGCGACGGTGCGCAGCAGTACGCCTCCCGCACGGACCCGGCGCACCACGGTCCACCAGGCACCGGTCAACGTGAGCAGCGCGAGCCACGCCCCCACCGACGCGGCGCCCTGGACCGAGCTGCGGGTCGGGACGTCGAGGAGGCCGAACCACCGCCACGAGGGGACCGCGCCCACGACGGGGTGGGTGTGACCGTAGAGGCCGACGAAGGCCACCGCCGCCACCGCCCCGACGGCGAACGGCACGTGCAGCCGGCGCCCGGGGCGGGGCTCCGCGGCGACAGCCGGCCATCCCCCGCGGGGTCGGGGTAGGGGCAGGGGAACCGGCAGGTCGGCGGTGGAACCCGCCGGCCGCCCGGACGCGAACCGATGGACCGGTCTCACGGTGCAGCCGCGGCGAGTGCGATCGTCGCCTCCGTCCAGGCCACAACATCACTGTCGAGCGCGTGCCCCAGCCGGCGAACCTCCCACGCGTCGCCGTCCAGGGCGGCGCGTGTCAGGGCGTCGGACACGCCGATCCAGTGTCGCAGCGCAGCCCGCACCGCGTCATCGGCGGTGGCGTCCGGGACCGGGTCGCCGCCGAGGACGCGGGCGGCAGCGACGTACACCTCGGCCGCACCGGACACCACGGCGCGGAGCGCGCGACCGGGCTCGGCCGGGTCGGCAGCACGCTCGGTCAGCTCGGCAACGGCGGCCGTCGCGGCCACCGCCGCTCCCAGCGCCTCGGCGAGGCCCGTGAGCAGCGGCTCGGCGCGGGCGAGCCATGCCCGGACGCCGGTGGCCGGGACCGCCACCCGCCGGGGGCAGGTCATGCGCCGATCCTGTCGCGGTCCACCCGACTCCGACCTGGCACTACGTCCCTCTTCGTCCAACGACCGCTACAGCTGTGCACCGTGCTCCCCGGACGTGTGGCGTTGATGTGGGAGCGCCGTGGGAGGGGGTTCAGCGACCTCCCTGCCGCGTAACACGTGGGAGACACGTGGGAGTTGCACCGTTGCTGTGGGGCAAGCAGGGTGGTGGGGCCGCGGGCCGCACAGATCATCGGGACGGGAGGTACGGCCCCCGTCGGAAGGCGGGATGACGGAACCGTGAGTGTTGCGACGGCAGCGGACACCGAGTACCTCGACCCGGCGGTCACCCGCGAGGCGGTGGAGCCGGGCCCGCCCACCGGCTTCCCCCGGACGCTGGTCCTCACGGGGCACTACCCGCCCGACCACGGCGGCGTCGAGCGTTTCACCGACGAACTCGTGCAGCGCCTCCCCCCGGACCGCATCGTCGTGATGGCGCCCAGCACACCCGGCGATGCGGTGGTCGATGCCCTCCGCCCGTTCCCCGTCATCCGCTACAACGGCCGTGTGACGACCAACCCGCGGCTGGGGCGGCAGGTCCGAGCAGCCATCCGCACCCATGGCTGCTCGGCGGTCTGGATCACGTCCGGGGTACCGCTCGCCTCCCTCGCCGGGACAGTGCGCCGCGCCGGCGCGCAGCGCGTCGTGGTGTCGACGCACGGGCTCGAGAGCGGCTGGGCCTCGCTGCCCGGTGTCCGTCGCGTGATGCGTCGGGCCTCCCGGGCAGCAGACGTCGTGACCGTGCTCGGCTCCTACACGGGCGAGGCCATCGCGGCCGGTGTCTCACCCCGCGTGGGCGTACGGAAGCTGGCGGGCAGCGTCGACACGGCGCGGTTCCGGCCGGGCGTCGACGCGACGGAGGTCCTCGCGGCGCACGACCTGGCGGGCAGGCCCGTCGTCATCACCGTCGGCCGCCTCGTCCCCCGCAAGGGCCAGGACACCCTGCTGCGGGCGTGGCCCGAGGTCCTGCGTCGCCACCCGACGGCGGTGGCCGTCATCGTCGGCGAGGGCTACCACGGTCGGCAGCTGCGCCGGCTCGCCGAGCAGCTCGGCGTCCGCGACAGCATCCGCTTCGCGGGTGCCGTGCGGGACGACCTCCTCCCCGGGTACTTCGCGGCGGCGGACGTCTACACGCTGCCGTGCCGGACCCAGCTCGGGGGCATGCTCGTCGAGGGGCTCGGCCTCACGACGCTGGAGGCGTCGGCCGCCGGCCTCCCCGTGGTGGTGGGCAACTCCGGCGGAGCCGCGGACGCCGTGCGCGACGGCGTGACCGGGCACATCATCGACACGAGCCGCGCGGTGCCCGACGCCGGCGCGGCGGCGCTGGCGGCGGCGCTGATCGGGCTGCTCGACGATCCCGACCGGGCGGCCCGGATGGGGGACGAGGGACGGACGTGGACCGTGAACGGCTGGTCGTGGCGGACGACCGCCGACGACCTGACCGAGCTCCTCTGCGGGAGCCCGCTCCCCGCGCCGTGACGGACCGCTGGCGCCGGGCCCTGCGGCTGGTGGTCGGGCGCGGGCTGCGGCGCACCGTCGAGATCGCCGTCGTCGCGCTCGTCGTCGAGTTCGTGCTGCTCCCGCAGTTCGCCGGGTCCCAGGGGTCGTTCCACCAGCTCTTCGCGCTGAACAGCCCCTGGCTGCTGGGGGTCGTCGGCGCCGAGGCCCTGTCGCTCACGGCCTTCGCGCTGGCCACGCGGGCGATGCTGCCGGCCGCCGTGCGGCCCGGGATCCTCCGCCTGCTGCGCATCGACCTCTCGACGGTCGCGCTGTCCCACGGCGTGCCCGGCGGCGGTGCCGCGGGCACCGCGCTGGGACTGCGGCTGCTGCACGAGGCGGGCGTCCCCCTCAAGGACGCGGCCTTCGCCAAGGTCGGGCAGGGCTTCGGGTCCGCGGTCGTGCTGCAGGGGCTCCTGCTCACGGCGCTGATCATCAGCATCGCGACGGGCGGGGGGTCCCGGCTGCTGACGTCGATGGTCGTGGCCGGCGTCCTGATCGTCGTCGCGGTCGGCGCACTGGTCGCGCTGCTGCGGCTGGGTCGCGTCCGGCTCGCCGCAGCCGGCGCACGGCTGACCCGCGTGGTCCCCTTCATCGAGGACGAGCTCGGCCACCGGGTCGTGATGTCGACGGGCGCCTCGTTGGACGCCGTCCTGGACGATCCCCGGCGGCTGGCGACCGCGGCCACCTGGGCGGCCGCGAACTGGCTGATGGATGCGCTCGCACTGTGGTGCGCCGTCCGGGCCTACGGCCACTCCCTATCGTACCTCGAACTGATGGTGCCGTTCGGCGTGGCGAGCACGCTGGCGTGGATCCCCATCACCCCGGGCGGGCTCGGCTTCGTGGAGGGGGCGCTGGTCCCCCTGCTCGTCGGCTTCGGGACCCCGCAGGCCACGGCCGTGCTCGCCGTCATCACCTGGCGTCTCGTGGCGTTCTGGCTGCCCATCCCGCTCGGAGCGCTGGCCTACCTCTCCCTCACGACGTTCCGGCGCCACCGCGGACCCGCGGCGGTCGACCGGTCCACAGGCTGACGACCCCGGAGACCATACTCGGACGGATCACGCGAACCGGCTAAATGCCCCGGGGCTGCGTGTCGAGAGACACGGCAGCCGGGCCCCCGCCACGGCTGCGCCGCCGTCGTCCCCGGAGCCCCGCCATGACCCCCGCCCCCCGAGCGCAGGACGAGCAGCAGCGTGTGCGCGCGCTGCATCGCCTCGCGGTCCTCGACGGCACCCCCCACCGGGACCTCGACGACGCCGTGGCGCTGACCTCCGAGGCGCTGGGGCTGCCGGCCGCGCTGACGCTGCTCGACGAGGACCACCAGTGGCTGATCGCCCGGGCCGGGATCGATGTCAGCGTCACGTCCCGCGCGCAGGCGTTCTGCAGCCACACGATCCTCGTGGACGACGTGATGGTCGTGCCGGACGCGCTGCTCGACCCGCGCTTCGCCGACCTCCCGCCCGCCGAGGGGATGGCCGTGCGCGCATACGCCGGCGTCCCGCTGCGGACCCCCAGCGGCCACGCGGTGGGCGCGCTCTGCGTCACCGACACGGCACCCCGGGACTTCACGCCGCACGAGCTCACGGTGCTCCGGCTGCTCGCCCGTCAGGTGCAGCGGCTGCTGCAGGCCCGGGAGATGGCCCTGCAGCACGCCGCCGCGTCGCTCGCGGGCGAGTTCGCGAGCTTCCAGGTCGACGGCCAGGGCGAACTGCTCTTCGCCAGCCGCGGGCTCGTCCTGATGGTGGGGGCCGACGGCAAGGAACGGCTGGCCGGGGCGATCACCGAGCTCTTCCCGGAGCTCACGCACGACGACCTGCTCGGGCCGCCGACCCGGCGCCAGCAAGCGCGGCGGACGCAGACCACCCTGCTGCGCCGCCGGGACGGCACGACGGTGACCGTCGAGCTGACCACCCGCCCCCTGCTCGGGGCCTCCGGCAAGCTGCTGGGCGCGCTCGGGCTCGTCCGCGACGTGACCGAGCAACGGCGCCAGGAGGTGGAGGAGCGGCACGCGCAGAAGCTCGAGGCGCTCGGCCGGCTGTCGGCGGGCCTGGCGCACGAGATCAACACGCCCATCCAATTCGTCGGCGACAACACCCGCTTCCTCTCCGACGCCTACGCCGCGATGGTCAACCTCGTCGGGGTCTACCGGCAGACCCTCACCGGGGACGGCGGATCGATGCCCTGGGCGGAGCGCCGGTCGATGCTCGAGCGGGCCGAGGGCGACGCCGACGTCGACTTCCTGACCTCGGAGGTGCCCCTGGCTGTGGAGCAGAGCCTCGAGGGCATCGAGCGCGTCGCCTCGCTCGTCCGGGCCATGAAGGAGTTCAGCTACAAGGACCGCTCCGAGCACGCGCCCACGGACCTCAACCAGCTCCTGCAGACCACGATCACCGTGACCCGCCACGAGTTCAAGTACACGGCCGACATCGAGCTCGACCTGGCCGACCTGCCGCCGGTCACCTGCAGCCGCTCGGACCTGGGGCAGGTCTTCCTCAACCTGCTGATCAACGCGGCGGACGCCATCGGGGCGACCGGCCGGCACGGTCGGATCACGGTGACGACCCGGGTCCTCCCCCAGGGAGACATCCAGGTCCGCATCGCCGACGACGGGCCGGGGATCCCCGCCCACCTGCGGGAGAAGATCTTCGAGCCCTTCTTCACCACGAAGGACGTCGGCAAGGGCACGGGCCAGGGCCTCGCGCTGGCACGCTCGGTGATCGACGGCCACGGCGGCACCCTCACGCTGGACTGCCCCGCCGCCGGTGGGACGGTCTTCACCATCACCCTGGCGGCGACGCCCGCCGACGCCGACGCGCCGGCCCCCGAGCAGGTGTCGTCGTGACGGGTGCCGTGCTGTTCGTCGACGACGAGCCCCGCATCCTCGACGGCCTGCGCCGCAGCCTGCGGATGCAGCGCGTGCCCTTCCAGGCGCACTTCGAGGTCGGCGGCCAGGCGGCGCTGGCGGCGCTGGAGCGCGGCTCCTGGGACGTGGTGGTCACGGACATGCAGATGCCCGACGTCGACGGCGCAGCCGTCCTGGTGCGCGCACGCGACCTGCACCCCGCCTGCGCCCGGGTCATCCTCTCCGGCGAGGTCGCGGGCGGCCAGACCGTGGCCGCCTCCCTCGCACACCGCTTCCTGCGCAAGCCGTGCGAGCTCGACGAACTGGTCCGCATCGTCAAGGAACTGCTCGGCCCCCCGGGCACCCCGCACACCGAAGGGCGGTCGGCATGATCGGCTCCGAAGCCGAGGCCCTGCCCCGCGTCCTGCTCGTGGACGACGAGCAGCGGCTGCTGGACGGCCTGCGGCGGCAACTGCACGGCACCTTCACCGTCGCCATGGCCACCGACGCGACCGCCGCGATCGCCCAGCTGGAGGCGGCCACCGCGCCGTTCGAGGTCGTCCTGTCGGACATGCGCATGCCCGGTATGGACGGTGTCGGGCTGCTGACCGAGGTGGCCCGGCGGTGGCCGGACATGGTCCGGATGATGCTCACCGGCCAGGCGGACCTGCCCCAGGCCGCGGCGGCCGTGAACAGCGGCGGCATCTTCCGGCTGCTCCTGAAGCCCTCCTCCCCCGAGGACATCCGCGCCGCCCTGCACGCCGCGGTCGGGCAGCACCGGCTCCAGCTGGCGGAGCGTGAGTTGCTCGAGCAGACGCTCAGTGGCGCGGTCGCCGCGCTGGTGGACACGCTGGCGCTCGCCGCGCCCGCGGCCTTCTCCCGCGGCCAGCGCGTCCAGCGCCTGGCCCTGGAGCTGGCGGAGCGGACCGGGGCCGACACGTGGGTGGTCCGCCTGGGCGCGTTGCTGGGGCAGCTCGGCGCCACCGCCCTGCCGCCGGGCCTCGACGCCGCCCTGGACGGCGGCCAGCCGCTGAGCCGCGAGGACCTGGCGCTCCTGGCCGAGGTGCCGGTCCGCAGCGCCAAGCTGATCGGCGACCTGCCCCGGTTGGAGCGCGTGCGGGAGGCGCTGCGCGGCTCCGCACCGCAGAGCCCGGGGCTGGCCGTCGCCGCGCGCGGGGACCTGCTGGAGGCCCGGATCCTGCGTGCCGCGCACGACGCCGAGCTGGCGACGAGCGCTGGGCTCCTCGCCGACCAGGTGCTCGACCGGCTCGGCGGCTGCACCGAGCCGGCGCTGCTCGCGGCGCTGCGCGACGCGCTCGCCGCCGGCAGCACCGCGGCGCCCGTGACGACGCTGCGGCTGGTCGCGCTGCGCATCGGCATGGTGCTGGCGGACGACCTGCCCGACGCCGCCGGCCGGCTCCTCGTGGGCCGGGGCACGACCGTGTCCGAGGCGATGCTCGACCGCCTGACCACCTTCCGGGAACGCGGCCTGCTGCTGGCCGACACGGTCAGCGTGGTGGGGGCGCCGAGGGACTGAGCCCCCGCCGTCCCCGTTTGCTGCCGCGAGGTGTTTTGCGTCACGCCGATCCGGCCATCCTGTGACGATGAAACGTGCCCCGTGGCCCCTGGTCGGCCGCGCGACCGGGGTCGATCACCTGCGGGTGCCGCCGTGGGCGGGCACCCTTGCGCTATTCATAATCATCGGCTGGGCGGCTACCCAGCTCGTGGTCGGTGGGACCGGGGCGGGGACCGTGGCTGCCGCCTCGGTGGCCATCGCCGCGGCGCTGCTGCTGTGCCTCGAGAAGTTCCGGCTGTTCCTGAAGCTCCGGTCCGCGAACCTGGCGGGCGAGGAGGCCCAGCGCCGCCTGTCCGCCGTCGTGCAGACGTCGGACCGGCTCGCCTGGGAGATGGACGCCGAGGGCGGCATCAGCTACATCTCCCCCAAGTCCCGGGAGTACCTCGGCTACGCCCCCGACGAGCTCGTCGGGCAGCACGTCGACCTGCTGCTACCCCCCGAGGAACGGCCCCGCGCGGCGCAGCTCATGGCCACCAGCGCCGCGGCCGGCCACGGCTGGACCGACCAGCCGTACACCTTCCTGACCAAGGACGGTCGGCTGCGGCCGTACCTGAGCACCGGCATCGCGCACGTGGACGCGGGCGGCACGGTGACCGGCTTCGCCGGCCTCGTGCAGCCCCTCGGCATGG
>JAOPWU010000117.1 GCA_025965515.1 Mycobacterium sp.
GCCGTGGGCTTCGTGGTCTGGGCCTACCTGGTCATCTCGGCCACCAGTAACGGCGTGAACCTGACGGACGGGCTCGACGGGCTGGCGAGCGGCAGCTCGGCCATGGTCTTCGCGGCGTACGTGCTCATCGCCTTCTGGCAGTTCGGCAACGCCTGCGGCCGCCTGGCCGCGCCCGGCTGCTACGCCGTGCGGGACCCCCTGGACGTCAGCCTCATCGCCGCCGCCTGCATGGGCGGCTGCTTCGGCTTCCTCTGGTGGAACGCCTCGCCCGCCAAGATCTTCATGGGCGACACCGGGTCGCTCGCCATCGGTGGCGCGCTGTCCGCCATGGCGATCGTCACCCGCACCGAGCTCCTGCTCGTGGTGCTCGGCGGCCTGTTCGTCATCGAGTCGCTGTCCGTGATCCTGCAGGTCGCCGGCTTCAAGGCCACCCGCAAACGCATCTTCAACATGGCCCCGATCCACCACCACTTCGAGCTCGCCGGGTGGCCCGAGACCACCGTCATCGTCCGGTTCTGGATCGTGGCCGGGCTGGCGGTCGCGTTCGGTCTCGGCAGCTTCTACGCGGAGTACATCGGCAGCTGAGGGCGGCCCCGGCGCGTCGCCGCCGCGGGACGGACGGCTCGGGCGACCATGGAGAACTGTCGCGACGTGCGCGGCCGGCCCCCGGGAGCGAGAGGACAGCGGTGACGAGCGTCGAGATGCCCGGGTCGGCGACGCGTACCCCGCGTACCCCGCGGACCGGCGGCGCCCGCAGCGCGGAGGCCTCGCGGGGTGCGCTGCCCTGGCTGCACCGTCCCCTGATGAGCCAGTGGCTCCTGGTCGGCGTCACCGTCGCCCTGCTGGCGATCGGGACCATGATGGTCCTGTCGACGCAGAGCGTGACGGCAGCCGCCAGGCTGAACAGCTCGCTGGTCTCGGCCTTCTCGCTGCAGCTCGCGCTCACGGTCGGCGGGCTCTGCGTGTTCGCGGTGGCCGCCTCGCTCCCCATCCGGGTCTACCGCATGCTCGCCGTCGTCGCGCTCGTCGGGGCGGTGCTCGCCCTGCTCGCGGTCCCGTTCGTCGGGACCGTGGTCCGCGGCTCCCGGCGGTGGATCGGCCTGCCGATGGGGCAGCAGTTCCAGCCCAGCGAGCTGGTGAAATTCGGCCTGGCCCTGTGGGGCGCCGATCTGCTCGCCCGCAAGGAGCGGTACCGGCTGCTGCTGCACACCCGCCACGTGTTCATCCCGCTGGTGCCGGTCACCGTCATGATCGTCGCTCTGGTGATGCTCGAGCCGGACATGGGGACCAGCCTCACGATCATGGTGATCGCCCTGGCGCTGCTGTGGGTCGCGGGGCTGCCGGGGCGCTGGTTCGGCGCGATGATGGTGGCGGTCACGTTCCTGGTCACGGTGCTCGCCGTGCTGAGCCCGTACCGGCTGGAGCGGCTCGTCTCGTTCATGGACCCGTTCAAGCAGAGCGGCGACACCGGCTACCAGGCGGTCCAGGGCCTCTACGCCCTGGCGAGCGGCGGACTGTTCGGCGTCGGGCTCGGGTCGTCGCGGGAGAAGTGGTCGTGGCTGCCGAACGCGGACACCGACTACATCTTCGCGATCATCGGTGAGGAGCTCGGCCTGATAGGCACGTTGCTCACCGTGCTGCTGTTCGGCATCCTCGCCTACGCGGGGCTGCGGGTGGCGTCCCGCAGCACCGACCCCTTCGCGCGGTACGCGGCGACAGGGATCACGGCGTGGATCATCGGGCAGGCGGTGCTCAACATGGGGTACGTCTCCGGGGTCCTGCCCGTCACAGGCGTCCCCCTGCCGCTCATCTCCTCGGGAGGGACCTCGCTGCTCACCGTCATGGCGGCCCTCGGCTTCCTGGTGGCGCTCGCCCGCCACGAGCCGGAGGCCGCGGAGCTGATCGCCGCCCGTCCGCCGGGCTGGTGGCGGCGCCTGCTGTCCCCGGCCCCCGGGCCGCGCCCGGTCGCCCCACGGACCCGCCTCGCGCCCCCGCGGGGCTCGGTCGTCGGTGCGGGGCGCGGACTGTCCTCCCGGCGCACCCGCTCCGCCCGGGCGACGGGCCGGCGGTCGCGCGTGAGCACCCGACGGGGCCGGCCGTGACCGCCCCCGAGCCCGGGCGCCCGCTGTCCTTCCTGCTGGCCGGCGGCGGCACCGCGGGGCACGTCGAGCCGGCGCTCGCGCTCGCCGACCGGCTCCGTGAGCGGCTCCCGGGGGTCGCGGTCGCGCTGCTCGGCACCAGCGAGGGGCTCGAGGCCCGGCTGGTCCCGGCCCGCGGCTACCCGCTGCACCTCGTGCCCCGCGTGCCGCTGCCGCGGCGTCCCGACCGGGCCCTGGTGAGCCTGCCGGTGCGGCTGCGCGCCGCGGTCGCCGCAGCGGGCCGGGCCATCGCGGAGACCGAGGCGGACGCCGTGGTGGGTTTCGGCGGCTACGTCAGCGTCCCGGCCTACTGGGCGGCGCGCCGCGCGGGCGTCCCCATCGTGGTGCACGAGGCGAACCCGCTGCCCGGGATCGCGAACCGGCTCGGCGCGCGGCTGACGCCGTGGGTCGCGGTCTCGCACCCCGACACCCCGCTGCGGGGCGCGCGGCTGACCGGCCTGCCGCTGCGTCCCGCCGTCACGTCCCTCGACCGGGCCGCCCGGCGGGCGGAGGCGCGAGCCACCTTCGGGCTCGACCCCGACCGGCCGACGCTGCTCGTGACGGGCGGCTCGCAGGGCGCCCGCCGCATCAACGAGGCGGTCGTCGCGGCCGCGCCGGCGCTGGCGGCGGTCGGGGTGCAGGTGCTGCATGCCGCCGGGCCGAAGAACGCGGATGCCGTCGCGGCCGCGCTGCCGGCCGACCTGCCGACACCCTGGCGGGTGCTGTCCTACGTCGACGACATGCCGGCGGCGTACGCGGCGGCCGACCTGGCGATCTGCCGGTCCGGCGCCGTCACCTGCGCCGAGCTCGCGACGGTGGGGCTGCCGGCCGTCTACGTGCCGCTGCCCATCGGCAACGGCGAGCAGGCCCGCAACGCCGCGCCCGTCGTGGCGGCCGGCGGGGGACTGCTCGTGCCGGACGCCGAGCTGACCGGGCCCTGGATCGAGGCCACGGTCGTGCCGCTGCTGGGCGACGCGGAGCGGCTGACGCGCATGGCCGCGGCCGCCCGGGCCGCCTCGCCGACGGACGCGGCCGGCGCGCTGGCCGACCTGGTGCTCGAGGCCGTCCGGCGCGACCCCGTGCGGCGGCTCGCCATGGGCCGGCAGTGAGCGCCTCCCTGGACACCCGCCGGGTGCACTTCGTCGGGATCGGCGGCGCCGGGATGAGCGGCATCGCCGCCATCCTGCTGGCCCGGGGCGCCCGGGTGTCGGGCACCGACGCCAAGGACTCCGCGACCGTGCAGCGGCTGCGGGCCGCCGGCGCGCGGATCGAGCTGGGGCACACCGCGGCGGCGCTGGGCGACGCGGAGGTGCTGGTCGTCTCGACCGCCATCCGGCCGGACAACCCGGAGCTGGTGGCTGCCCGCGAGCGCGGCCTGCCGGTGCTGCACCGGTCCGAGGCGCTGGCCGCGGTGATGGCCGACCACACCGGGCTCGCGGTCGCGGGCACGCACGGCAAGACCACGACCAGCTCGCTGCTGACTGCGGCCCTCGACGCCGGCGGGCAGGACCCGTCCTACGCGATCGGCGGCGACCTCGCCGGCCCCGGGAGCAACGCACGGCACGGGGCCGGCCGGTTCTTCGTGGCGGAGGCGGACGAGAGCGACGGCTCGTTCCTGCGGCTGGCGCCGACGGCCGCCATCGTGACCAACGTCGAGGCCGACCACCTGGACCACTGGGGCGACGCGGCGGCGGTGGCCGCCGGCTTCGCGGCCTTCGCCGCGGCGCTGCCCGCCGAGGGCGTCCTGGTGGCCTGCGCGGACGACCCGGGCGCCGCCGCGCTGGCGGCCGGCGAGCGAGCAGCGGCGACCGTCACCTACGGCGTGGCCGACGGTGCGGACCTGCAGCTGGCGGAGCCCGTGCTGAGCCCCGGCGGGTCGGCCGCGGCGGTCCGGTGGCGGGGCCTGCCGCTGGGGGAGCTGCGCCTGTCGGTCCCCGGTCGGCACAACGCGCTGAACGCGGCCGGCGTCCTGGCGCTCGGGATGTCGCTGGCCCTCGACCCGGCCGACCTGCTGGCGGGCCTGGCGGCGTTCCGCGGGGTGGGCCGCCGGTTCGAGGACAAGGGCTCGGCGGCCGGCGTGCGGGTCGTGGACGACTACGGGCACCACCCGACCGAGATCACGGCCACGCTCGCGGCGGCGCGGACCGCCGCGGGGGACGGGCGGGTCGTCGTCGCCTTCCAGCCGCACCGGTACACGCGCACCCGTGACGTCGGCGCGTCGCTGGGGCGGTCGCTGGGCGGTGCCGACGAGGTCGTCGTGCTGGACATCTACGGCGCGGGGGAGGACCCGCTGCCGGGCGTGGACTCCGACCGCGTGGCGGGGGACGTCCCGCTGCCGGCGGGCCGCGTGCACCGCGCGGCCGGCGTCGACGAGGCCGCGGTGCTGGTCGCGAACCTGGCCCGCCCGGGGGACCTCGTGCTCTCGCTGGGCGCAGGCGACGTGACCCGGCTGGGTCCCGCCCTGCTGGCGGCCCTCACGCGGTCGACCGCGGTCTCCGGCTAGCGGTCGGCGGTCGGACGGTGGCGGCGCGTACCCGCACGGCCCGGCCGACAGCGCGCCCTGCCCGGTCCCGGGCGGTCCCCGCAGGTGGGCGGGCGGCTGCCGTAGGCGGGCCGATCGGCCGCCGCCTCGCCGGACACCGGCACGCGGAGCGCGCGCAGCGTGTCGTCTCCCTGCGGCAACGGCGCCGCCGTGACTCCATCGCGCGATGGGCGCGCATCGCCGGCGGGCTGGTGGGCGTGGTCGTCGTCGGCGTCCTGCTGGTGGTGTTGCCGGGCCTGCTGGACGTCCGCTCCGTGCACGTCGCGGGGGCGCAGCGGATCCCGGCCGCGGTGGTCCGCGAGGCCGTGGGCCCGGTGCTCGGCCGGTCGATGGTGCGGCTGGACGCGGCGACGCTGCGCCGCCGCGTCCTCGCGCAGGTGC
>JAOPWU010000122.1 GCA_025965515.1 Mycobacterium sp.
TGCCCCACAGGGCGGCGCTGCTGGCCACCACGACGAGGAACACGACCCCCAGGGCCAGCGGCAGGATGATGGCGAACTCGACCGTCACCACCCCGCGCTCGCCGGTCGCGGCGCCCGCGGTCCGCGGGCTCATTGCTCGAGCCGGCCGCGGAACAGGCCGCGGGCGTTCCCGACACAGGCGAGTGTCGAGGGCGCGGTGGCGACGGCATTGCCGATGGACGCCAGCGAGTTCGTGCCCGAGTTGGCGAGGCAGACGGGGACGAACTGCAGGAACGGGATGGCGGTCCCCGTCACCAGGCTCGCGACCATGACGTTGCTGCCGTTGGCCGTGGCGTCGTTGATCAGCTGGCTCACGGTCGGCGGGTTGCTGTTCCCGGTGGTCAGGTCCGTGAGCTCGGTGTTCACGTCCCGCAGGAGGGGCTGGCACGCCGGGAGCAGCGTCCCGAGGATGTTCGTCACGGGCTGCAGCACGCCCGTGAGGACGGTCGAGGTGAGCGTCTGCAGCGCCGGATTGATGTTGGCGATGTTGGTGACGTTCCCGTTGGCCTTCTGCACCACGTTGTCGGTGCTGCTGATGGTCTTCCCGATACCCAGGATCGCGAGGACTCCGCCCAGCCCCAGGGCCGAGCCGAGCGCGTAAACCAGCGCGCCGAGGACGCCCAGGGCGTCGACCAGGATGTCCTGCGGCGACGTGGGTCCGACGGTGGGCAGCACGAGGAGCTGCTTGAAGTGGCGGCGCGCCTTGGCCACGGCCTGTGTCGTCCCGCTGCCGCCGACGAACCCCTGGAAGACACCGTGGGTGTTCAGCGACAGCGTGACCTGCACGCCGGGGGTCATGAGGGCGGGAGTAACCCCGGCGAGGAGCCCCAGCAGCGGGGTGAGGGCCTGGCTGGCGAGCCCGCTGACAATCGACCCGATGCCGGGCAAGGCCGTGGGCACCAGCCCGCCGCCGCTGACCACGCAGCTGATCAGGTCGTTGAGGAGACCGGGGTCGACGTAGGCCGCGTTGCAGCTGACCGCGACCGCCGGGTCCGCGCCGCCGTTGCTCCACTGGTGGGCGAAGGTCCCCTGGTGGAGGGCCTCACGGGCCGTCTGGCAGGCGATGTTGGTCGCGCAGGTCCCGGTGTCCCCGGCCGGGTAGCTGGTCCCCGTGTGCGTGCCGTCGTTGCACTGGTTGGCCGGCAGCAGCGAGGCCGTGATGCTGCCGACGACGGGCACGCCGCTCAGGACGCTCTGGATCTTGGACGCGTCGAGCAGGGGGATGTTGGCGGCCCCGGCCAGTGCGCCTGCGTCGGCCGCGTGCTGCAGCTCGGCGGAGACGCCGCTGCTCACGGCGGCGTTGACCGCGTAGGCGGTGACGGGCAGCCCCACGGCCACCAGGACCACGGTCATGAAGATGGCGATGGCGCCGCGCTCGGACCGGGTGTGCCGTCGGCGCAGCCGGCGCACCGACAGCGGGCGGCTCGGCCGTGCCGGACGGATACGCATGGCTGGAGCCCCCGGGACGCGTGCACGGCCACCGACGGAGTGCGGTGGTATGCGCAGACATCGGCGCGAGATCACATCCGTTTGAGCCATTCGGGGAGCCCGTCACGCCCCGGAACGCAGGTGCACCCGATGGGGTGACGGCCGATCGGACCAGCCGGCGCCGCGTTCGGACGAGTAGCGCCCCCCGCAGGGGTCAGCCGGCGCGCGCGCCGGCGGGGTCCACCGCCAGCGGCCGCACCACCCAGCCGTCGAGGCGCAGCTCGGCCGGGGCGGCGGCGGCGAGAGCCTCCCCGGGCTCGTCCACCGCCAGCGCGAGCACCGTGGGCCCGCTGCCGCTCAGCACCGCTGCGACGCCGGCGTTGCGCAGGTGCGCGAGCAACCGCTCGCCGTCGCTACCCGCAGCGACGCGGAAGGGCTGGTGGAGTTCGTCCGCCGTGGCGGGCAGCAGCAGCTCCGGCTGCCCCGCGAGCGCGGCCACGAGCAGCGCGGCACGCCCGGCGGTCCGGGCCGCGAGGGCGTGCGGGACGGTGGCGGGCAGCGCCGCCCGGGCTGCGGAGGTGGCCTGCGAGGACCCGGTCGGGATCAGCGCCACCGGCCGGAGCGCCGGGTCCACCACCAGGCGGGCGGCGTGCGCCCCCGCGCGGTCCGTCCACGCCGCCGTCGCCCCCCCGAACAGGCACGGCGCGACGTTGTCGGGGTGCCCCTCGAGCTCGGCCGCGAGCTGCAGGTCCGCTGCCGGATCGGCGGGCAGCCCGGCGAGCAGCCGCGCCCCGACCACCCCCGCGCAGATCGCGGCCGACGAGGAGCCCAGCCCCCGGCCGTGCGGGATGACGTTGCGGCAGGACAGGTGCAGGCCCGTCGGCTGCGGCACGCCGAGGCGGTCGAGCGCCGCCCGCAGGCTCCGGACGACGAGGTGGCTCTCGCCGTCGCCGGCGGTGGCCTCCCCCTCCCCCGTGACGTCGAGCAGCAGGCCGTCCGCGGTGACCGTGACCGTGACCTCGTCCGCGAGGTCCAGCGCCAGGCCCAGGGCGTCGAAGCCCGGGCCCAGGTTCGCCGAGGTCGCGGGGACGCGCACGGTCACGCGGGTCCCCACGGCCGGCGGGGCGCCCAGCGCGGCTTCGGTCAGCGCGCGTCCAGCTGCAGCTCGGCCGCGGCCGCCGCCGCGTCCGCCGGGATCTCGACCGGGCGGGCCGCCCCGCTGATCGCCCAGTCCGGGTCCTTGAGGCCGTGGCCGGTGACCGTGCAGACGACGCGCTGCCCCGGCGCGAGCGTGCCGGCGGCGCTGGCCTGCAGCAGCCCCGCGACGCTCGCGGCGCTGGACGGCTCGACGAACACGCCCTCGCTGCGGGCGAGCAGCTGGTAGGCGGAGAGGATCTGGCGGTCCGTGACGGACTCGATGGCGCCGCCGCTCTCGTCCCGCGCCGCGAGGGCCTGCTGCCAGGACGCGGGGTTGCCGATGCGGATGGCCGTGGCGATGGTCGACGGCCGCGGCACGACCTCGCCCCGCACGATGGGTGCGGCACCGGCGGCCTGGAAGCCGCGCATGACGGGTCGGCGGGTGGCGATGCCGCGGTCCGCCTCCTCGCCGTAGCCCATCCAGTACGCCGTGATGTTGCCGGCGTTGCCGACCGGCAGGCAGTGGACGTCGGGCGCGTCGCCCAGCGCGTCGACGATCTCGAAGGCTGCGGTCTTCTGCCCCTGGATGCGCACCGGGTTGACGCTGTTGACCAGCGTCACGGCGTAGTTCTCCGACAGGTCGCGGGCCAGCCGCAGGCAGTCGTCGAAGCTGCCGTCGACCTGCAGGAGCCGCGCCCCGTGGACGAGGGCCTGCGCGAGCTTGCCGAGCGCGATCTTGCCGCTGGGGACGAGGACGGCGCAGATGAGGCCCGCGCGGGCCGCGTAGGCGGCCGCGCTCGCGCTGGTGTTGCCGGTGGACGCGCAGATCACCGCCTGGCTGCCCTCGGCGACGGCGTGCGTGATCGCCATGGTCATCCCGCGGTCCTTGAAGGACCCGGTGGGGTTGGCGCCCTCCACCTTGAGGTGGACCTCGCAGCCGGTGCGCGCCGACAGCTCGGGGGCCGGGACCAGCGGCGTGCCGCCCTCGCGGAGCGACACGATGCGTGCCCCCTCGGGGAGCGGGAGCCGGTCGCGGTACTCCTCGATGATCCCCCGCCAGGCGCGGGCCACCGTCGGCGGTTGCACGAGCGCGGTCATGACGTCTCCCCTTCGACACGCATCACACTGGCGACGGAACGGACGACGTCCAGTCCCGCCAGGTCGTCCACGGTTGCGGCGAGTGCCGCGTCCGACGCGGCATGGGTCACGAGCACGAGGGTGGCGTCGTCGCCGCGCCCCTCCTGCCGCACCGTACGGATCGAGACGTCGTGCCGGGCGAACGCCGAGGCGACACTCGCCAGGACGCCGGCCTTGTCCGCCACGTCGAGGCTGACGTGGTAGCGCGTGATCGTCTCCCCCATCGGGCGGATCCGCAGGTTCGCGTAGGCCGACTCACCGGAGTCCAGCCCGCCGCCGACCCGGTGCCGGGCCGCGGCCACCAGGTCGCCGAGGACCGCCGACGCCGTGGGGTCGCCGCCGGCTCCGCGCCCGTAGAACATGAGCGGCCCGGCGGCCTCCGCCTCGACGAAGACCGCGTTGAAGGCCTCGCGCACGCCGGCCAGCGGGTGGCTGCGCGGGATCATGGCGGGGTGCACCCGCACGCCGAGGCTGCCGTCCAGGTCGCTGCGCTCGACGATCGCGAGCAGCTTGACGATGCACCCCATCGCGCGGGCGCTGGCCACGTCGGCCGCCGTGACGGCCGCGATCCCCTCCCGGTGCACCGCGTCCACGGGCACCCGGGTGTGGAACGCCAGGCCCGCGAGGATCGCCGCCTTCGCGGCCGCGTCGAAGCCGTCGACGTCCGCGGACGGGTCGGCCTCCGCGTAGCCCAGGTCGCGCGCCTCGCCGAGGGCCTCCTCGAAGCTGGCGCCCGTCTCGTCCATCCGGGTGAGCACGTAGTTCGTGGTCCCGTTCACGATGCCCAGCACGCGCTGCACGCGGTCGCCGGCCAGCGACTCGCGCACCGGCCGCAGCAGTGGGATGGCGCCGGCCACCGACGCCTCGAAGAGCAGGTCGACGCCGTTGGCGGCCGCGGCGTCGTGCAGCGTCGCGCCGTCCTCGGCCAGCAGGGCCTTGTTCGCGGTTACGACGCTCTTGCCCGCGCCGAGGGCGGCCAGCAGCCAGCCCCGGGTGGGGTCGACGCCACCGACGACCTCCACCACGACGTCGACGTCGCTGCGGGAGACCAGCGTCGGCACGTCCGCGGTGAACAGCTCCGGCGCGGCCGGCAGGTCCCCGCGGGACCGGCCCGGGCGCCGCACGCCGATGCCGCGCAGGACCAGCCGGGCACCGACCCGGGCGGCCAGCTCGTCGGCGTGCCGGTCGAGCAGCCGCACCACGCTGGACCCGACGACCCCGCAGCCGAGCAGGGCGACACCGATCTCGCGGCCCCCGCCGGCCGCCGTCACTGCCGGCCCCCGCGGCCGCGGACGACCGAGATGACGGCGGCGACCGCGAGCCCGGCGAAGATCGCGAACACGATCCCGCGGGTCATGCGGTTGCCGTACCCCTCCGCGAGCGCGACGACCAGCGGCACGACGGCGACGAACCCCAGGAGCACGATGATGAGGCGCTGTTTGGCGAGCTGGCTCATGACCGGTTCCCCCCGGCCCGGGCCGCCGGGACGCTGGGCACCCCGTCGCCGGATTCGTCCACGTCGAGCGCGAGCAGGTCGTCCTCCGTCTCGCGCCGGACGATCGTGCGCCACCGGCCGTCGCGCAGCGCGACGACGGGCGGGCGCGGAACGTGGTTGTAGTTGCTGGCCATGGACCGGTGATAGGCGCCCGAGGCGGGGACCGCGAGCAGGTCTCCCGGGGCCACGTCGGCGGGCAGGGGGACGTCGTGGGCGACCACGTCACCACTCTCGCAGTGTTTGCCCACAATCGTCACCGGCTTCTCCGGAGTCGCACCGATCCGGGAGACGACCCGGGCGGTGTACCGCGCGTCGTAGAGCGCGGTACGGATGTTGTCGCTCATGCCCCCGTCGACGCTCACGTACGTACGCAGCCCCGGGAGCTCCTTCACGGTGCCGACCTCGTACACCGTCACGGTGCTGGGGCCGACCAGCGCCCGGCCCGGCTCCACGGCGAGCCGTGGGACGGCGAGCCCCGCGGCGGCGCACTCGCGGGTGACGATGCCGCGCAGCCGCTCGGCGACGTCCGCCACGTCGAGGGGCGCGTCCTCGCTGGTGTAGGCGATGCCGAGGCCGCCCCCCAGGTCGAGTTCGGGCAGCTCCAGCCCATGCGCGTCACGGACGGCGGCGAGCAGCCCCACCAGCCGGTGGGTGGCGAGCCCGAACCCGGCCGTGTCGAAGATCTGGCTGCCGATGTGCGCGTGCAGCCCCCGCAGCTCCAGCATGGGCGAGCCCAGCACCTTGGCCACGGCGGCCAGCGCGGCACCGCTGGCGAGCGAGAACCCGAACTTCTGGTCCTCCTGGCCGGTCGAGACGTAGGAGTGGGTGTGCGCCTCGACGCCCGGGGTGACCCGCAGGTACACGGGCTGGCGACGCTGCGCGGCGCCCGCGACCGCGGCCAGCCGGCCGATCTCGATCTCGGAGTCGCAGACGATCCGGCCGACCCCGACGGAGACCGCCCGGCGCAGCTCCTCGATCGACTTGTTGTTGCCGTGGAACAGCATCCGCTCCGGCGGGAACCCCGCGCGCAGCGCGACGGCCAGCTCGCCGCCGGTGCAGACGTCGAGGGACAGCCCCTCCTGCTCGATCCAGTGCACGAGCGCCGTGCAGAGGAACGCCTTCCCGGCGTAGTACACGTCGGCGCTCTCCGGCGGGAAGGCGGCGCGGTAGGCGCGGGCCCGGCTGCGCACGTCCTCCTCGTCCAGGGCGTAGACGGGCGTCCCCACCTCGCGGACGAGGTCGTCCACGCGGACGCCCCCGAGCACCAGGACGCCGTCGGGGTCCACGCGCGCGGTGACCGGCCAGACGCCCTCGTCGAGCGGCCGCACGCCGGTCACATCCGCTCCGGAGCGGTGACGCCCAGCAGCCGCAGGCCGTTGGCGAGGACGACGCGGCTGGCCTCGCACAGGAGCAGCCGTGCCCCGTTGACCGGCTCGAGCGGCTCGTCCCCCTTCGGCAGGACCCGGCACGCCTCGTAGAACCGGTGGAAGGTGCCGGCGAGGTCCTCCAGGTACCGCGCGACGCGGTGCGGCGCGCGCAGTTCGGCGGCCGACCCGACCACGCGGGGGAACTCGGCGAGGTGACCGAGCAGCGCGACCTCGGCCGGGTGGTCCAGCAGCCCGACGGGGACCGCGTCGAGGTCCGCCGCGGAACCGCCGGTCCGCCACGGCGCCGGGATGCCGTACTCCTGCGCGTTCCGCACGATGCTCGCGATGCGGGCGTGCGCCATCTGCACGTAGAAGACCGGGTTGTCATTGGTCCGCCGCGTCACCAGGTCGACGTCCAACGTCATCGGCGAGTCGGTGCTGGACCGGGCGAGCGTGTACCGGGCGGCGTCGACGCCGGTCATCTCGACGAGGTCGTCGAGCGTCACGAAGGTGCCGGCGCGCTTGCTCATCTTGACCGGCTGGCCGTCCCGGACGACGTCCACGAGCTGCCCGATGGGGAGCTCGAGGGTCACGTCCGGGTCGTCGCCGAAGCAGGCCACCATGGCGCGCATCCGGCCGATGTAGCCGTGGTGGTCGGCCCCCAGCATGATGACCACCTTCTCGGCGCCGCGGCTGCGCTTGTCCAGGTAGTAGGCCGCGTCGCTGGCGAAGTACGTGGTCTC